>CP133187.1:2350773-2651547 GCA_030913685.1 Oscillospiraceae bacterium MB24-C1 | reverse complement strand
CGCACCGTATCTGAGCAAGATTTTGAGGACTAAATGCAGCACCTCTGGTTTCTTACATAGGAGCGAGGCGAACTCCCTGCAAAATTACGTGGGCTTTTGCCCCACGCCAAAACCCAAAAATTTCAAGTGCTTTGGCATCATGCACACGACAAAAGCCCTTAAATGGCATCGGGGAAGCCTCTGAACGAGGGTTCCCCTGTGCTTTTTGAAAGAAGCGCGAACTAGAGCCTTGCGCCAAAAATCGGTGGCTTTTGATATAAAATGATGAACTAAAACTCTAATTTGTGCAAATTTTTCGCAAAGCAGATTTTATAATAGTATCAATACATCCCGAAAGGACCAAACAGATAATGACTTATAAGGTTGGAATGATCTCGCTAGGCTGCTCCAAAAACCAGGTGGACGCGGAGCATATGCTGGCAGAGCTGGCGGCGAACGGCTTTGCCATCTGCAACGAGCCGGAGCAGTGCGACGCCATCATCGTCAACACCTGCGGCTTTATTGAGGACGCCAAGCGCGAATCGATCGAGAATATCTTTGAAGCCGCCCAGCAGAAGAAAAACAAGCTTAAAGCGCTGGCCGTCACCGGCTGCCTCGCCGAACGCTACCAGCAGGAGTTCGCTGCTGAAGTGCCCGAGGCGGACGTCATTCTCGGTATGGGCGCGATGGGTGGCATCGCCAAAGCGCTTCGCCACGCGCTGGAGAAAGGCGAACGTATCGTAGAATTCGGCGACAAAGCTGCACTGCCGCTTGAGGGTAAGCGCATCCTGGCCAATGCCCCTTATTTTGCCTATCTCAAGGTGGCCGAGGGCTGCGACAACCGCTGCTCCTTTTGTTCCATCCCCGATATTCGCGGGCATTTCCGCAGCCGCAAGATGGAGGATATCATTGAAGAGGCCAAGCAGCTCGCCGAACAGGGCGTGGTGGAATTAAACGTCGTCGCACAGGACACCACCCGCTATGGACAGGATATCTACGGCAAACTGATGCTGCCCGAACTGCTGCGCGAACTGTGTAAGATTGAAAAGCTACACTGGATTCGTGTGCTTTACTGCTACCCCGACCGCACGACTGATGCGCTGATCGAGGTCATTGCAAACGAGCCAAAAATCGTCAAATACATCGATTTGCCGTTGCAGCACAGCTGCGATACGGTACTAAAGCGCATGCTGCGCCGGGGTGATTCTACCTTAATAGGTGGGTTGCTTCAAAAGCTGCGCGACCGCATCCCTGGTGTGGTGATACGCACCACCATGATCGCCGGCTTGCCCGGCGAAACCGAAGAGGAATTCGAGCATCTGTGCAATTTTGTGCGTGATCAGGCGTTTGAACGGCTGGGGTGCTTTGCCTATTCACAGGAGGAAGAAACCCCCGCAGGTAAGATGCCCGATCAGGTGGAGGCGTCCCTGCGCCGCCACCGTGCCGATACGATTATGGAAATTCAGATGGGCATTGCCAATGAGATTGCGCGTGCCTGTGAGGGTCGCGTGCTGGAGGTATTGTGCGAGGGCTATGACGACGAGGCACAGTGCTATGTCGGCCGCAGCTATATGGATGCCCCGGACATCGACACAAAGGTATATTTTGTTGGTGAGGACGGGCTGGAGCCGGGTCAATTCGTCTCGGTGGAGATCACCGGTGCCGACGGCTATGATTTAACAGGAGAGCAGGTGGATTAAACAATGAACCTTCCGAATAAGCTGACGATGCTGCGCATCATACTGGTGCCGTTCTTTGTGTTTTTTCTTATGGCGGGCAACTCTGGTGCGTTTAACCTGATAGCGCTGCTGGTTTTTGCGGCTGCCAGCCTAACCGACATGCTCGACGGTAAAATTGCGCGGCGCCATAACCTTATCACCACCTTCGGCAAGTTGATGGACCCACTGGCCGATAAAATTCTTGTGATGAGTGCTATGATTTGTTTTGTCGCACTGAAGCTTGCCCCCGCGTGGGTGGTTATTGTGATTCTCACCCGTGAGTTTCTGGTGACTTCACTGCGGCTCATCGCCGCCGGAGAAGGGTTGGTCATCGCCGCCGACAAATGGGGCAAGATGAAAACCGTTACCCAGATGATCTGGATTATCTGGGTGCTGCTGTGGCTGTGGCTGGCGTCTTCACCACTAAGCGGTCTGCTGTCCGGCGGGTTGGACACCGTCGGAAATGTTATCTCTTTGGTGCTGATGTATGCTTCGGTGTTCTTCACGCTGCTTTCTGGCTTTAATTATGTCTGGAAAAACCGCGCACTGCTGTTCAGCGATATGTAAGCGTGTTAGTGACTGTATTAAAGTTTTAGGTCAAGCTTTTTACAAAAAGTTTCGGGCAGTACCCCTTCGCGTGCTTTTCATTCAATAAATACAGGCGGGGGCGCAGAAAGTCCGGGAGACTGTTTTTGCAAGGGGGACCCCTTGTCAGCGGTTTCCTCTTGCCGCTTTAGGCGGCATCCGCGTTTTAACCTTTGCCCGTTCACAATGAAGATAAGATCACAGCTTGCTCCCCGCCCTAATTTCGCCGCTATCAAACAGCGGCGTTTTTCGCGCGCTGACGCTGTGAGGCATTCTCATCCCCTGCCACACCATTATGGTCAGCGTGCCGTAATTTTGCGGTTCTCTTGCAATTTTTTTAGTCATATGCTAGAGTAGTATTATTATAAACTTTTAAATATTGATGCGTTTAACGGGAAGGGTTTTCTCACATTCTTTCACCTCAGAGAGCTGCGGTCACCGGCTGAAAGCCGCGGCGTAAAAGAGCAGGAAACCGTGCACCCGCCAGCACAGCGAGAGAACGCGCCGCTTCGGCGTCACTACCCCGCCTGCGTTTGCCCGCGTTAAGGGCTGCTTTCTTCCCCGAAGTGGAACAGCGGTAATCAAGCCGTCTTCGTGCAGTTGCATGAGGACGGCTTTTTGATACAATAATCATTAGGGAAGCCCCGAGCTGCTGCATCGGCGCGCCCTCAACAAAAGGAGTGGTCTCTTTGAAAATTTATAATACCCTGACACGGCAGAAGGAAGAGTTTGTGCCGCTGGAACCGGGCAAGGTGAAAATATACGCCTGCGGCCCCACTGTTTACAACTTCATCCACATCGGCAACGCGCGCCCCATCTGCGTGTTTGACACGCTGCGTCGCTATTTTGAGTATCGCGGCTACGAGGTGACTTTCGTCCAGAACTTTACTGACATTGACGACAAGCTCATCAACCGCGCCAACGATGAGGGTACGACCGTTCCCGACATCGCTGCCACCTATATCAAGGAATATATGACCGACGCCGAGGGATTGGGTATCCGCCCCGCGACAGTGCATCCCAAGGCGACCGAGACAATGGATGAGATCATCAACGTCATCAAGACGCTCGAAGAAAAAGGGTTCGCCTATCCGTCACAGGGCAGCGTGTATTTCCGCAGCCGCAAGTTTGACGAGTACGGCAAGCTCTCGCACATGCCGATTGAGGACCTTGAATCGGGCAGCCGCATCGACGTCTCTGAGCACAAGGAAGACCCGCTGGATTTCACCCTCTGGAAGGCTGCCAAGCCCGGCGAACCATACTGGGCGTCGCCGTGGGGCAACGGACGCCCCGGCTGGCACATTGAATGCACCGCGATGATCAGAAAACACCTCGGTGAGACCATTGATATCCACTGCGGCGGCAGCGACCTGATTTTCCCCCATCACGAAAACGAAATCGCACAGGGCGAGTGCTGCTCCGGCCATGAATACGCCCGCTACTGGATGCACAATGGCTTTATCAACGTCGATAACCGCAAGATGAGCAAAAGCCTTGGCAACTTCTTCACCACCCGTGACGTGGCCGAGAAATTCGGTTATGAACC
The DNA here is from genome assembly GCA_030913685.1 of Oscillospiraceae bacterium MB24-C1. Lineage (NCBI taxonomy): Bacteria > Bacillati > Bacillota > Clostridia > Eubacteriales > Oscillospiraceae > Oscillospiraceae bacterium MB24-C1. The sequence continues at coordinate 2,647,719 of CP133187.1, read as the reverse complement.
GATCAAATTCCTGATGCTTCAGGCGCACTACCGCACCCCCATCAATTACAGCTACGACATTATCGAGCAGTGCCGCGCGGCGCTCGACCGCCTTTACACCTGCCGCGACCACCTCGATTTTGCAGCGACCCACGCGGCTCCCGCCCCTGTTGAGGGTGAGAATGCTTTCCGCCAGACGGTGGACACGCGCCGTCAGGCCTTCATCGACGCCATGGACGACGACCTGAACACCGCCGACGCTATCGCCGCGCTGTTTGATTTGGTTCGCGACTGCAACAGCTTTTTTGCTGAGCCTAAGTCGACCGAGACGGTCGCCTATGCCACCGCCTGCTTCGACGAGCTGACCAACGTGCTGGGCATTTTGTATAACCGAAAGGCCCACAGCCTTGACGCCGAGATTGAAGCGTTAATCGAAAAGCGTCAGGCCGCCAGAAAAGCCAAGGATTTTAAAACCGCCGACGCCATCCGCGATGAGTTGAAGGCGCAGGGCATTGTTCTGGAGGATACCCCGCAGGGCATCAAGTGGCACAAGGAATAGACCCGTCGTCCCAAGGACACAACACTGCGAGCCGCCCGCCAATTCCGGGTGGCTCGCCATGACATCAATCTAAAAGGAGGTTTGCCCATGATCTGGGGAATTATTGGGGCACTGCCCGAGGAGGTCGCGCTGCTGTGCGACGCAATGGATATTGAGAGCCAGGAACAACACTATGGTAGTACCTTTTACCGCGGTACGCTCGAGGGTCAGCAGGTGGCAGTCGTATGCTGCAGCATTGGCAAGGTCAACGCGGCGCTCTGCGCTTCGCTGATGATCCGCGAGATGAAGGCCGACGCCGTCATCAACGTGGGTATCGCGGGCGCGGTGGACAAGCGCCTGAAGGTGCTGGACGTCGTGCTTTCGACCAACGCCGCCTTCCACGACGCCGAACCGCTGATGAAAAACTACTACCCTTTCCGGCTAAATTTTGACGCCGATAAAAAGCTGCTGGCGTTGGCGCAGAAGGCCTGTGACGCGCTGGGCGAGTTTACATATTACAGCGGATGCATCGCCACCGGCGACGTGTTTGTGCAAGGCGGCCCGGTTAAGGACCGCATTGTCGAGCGTCTCTCGCCGCTTTGTGTCGAAATGGAGGGTGCCGCCATCGCTCACGCCGCCTTTGTCAACGACAAGCCGTTTTTGATTATCCGCACCATGTCCGACAGCGCTGATGACGAGGCCGCCATGACCTATGACACCTTTAAGGACCGCGCCGCTGAGCAGTCGGCCCATATCGTGCGGCAAATGCTTAAATTTTCAAAGTAAATTGTTTGATTTGGCTGGCCGGGGGGATATCTTTCGGCCAGTATGCGCCCTTTTAGTGCAGAAATTATGATTGCTTTCCTGGTTTTTTTAAATTATTGCGTGTCTTTTCATCTTCTTGCGCCATCGAAGTAAATTCTTGTTGACAAACCTGATGTTATTTGGTAGAATTAATGACGCTGTCAAACGGTATGCGGGTGTAGTTCAGTGGTAGAATTCCAGCCTTCCAAGCTGGCTATGTGGGTTCGATTCCCATCACCCGCTCCATCCATTTCTATGTGCGCCAGTAGCTCAGCTGGATAGAGCAACTGCCTTCTAAGCAGTAGGCCAGGGGTTCGAGTCCCTTCTGGCGCACCAATAAGCTGTTTAAACGTCCTTTGTGGCGGCACGCAAGCTTTTGTTCTTTTGTACATGGTGGGTATAGCTCAGTCGGTTAGAGCGCCAGGTTGTGGCCCTGGAGGCCGTCGGTTCGAATCCGATTATCCACCCCACTGATATGAAAAAAAGGCTTCACGCCTTTTTTTCATATCTCCTTTTATTGGGCTGTAGCCAAGCGGTAAGGCACCAGACTTTGACTCTGGCATCCCGCTGGTTCGAATCCAGCCAGCCCAACCAGGAAAATCCATGTGTGAGGATTGAACCTCATACATGGATTTTTTGTAATAATGATGATAAGCGTAAATAAAAAATTAATTTATTAAGCAGAAAGCGGTATCTTGATGGGTCTAAAAGAAAGCGCTAAACAAATAAAAATAGATATTCCCGCTGTTTTCATAGCATTAAGGGAAAAAGAAACACCGGTGATAGCCAAAATTCTCGCTGGCATAACAATTGTATACGCATTGTCTCCCATTGACCTTATCCCAGATTTTATACCCGTGTTGGGTTATTTAGACGACGTCATTATATTGCCAAGTCTTATCGCTCTAACAGTACGATTGATTCCGCCCGACGTGTTTGCAGAGTGCCGTGTTCGAGCCGAAGGATTATGGGCTGACGGCAGACCTAAGAAGTGGTATTTTGCGTTACCTATTGTAGCCATTTGGTTATTTGTGATTTATCTTATTATTAAAGAAATAATGATATAGCTGTTTTTAAGAACATGCTAAATAAGCTCCAAGAACGGCTTTATCAGCCATTTTGGAGCTTATTTTCTTTTTAGGGAAAACTATTTGACAATCGGTGATACTTAGCCTTTAATGCAAAAGGCTCTCAAGCGACTCTTTTATGCTTTCGGTTTTTTCGGTAAGTACTTTAAGCGATTCTTTCTGATCAAAAGAGACCGCATGGTTTTCATCGATGATTTTAAGAATATCCTGAAATTTTGCTGCAAAATGATCGTTTAATTCTGTAATTTTGTGCGCGTATTCCGACGTATCATTCGACAGCTTTTTAATCTCGCTTGCCACAACAGCAAAGCTCCGCCCATGCACGCCGGCCCGCGCCGATTCAATCGCGGCATTTACGGAAATGAGATTGGTCTTTTTAGCAATATTGTCTATTAACATCAAATTGTTTTTAACCTTTGTCAGGATCTCGGTGACTTCCTGCACAATAGAATTGCCCGATTCATTTGCGGCGGCAATCATTTCCGCACTGGCGTAGAGCGACTGAGAAGTAGCGGCCAGCTCGCCAAAGCTTTCATTGACCTCTTCATGCGTCTTCACAATACTCTCACGAACAAGGGCCTCTTCATAAACAAGCTCTATCATAAGCTTGATCATATTGCTGTAAGGCCGCACGACAGGCGGGTCTCCCGTTATGCCCACCGTGGCGATTTTTTCTCCACGTACAACGATGGGAATATGTATACCATTGCGGACATCCTTACCCTGACGCAGATATTCCTCCTGCATTTCTGGCGTGATTACGGATTCATTTAAACGTCCCGCTAAGATTGATTTAGATATGTCGTGAATATTTCCAACTCTAGCTTTTATAGAGGCTGCATACACTTCTCCGCCAGTTCCGCAGATGATGAGCGGATGCGGCATAACCTGATGCACCTTATCTAAAATTACTTGAGCCAGTTCTTTGGATATCATAATGAATCCTCCCTTAGCAAAATAAGTATTCTCACATCATTATAATACTAATTTTCGCTATAATAAACATTATTTTTAAATTAATTGTCACAAAAATGTCGAAATTATATTGTTTTATTTGCGGTTTGAAGACAGGGCTACATCTGTATTTTCGTGTGTGACTGAAATTACGAATATTGAAATGATGCAAGCGCGAAGCCATTGCGAACAAAACTCTACGGAGCGTTTATTGAAAAATTAGTCGATTACATGCTATATTGTTAATGGAGGTGAAACGCATGGATTGCAGCAAAGTTGGCGGCCTTATTTTGGCTTTAAGAAAAGAAAAGGGCCTAACCCAAAAACAGATTGCAGACGCTATGAATATAAGCGATAAAGCCATATCGAAATGGGAGCGTGGCTTAGGCTGCCCCGACGTTTCGCTGCTCGGCACGCTTTCAGAAATTTTGGGCGTAAGCGTCGAGCGTATCCTCACGGGTGACATCGGCGAAAACCCCATGGATGGAGGTAATATGAAACGATTAAAGTTCTATGTCTGCCCGAACTGCGGCAGCATTGTAAACAGCACCGGCGCTGCTGAAATTTCGTGCTGCGGCCGAAAGCTGGAACCGCTCACGCCTCAGCCCGCAGATAGCGCACACGCTGCCAGACTTGAAATCATCGACAACCAATACTTTGTGACTTTTGATCACGACATGAACAAGGCGCACTTTATCAGCTTTGTCGCCTATCTCTCTAGTAACCGGTTGACGCTGGTCAGACTTTATCCAGAGCAGGAGGCGCAGTTAAATCTGCCGCTGGCTTTTGACGGAAAGCTCTATTTTTATTGCAATAAGCACGGTTTGTTTGTAAACAGCTAAAGTTTTTAATCCAATTATTGTATTTTAAAAGCTGAAATTAAAAAATATTGCACAAATTATTCTTTAGAACACAACTTTTTTAAAATTCGGGTCTTGGTTTTTGTCAAGATCTGAATTTTTTATTTACCTTTTCACAGCCTATTAAATCTAAAAAAGTCTGATTTAAGAAGGATTTTTGACTAAACTTTAAGCGTAGGGTTTTTACGATTCCACTTCGCTTTATTTTTTTGTACATATTGCCAGATTGGATTACCCTTAACATTGTTGGAAGCATAATAAATATGTTTTTTTGTTTAAAATTTTTAAATTTTCTATGTTTTATGCCTATAATTGGGAAATGCAACCTTGTAAAATTAATCCCTAGTAACAAGGTAGATATTTCATTTGCTTTTTATTGTCTCTTTTGTTAACCTTTAAATGCACTTGCAAGGCAAATATGACAAGGAGGTAACTGCAATGTTTAATTGCTTCTCTTTCAGCGGCGGTTCTCTTGACTGCAGCGCTCTGTTGCAAATGCTTGGCCAGTGCCTGAATTGGGGCTGCTAAGAGTGATACCTGTGGCCGGCGCTTAAGCGCCGGCCGATTGGATACCGATACCAACAGGAGGGATATTATTTGAAGAAGCTTTCGATGCTGCTTTCCGCCGTAATGTGTGCAGCGATGCTGGCCGTCGGTGCAAATGCTGCTAACACTACTTCTTATACCGTCGTCAAAGGCGACTGCATGTGGAAAATTGCCGTTAAGTGCCAGGTGGGCACCAGCGAGATCATTTCGGCAAATCCGCAGATTAAAAACCCCAATCTGATTTATCCGGGTCAGGTGCTCTCCATCCCCACCCTTTCAAACACTGTCACCGAATATGAGACCGAGGTTGTCAGACTGGTCAACATTGAACGCGCAAAAAACGGCCTGAAACCTCTCACCATGAACTGGGAGCTTTCCAGAGTCGCACGTTATAAATCTCAGGACATGCATGACAAGGGCTATTTCTCCCACACCAGCCCGACCTATGGTTCTCCGTTTAACATGATGACTAACTTTGGTATTTCTTATCGTGCTGCGGGCGAGAATATCGCCATGGGATATAGCACGCCTCAGGCCGTCGTCACCGGCTGGATGAACTCCCCGGGACATCGCGCCAATATTCTGAAAAGTTCCTTTACACAGATTGGCGTTGGATATGTACCCAGCGGCAATTACTGGACCCAAATGTTCATAGGTTAAAACAATAGAAAAAGCGCTTCCGTAAAAGTTACGGCAGCGCTTTTTTTGTTTGAGCATTTACGAATTACTCTTAATAATGACAAACTCATCCTTGAGCGCGTCGGGCACGGTGATGCCAAGCTGTTTGGCGGTGACCATGTTGATCATCTTCGCGTATTCCTTGACCTGTTCAACGTGATTTTCGGCGATGGTTTCGCCGTTTAGAATCCGCGCGATCATTTGAGCGGTCTGCCGACCCAGTACGGTGTAGTCGATGCCCACCGTCGCGAGTCCTCCGTCAGCAACCATTGAGTCGGCACCGACATAAACCGGGATACCCGCGTCGTTTGCCACCTGCATATAGATTGAAATAGCCGAAGCGATGGTGTTGTCGTTTGGGGTGAAGAAGGCGTCCACCTGGCCGACCAGCGACTGTGCCGCCGACTGAAGCTCACCGACGCCAGTGATGGCCGCTTCTTTATAGGGGATGCCGTTTGCGTCGCAGTAGGCGCGGGCGCGCTTGATACCGGCCATGGAATTGACTTCGCTGGTGGTGTAGACAAAGCCAAAGGTTTTAACATCGGGGGTCAGCTCCTTGGTTAGCTTAAAAATATCCTCAATGGCGATGGAGTTGGAAACACCGGTGATGTTGCTGGTTGTCTCTTCAAACGCGGTGACCAACCCCGCTTCCACCGGGTTTGAGACAGCCGAGAAAATGATGGGAAGCGTGTCGGTTGCGGCAGCGGCGGCCTGTGCGGTGCCGGTGGCGATCGGGACGAGAATATCCACGCCGCCGCCGATCAGCTCGCTCATGATGGTCGGCAGCATCGAAGCGTCGCCGTTTGCGTTGCGGTACTCAATCTTAACTGCGCCGGTCAGCCCGAGTACGTCAAGCTCGTCGATGATGGTTTCCCGAATCTGATTTAGCGACGGGTGGTCCATCGGTTGAACAATGCCAATGACAACCTGCTTCGCTTCGTTGACAGGCTCTGAAGAAGCGGGAGATTCGCTGGACGGTGCAGAAGAGACGGATGCAGAACCACAGCCAGTCATAACGGCCATCATGGCGGCGAGCGCGAATGCAAGAATCTTTTTCATTACAATATCTCCTTCTTACAAAACAGGGCGCCGCCTGTTGGTGCGCGCCACGGTGTTGATACGGCTATTTGGGTCCACAAAACAAAAAATCCGCCCTTAAACCATTGTTTAAGGACAGATTGTAAAAATCTGCGGTACCACCTTAATTGGTCTGCAAAAAGCAAACCCACTCACTTACAGAAATGCCAACACATTTCCAGCCGGTAACGCCGGCTTTACGTCTTGGGTACTCAGGCGCTTTAAAAGCGACCCTTTCACCTCGCCCTCAGCGGTCCATTTGCCATGCTGCTCTCCGCGGGGCTCTCAGCCTCCCCCACTCTCTGTAGGCGCATCTCACGGTTTGATCTCCGCATCAAAGGTTTCGTGATATTGATTGGTGTGATAATATCACATTACTTTTCATTTTGCAAGACTTTTTATAAATATTTTGAATTGACGGTTTTGCTGACAGATTGATTTTTTAAAGCTGCTTTTGATTCGTCTTGATTAGCAGTACCTTGACGTGTCCGCTGCTTAACGTTAAGATAAGTAGTGTTACATATCAGTTCGGGAGGACAAAAACGTGAAGGTACAGCTAGAAGAGATGCTGCTGGCACGCGAACGCCGGGCAGCCTTTCAACAGGAATTGCTTTTAAAATACAGCGCGCCCCTCATTTGTCTGACGATGAACATCGCGGGTGAAAACAAGCGCTTTGAAAGTGCCGACCGTCTGTTTGACGCGGGCGTGCGGCTGATAGATGAACAGCTACGCCGCCACAACGTAGAGGTTGCGTTTCGCATCATCTTCGACTATAACACCGGCCTTGAGGGCTATTGGGCGGTTAATTTTTCGGACAATGCTATCAAAAAAATGATGGTTCAGATTGAGGATGCTTTTGATGCCGCGCGGCTTTTTGATATTGATGTGCTTAATTCCGAGGGGGAAAAACTGTCGCGCAGCGATTTTGGCGCGCCGCCCCGACGCTGTCTCATCTGCGGCGATCAAGCAGCCGCCTGCGCGCGCAGCCGCCGACACGGACTGGATGCCATCGAACAGCGGACAAAGCAGCTCATCGAAGATTATCTCGACAATGAGACCGCCGAGCACATCGCCGGGCTGGCTGTCAAAAGCCTATTGTACGAAGTCTGCGTCACGCCCAAGCCAGGCCTTGTTGACCGCGCAAACGCCGGTGCACATCGTGACATGGATATTTTCACCTTTATGGACAGTGCCACAGCCCTGACGCCGTATTTTAAAGCTTGTGCCTTAAAGGGCGCGCGCAGCGGCGATCTCTCGCCCGCACAGCTTTTTGCGTCGCTGCGTTACATCGGCCAGCGTGCTGAAAGCGACATGTTCGGCGCGACCGGCGGGGTGAACACCCACAAAGGCGCCATCTATTCGATGGGGATTCTTTGCGCCGCCACAGGACGACTCTGGGCAAAGGGGAAACCCACACCGGAACAGCTCTGTCTGCTGTGCGCTGAAATGACCGGAGCAGAGACAACCAACGACTTAAAAAAGATTGAACAAGCCGGTGCGCGGACAGCGGGCGAGCGCATCTATGCACAGCATGGTATTTCGGGCATTCGTGGCGAGGTAGCAGCGGGCTTCCCCAGCGTGCGAGACATCAGCTTGCCGGTATTTAAAGCGCTACTGGCCGAGGGGTACAGCCTGAACGATGCGGGCGCGATTGCGTTAATTCATCTGATGGCGAAAGCCACCGACACCAATGTAATCTCCCGCGTGGGGGTTGCACGACAAAAAACGTTACAGGAAGCGCTTTTTTCTCTGCTTGAAAAAACGCCTCACCCCGAGCTGGCGGTTCTCCAAACACTCGACGCTGATTTCATTGCGGAAAATATCAGCCCCGGCGGGTGCGCCGATCTTCTGGCCTTTACTTTTATGCTGCATTTCTTGTGTGAATAAGGCGTTTTATATACTTTTCGTATATTTTAGTATCTAAACTAGGATTAGTAAATTGTACACCCTCGGATTTTATCCGAGGGTGCTCTTATTACATAAAATCCACCTAACAAATGCCATTTGCCACGGCATCGGGGGGCCTCTTACGGGGCTTCCCCGCGCAGAGACACTCCCCCGGGTTATTTTTGCTTCCCCTCCTGTGTATTTAATCAATAATAGCACGCTGGGCTTTGTTCCAAACCCCACCAGCTTTTAAAAGCTGGTTCAAACTTCAATTGCTTTTTCTGCTTATGATAACAGTGCCCCCGGATTGATTTCTGAAATAGTCAATAGAAAGTAGACAGAATAAAGCTCAACTTAAACTGCCTGTTCAATTCTGAATTGGACAGGTGGTTTTCCGCTTAGTTTGCGGAGGGGACGAATGGTATTAAAATAAGCGATTGCGTCTGTGATGACGGAAGAAAGGTCATCAGCAAGCCAGTAGTGAAACTGGAAACGCAAAACATCTTTGAACCTACCAAAGAAGCTTTCGATCACAGCGTTATCTCTGGGATTGCCAGCCCTAGACATACTTTGGATCACTTCAATTGATTTCCGGGGGCGTTACTTTTTTCAGTATTCTAATTTAATGGTCGGATTTTAATCCCGCGCCACACATCGGGATGATGCTGTCCGGCGTTTTGCCGTAAAGCGTGCAATAATGCAGATAGGCCGCGTAATTGGCCGCGGTGGTATGCTCACAGTAGATGCCCTTTTTAGCCAGCGCGCTTCTGGCCTCAAGAATTTTATCTTCGGGGGTGAGAATCACCTTGCAGTGGTGCTTTTTAATATAGCTCAAAATCTCTTCACCGCGCATTGGCACGCCGATAGCAATGCCCTCTGCCAGCGTAGGTGAGACTGTGACCGCGGCCGGAGATGTCAGCCCCTGCTCCACCGCTGCCGCAATGGGCGCGCAATGCGCACTTTGTAACGCGACAACGTTGGGCATTTTGTCGAGAATTCCGGCCGCCAAAAACTCCTCCAGCGCCTTGATAACACCGATGAACAGCGTGCCATTGCCCAGCGGTACAAAGATATTCTGCGGGATGCGCCCGAGCTGCTCATAAATTTCGTAGATATAGGTTTTGGTACCCTCGTAGAAGAAGGGATTGTAGACATGGTTGGCATAATATTTACCCGCGCTGTCCACCTTGGCGCGGCAGACGTCGGCGCAATGGTCGCGCGAGCCGGGGACAATGTTGACCGCCGCACCGTGCGCGCGGATCATGTCGATTTTCTTGGGCGAGGTGCCCTCGGGGACAAAAATCTCACAGGCGATGCCCGCTTTGGCGCAATAGGCTGCCACGCTGTTGCCTGCGTTGCCGCTGCTGTCCTGGACTACCGAATCGACGCCAATCGCTTTGCAATGAGAGATCAGCACGGCGGCGCCCCTGTCCTTAAAGGACAGCGTAGGCATGAAATAGTCCATCTTGAGCAGCAGATCGTCGTCAAAGGGCACCACCGGCGTCATACCCTCACCCAACGAGATCTCACGCCAGCTTTCATCGAGGAGCGGCATAAATGCGCGGTAGCGAAAAAGACCCCAACAGCTTTTGTCAATCAGCGCCGGGTCGAAGCTTGCCGGGGTAAAGTCGAGCTTCCACAGCCCACCACAATCGCATTTGGGCGCTCTGGTCGTTACATCCGTTTTGGTTCCGCACTTTGAGCAGATGTAATTCATAAGGCGCGCACCTCCGCGACCGCTTCTATCTCGACCATGCAGCCAAAATGCAACGCCGGTACCGGCAAAACGATTCTAGCGGGTTTGTGGTTGCCAAAAAATTCGGCATATACGGCATTCACTTCGTCCCAGAGTGCAACATCGGTCACATAAACGCGGCATTGCACCACATCGTTGCGGGTTAAGCCCGCCTCGGTTAGCACGCGTTCGAGATTTTTAAGCGCCAACGCGGCGTGTGCCGCAATACCGCCGTCGGGCAATGCGCGGGTATCTGGGTCAATAGATAACTGCCCGGATATATACAACATGCCGTTTGAAATCACGCCGGGACTGTAATGACCCTTGTTTGTCCCTGCATATCGGGGGGATACCATCTCCATGTTCAAAACTCTCCTTTGCTCATTGTAAGGGCAGCATGACCGCCAAATAGCTTGCCCCGTTGCTGTTCCTGCCCCTATCTGGCGACCATATATTGACCGCGAGGCACAAAATAAGATATCAAAAATTATATCATATAGAGCCAATTCTGTCATTATTACCGGCCGCCGTAAGGAATATTGAAACCTTAAGAATTAGGCGAGAAAAGGTTCTTGCGACATCTTAACAAAGCTTAGGGCCGCCGGATTAAACCGACGGCCCTGATGCGCTACCCGTTGGGCAACGAAATTTTTTGTAAGCTAATTTTAAAAATATTTGCTGTCGCCGTCCTCGATAACAGGAGCAGGGTCAACGGGCTCCTCGTCCTCCTCAGACAGCTCTTCGAAAGTCTCGCTCTGCGAAACCGCATCATTAATCTTAAACTTTGCAATCAGCTCCTCCAACAGGTTGGCCTGGCTAGACAATTCTTCGCTTGCTGCGGCGCTTTGCTGCGCAGTGGCGGCATTGGTCTGTACCACCGAAGAAATCTGTTCAACACCCTGACTGATCTGGACAATTGCAGTGGCCTGATCTTGCGTAGCATGTGCGATTTTGTCTATCAGCTCAATAGCAGCCCGTGTTTCTTGGGCGCTCTGCTCCAGCGACTGTGCGGTCGAGGCGGAGGTTTCACTGCCGTTCTTCACAGCCGCAATCGTCTCTTCGATCAGCACGGTGGTGTTCTTGGCTGCCTCAGCCGATTTGCCCGCTAGATTTCGAACTTCGTCGGCTACAACGGCAAAGCCCTTGCCCGCTTCGCCTGCGCGAGCGGCCTCAACCGCCGCGTTGAGCGCCAAAATATTGGTCTGGAAAGCGATGTCGTCAATAACCTTGATGATCTTAGAAATTTCGGCAGATTTTTGAGCAATCTGATCCATCGCTGCAACGGTATCCTTCATTTTGTCGTTGCTACTGCGCAACTCCCGGCCTGCAAAATTGGCTTTATCATGCGCCAATTGTGTATTTTCGGCATTCTGTTTGATCTGCGCCGTAACCTCCTCAAGGGAAGCCGACAGCTGCTCAATAGCGCTGGCCTGTTCGGTGGCGCCCTGAGAAAGCGCCTGAGCACCGTTTGAGACCTGGTCGGAGCCGCTGTCCACCTGCGCCGCAGCCTCGTTAATCTTGGTCAGCGTGGCATTGAGGTTGTCGAGCATGGCTTGTAAATTGTCTTTAAGTCTTTTAAATTGTCCGACATAATCGCGCTTAGGCTCAATGGTTAAGTCGCCCTGAGACACGCTGAGCAGCGACTCCGAAATCTCGTCAATATAACCCTGATAGTTGACCAACTGGTTGATGGTCAACCCAAAAGCCTGTGCCAGACGCCCGATTTCGTCCTTGCTTTTAACCGACAGCGAGACATCAAAATTGCCGTCGGCAATTTGCTGAGCCGCCGCGGTGATTCTTTTAATCGGATTGGCAATTCGGTCGCTAACGAAATAGATTGCGATAACACCTGCTGCCGTTATCGCCAAACACAAACCCAAAAGCAGCTTGGTCAATGCAATGACTCTTTCAAAAATCTCACCGCGTTCCACTGTAAGCGCTAAAATCCACGGGCTACCATCAATGGGGGCATAGCCCGCAATTTTGTCAACACCGTTGTAACGATACTCCCCACTACTTACGCCACCGGCTATCATTTGTTGTGTCATGGCGCCCAGTGCCTGAACAGTTGGGTCGTTCTTCGCGTTTTCAATGTCATTGTCCTGCGCCATAACCAGATCGGTGTTTTTGTGCCCTACTGTGGTGCCTTGGTTATTGATAATATAGGCGTAGCCTGTCTCTTTATAGGTGGTATTCTGGCTATATTCGCTGAGCATAAGGCCGTCCTTTCGACCATAGAACACACCGATAACGCGACCATGTATTTTGACGGGTGCCGCAAACACGATGGCGGGCTTTCCGTCTAACTTGCTAAACATCAGATCAGAGCAGTTTGCTTCACCTTCCATCGCTTTTTGGAAGAACTCACGATCGGCAACATTATTCGTTGTCATGCTCCCATCTAAAATAATCGCTTTACCCGATGAATCGGCATAACCAAACAGTATGTAACCCATTCTTTCGGCTTCCGCCTGATAATAGGCAGTCTTTTCGATAACTGTAACCGTGCCGTCGGTTATCATAGCATTTTGGGCCAGAGCATCAATATATCTTAGCTCAGCTTTGAGCTGGCTGGCAATGTTTTCAGCCTCTGCCTGTGCCATCATTTCCAGGTTGTAGTGGGCATCTTCCAATAATTTATTGCCTTCAAAGGTAACAATTGCGATGCCTAAAGTTGACACGACAACAAAAATAACCAGCGTAAACATGACGATTAACTTGAGTTTGAGCGATTTCATGGTGACTTCCCCCTTGTTGTACAATCAGAGTCCGCAGCAGAGCCAAGGTAAGCATATCCAAGTTTTTTAAGCCCCTCCGGACAGAGCATGTGCTTTGCAACATGCAGGCGATAAATTTGGACATAATGCTGGACTTTTATAATTTTACACTGATATTTATTATAACGCATATTTCACTAAAAAGATACAGGGAAATTGGTTTAAATTTCTTCTTTTTTATATGTAATGCTGACTATATGCATCGAAAAATTCGAATAATCCATCGAATTTGTCTAAAAATTGCGGCATCGGAAGCCGCGCTATTCTAGCAAGTCCGTCTGTTTGGTTTGTTGATATTTTGCTTGCTATTGGACAAAATACGGCTTTTTTGCTTAAAACAAATTTGCATCTTTTGAGCCTGCGGCATTTACCCGCCATTTTTTCGCTTTTTTGGCGGCAAGCCGCGGTTTATGACCTTTCTCGACCAGGTGCTTCCCTTATCCTTGTTGATAAGGGATTTTTCTGTTTTGGGGTATATTTCCCCTTCTGAATTGAAAAGATATCCATATTATCCAAAAAAGGAAGTGCAAAGCTGTGTGTACAATTCTTTCCCCCGCCGGCGATACGCTGACGGTGCTGCTCGCGGGCGAAATCGACCACCATTCGGCGGCCGGTATGCGCGCCCAGATAGACGAAGCAATTGATCGCTATCGCCCGGCTGTGCTGACGCTGGATTTTGGCGGCGTCACTTTTATGGATTCCTCTGGAATAGGTCTGGTCATGGGACGTTACAAGCTAATGAATACATTCGGCGGCACAGTGAGTGTTGCCAACACCCCCAAGCCGCTGCAAAAGGTGATGCGCCTGGCGGGGCTAGACCGCTTGGCCAGTATTAAAACGGAGGAATGAAAACATGATAAAACCGCTCAACAGAATGAAAGCTGAGTTTGACGGCCGTTCGGTCAACGAAAGCTTTGCCCGCGCCGCCGTCGCCGCCTTTGTAGCCCAGCTCGACCCCACAGTAGAGGAGCTCTGCGACATACGCACCGCCGTTTCAGAGGCGGTAACCAACTGTATTGTGCACGCCTATCCGAATACCCTTGGCCGCGTTTACATATCCGCCGACATCTATGAAGGCAGGCGGGTGGTTATTAGGGTGAAGGACAAGGGTTGCGGCATAGACGACGTTAATCAGGCGATGGAACCGCTTTTTACCACCGGTGCTGCGCAGGAGCGCTCCGGGCTGGGCTTTTCGGTGATGCAAAGCCTGATGGACCGGGTCAAGGTACGCTCAAAACCGGGCGGCCCCACCGTTGTCACCCTCGAAAGGAGGCTCATCTCCAAAGGTGATGCAAATGTCAGGGTGTAAGGAAATTCCTTCGCGCAGCGAAGTTATCGAAAGCAACATGGGGCTGGTGCATGCCTGCGCCCACCGCTTTAAGGGGCGCGGTATCGAATATGAAGACCTGTTTCAGGCCGGCTGCATCGGGCTGATTAAAGCGACCGACGCGTTTGACCACGACCGCGGGGTGCGCTTTTCGACCTATGCCGTACCGGTTATTCTAGGCGAAATGCGCCGCCTTTTCCGCGATGGTGGCGCAATTAAAATAAGCCGCACCATCAAGGAGCTTTCGATGCGTATTGTCCGCGCGCGGGAACGGTTTTCGTTTGAGCATGGTCATGAGCCCACTATCTCAGAGCTTTCTGCGCTGCTTGAAGTCTCGGAAGAAGCGGTGGTAGAAGCCATCGGCGTCTGTGCGCCGCCAATATCGCTGACCGAAAGCGAAGAGCAGGGTGGCGGTCAGCTTGATCTACCGGTCGATTCGCCCGAGGAGCTGACCAGTGATCTTATCGCGCTGCGCCAGTCGTTGGATTTATTGGAGGAGCGCGACCGCGCCATTATTCTGCTGCGCTATTTTGGCGAAAAGACCCAGTCCCAGACCGCCGAACGATTAGGGATGACACAGGTGCAGGTATCACGCCGCGAAAAGAAGATTATGACCCAGCTGCGGCGCGATCTGCTGGGTACAGGATAAGCATAAGTGCCGCCGGTGCAGGGGCTGAAGTCTCAGCTTTTACGTCGGTGGCGTTTAGCGTTTATTCTCGCGTCAGCGCAGTTGAATTATTCCAAGAAAACAAAACCCCGGGGCATTTGCGCCCCGGGATACTTTTTGGTTTTAAATTTAGGCCGTTTTGAATTCGAAAATTTAGTGGACGTTTATTCACTGGCGCGGTCGGTCAGCTTTTCAAAAGCTTCAACCACGGCGAACTTCGCCTGATAACACGGTTCGACACTCAGGGTACGAATCTGCTCTTCCACCTCGGCAGCCTGTTCTTGTGTCGCCACCGGGATGCAAAGCGGGGGGTACATGACGCACCACCAGTTCTTCCCCTTGCCTTCACCAATCACCACCCGCAGCGCGGTATATTCTCCGGCGGGCAGCGTGACGCCATCCTCATAGGTTCGGGTGTCGAAGTACATATCGGTGACACTCACCGCGACGTTGTGCATATCCCCCGCCGCCTGCAGCGTTTTTTGGGCAGTCAAGGTGATGTCGTCGCGCAAAAATTCGGCAATGCGGGCTGCCTGAGCGGCATCTTCCCCGCCCAGCAGCTCTGAATATTCTTGCAGTAATGCGTCGCGCACCAAGAGCTTATGCTGCTGGTCTTCATCAAGATCCGAGTTTGCAATGATATGCAGCCGCAGCGTATTCTGGCGCACGGCGGCGCACTGTGCGGCAAAGCTGTCGAACGAAAGCAAAAGCATCGACAGCATTAGCGTCAAAAAAAGAGTGAGGGCAAATCGGTCTGTTTTTGTCATTATAAAAACCTGCCAATCCTTTGTTAAAGTCAGGACGGCAGGCCATGACCCACTGTGGGCGGGTGTTGTTCTATGCGGTTATTTCTGCCGATCCTGTTGCAATAACAGGATGGTCAGGTTTCTGGCGGTTTATGCACTCAGCGGATTTCTTTTGCCGAAGGCTTCAAAGGTATAAGTAATACTGCTCTAAACGGCGTCGAGGGAACCCCTGGCAGGGGGTCCCCTGCGCAAAACAGTTCCCCGTTTTGGCTCCCCCCTTCCTGTGTTTTTCAAGTCATAAAACACCGCTTGGGGTCCCACCCCAAACCTCGTAAGATTTAAAAAGCTTGACCGAAACCAGAAAGTAACAGCCCGACAAGTCTGTCGGGCTGTTGGCTCAGATGACATCTCAATTTACACAACCAAAACTATTCTACTAAAACGCCACAATTGACCGGATTAGCCAGCCAGCTTTTCCAGCCAAAGGGCAAAAGCGCTTCGCGAGCCCTTTGGGCGGATAGTGCATCGGCAAAGAGACCGAAAACTGCAGTGCCAGAGCCGCTCATAGCGCTGCCAAGTGCGCCCGCTCTCAATAGCGCCGCCTTCATCTCTGCAACCGCAGCCACGGGGCAGCACTGCTCAAACACATTGCCACAGGCTGTGGCGACCTGATGCAGATCGCCGCTATGTAGCGCCGCTATCATGGGTTGGGCTTGCGGCTGAACCGGATTTTGCAGCGCGTCGAACCGCCGGTACGCCTCTGGCGTGGAAACGCCCTCACCGGGATGCAGAATCAGCAGTGTGCAGTCGGGGCAATTGGGCAGCGGGGTAAAAATATCGCCGATGCCCTCGGCAAGTTTGGTTCCACCGGTGAGGCAAAACGGCACATCCGCCCCGATTTTTGCGGCAATCTCCAGTAGATGCTGCTGAGAAAACGGCTGCCCAAACAGCACATTGCAGGCGGCAAGCACCCCTGCGGCGTCGGCGCTGGCCGAGCCTAAGCCCGCCTGATACGGCACCCGTTTTTGCAGCTTGACAAAGATGCCGCTGCGCCGCGGTAGCCCCGCATGACATAAAAAGGTCTGTGCCGCGCGATAGGCTGTATTGCGTTCGTCGGTCGGTAAAGCGGGGTCGTCACAATTAAGTGTGACGCCCCCGCCCTCGGTTTTAAAAACCTTGACCACATTACAAATCGAAATGCTCTGCATTACCGAACACAACGTGTGATAGCCGTCGTCACGTCGGCCGGTGATCGCAAGAGTCATATTAATTTTTCCAAAAGCTTTTGCGGTAATAGATTCTGTCATCTCATTTGATTTCCTTCAAAAATTCCGCAATGCGTTCAAGCGCGGTGATGAGATGCTCCATCGAGTAGGAATAAGAGATGCGGACATACCCCTCGCCACATTCACCGAACGCGTCACCCGGAATAACCGCGACCCGCTTGGCGTTTAAAAGCTGCTCGCAAAATTCGGCACTGGTCAAGCCGGTGGATTTGATGCTTGGGAAGACGTAAAATGCGCCCCTGGGCTCAAAACAGGTCAGGCCCATCGCGTTTAGGCGATCCACTAGCATGCGGCGGCGCATGTCATATTCGTCGCGCATTTCTGCGATGGCGTCGTCACAGCTTTTCATCGCCACAATGGCGGCAAACTGGCTGACGGTGGGCGCGCACATAACGGCGTACTGGTGAATTTTGAGCATCTGGTCAATGATCGGCTTGGGGCCACAAGCGTAGCCCAAGCGCCAGCCAGTCATGGCATAGGCCTTCGAGAAGCCGTTGACCACGATGGTGCGCTCCCACATATCAGGGATATTAGCCAGAGAATAATGTTTGATGCCGCCGTAAGTCAGTTCGCCATAAATCTCGTCGGAAAGCACCATGATATCGGTGCCGCGCAGCACGTCGGCGATCGCTTCAAGCTGTTCTTTTGTCATGATGCCGCCGGTGGGGTTGGAAGGGAACGGCATAATCAAAAGCTTAGATTTGGGCGAAATTGCGGCTTTGAGTTCCTCGGGGGTCAGCGAAAAGCCGTTTTCGGCCTTGGTGGCAATTGGCACCACCTTGGCTTGCGAGAGCGCCGCAATCGGCGAATAGCACACAAAGCTCGGCTCGCACACCATAACCTCATCGCCCGGCTCAACAAGCGCACGAATACACATATCAATCGCCTCAGAGCCGCCCACTGTGACAAAAAGCTCGTCAGGCTTATAATTTAATTGAAAGCGGCGAGCCATATAGTTAGAAATTTCGCTTTTCAGCTCCGCCATGCCCGCGTTGGCGGTGTACCAGGTTTTGCCTGCCTCAAGCGCCTGTATACCCGCGCGGCGCACCGCCCACGGCGTTTTAAAGTCGGGTTCGCCAACACCGAGCGAAATGACGTTTTCCATTTCGTTCGCAAGGTTAAAAAAGCGTCGTATGCCCGAAGGCTTGATGTCTTTGACCGTCTGTGACAGCACTTTATCATAATTGATCAAACCCGCACCTCCCGCATATCTTTATCTTTTTTAGTGGCTATGCCCCGCTCTTTGTAAGTCTTGAGCAAAAAGGTTGTGGAGGTGGACTGCACCCCTTCAAGCGGGGAAAGACGCGAGGCAACGAACATGGCAACCTCCTGAAAGGTCTTGCCTGAAACGGTCAGCGAAAGGTCGTAGCCTCCGCTCATCAGCGTCACCGTCTCAACCTCTTCAAAGCTGGCCAACTGCTCGGCAATGTCGTCAAAGCCCCTTTTTCCGTTTAGTAAAATCTTGACCGCGATCTGAGCCGTCACATAGTTGCGGTCGGTCTTTTCCCAGTCGACAAGGGTGGTATAGCCCTTGATGGTGCCGTTTTCTTCATAGGCCTTAATTTCGGCCTTCACCTCGTCGACGGTCTTGCCGGTCGCCGTGGCAATATCCTCATGGGACATTCTGGCGTTCTTATCTAAAAGCATCAAAATAGATTTCATAGCTTACCCTTCCTTTCGTCTTTAGGTCATTACAGTTTAAATATCACGGACGCTGTCGGCCACGTAATCATAACCGCAGGGGCGGATGACCGGCAGTCCCAACAGATAAATATCGGTTGCGCGTGCTTCCAGCTCGACAAAGGCAGCGCACACCTCGTTGACGCGGCTCAAATAGGCCAGCGAGTCGGACACCGGCAACGTGGCGGTCTCCTTCATGCGCGAGAGTATCTCTCGACCACGCGTGTTAAAGCCCAGCACGCGGATGTAGGGCGGCTTTTGCTCACCATAGATGGATTCCAGCCCTAAAAACGCCGACATGACCACCCGGCGGATTCTGGCCGCGGTGTAGCGCTTGGACTTTGCCAGCGTGTAGATTTCTTCAACGCTGCACGCCTGTCGGATGGCTGCATAGATACGGTTTTCAAGCCCTTCGGAGAGATCGGGCACACGAGATATTTCCTCAGCCGTCATGCGGCGCAGTACGCCGAGCATCATGGCTTGCAGCTTTTTCTCGTCAAACGGCGCCAGCGATTCCTGTACGGCAGCCCCAAGAGCTGCATGCGCCCCCTCTGGCATAAAATCGGAAATAGCCGCAACGCCACCGCTGCGCATCAGCGCCCGCAAAAAAGAGGCCGAGGCCATTTCGCCTTTTGCAACAACGTCGTCGTGCCTAGCGCCGTTTCTTACAACAGCGAACGGCACAATGCGGCTGCCCATGAGTTTGAGCTGACGGATATATTCCACCGCCAGCGCGTCGTTGGGGCTGCCGAGTGTTTCGGCAATTTCGTCACCACAAAGTTCGCTGACCGCCTGCTGCCGCGCACGCGCAAAGGTGATTCCGGTTGAAAGCAACTGAGTCATGCGCTCACACACGGGGGCGCTATCCACCGCATTCGCAGCCGCTTTTAATATTGAAAGATAGCCGGACTCGCTGCCAAAGGACAAGACATCGACACATCCCATTCCTTCTGCGATGCCCGCGACGCCAAGCGCAAAGCGCTGTGCGGTCGCCATGGCATAGGGGAGCGGCAGCTCCAGTATCAGATCGGCGCCGCCCGCAAGCGCCGACCTGACACGAGCTCGTTTCTCTGCAATGGCAGGGGTTCCGCGCTGGGTAAAATTGCCGCTCATAATCGCGACGATATGCGTTGCCCCCGCTTCACGCGTTTTGGCGATGTGATAGGCATGCCCGTTGTGAAACGGGTTATACTCCGCCGCAATTGCTACAATAGTCATTAGCGCTACCCCCTTTCATCTGTTGCGGTATTTCAAGCCCCATATGCCGCACACAAAATTTTCATGGATTTTTAAGTATTTTGGGCTCGAAAAATGCCCACGATAGTGTAAATATCCAATAATACTTCGATTTACTGCGGTATACTTGAACTTTTGGAAATTATATAATATTATATTATTTATGAGCACCCTAGTCAAGAAATACTGACGATTACGCGCGTAATCCCGTTTGGTATTCCTAATTGACAAAAGGGGCGTTCTTTTTTGCAAGCATGGTCGTGTTTTAATACTGATATTCCTCTAAAAAGTTGATATCTTGGCAACAGCTAATCTATTTAACCTTTTAATCTGGTATTTCAGTATAACAAAGGAGGATAACAATAATGAAAATTCTGGTAATCAATGCGGGCAGCTCCTCGATGAAGTACCAGCTCATCGACATGGAAACCGAGCTAGTCATCGCCAAGGGTCTCTGCGAGCGCATCGGCGCCGGCGGCCAAATCAGCCACAAGCTTTCGAACGGCACCAAGATTGAGTATGAGACGCCCTTCCCCACCCACGCTGAGGCGTTTGCCGAGGTTGTCGAGCTGCTGACCTGTGGCGAGCACAAGGTGATCAACAACATCTCTGAGATCTCGGCCATCGGCCACCGCGGCGTGCACGGCGGCGAGAAATTTGCCTGCTCGGCACTCATCGACGACGAGGTCATGAACGCCATCGACGAGCTTTCGACCCTCGCACCCCTGCACAACCCGCCCGGCCTGACTGCGATGAAGGCCTGCCGCAAGGTGTTCGGCGAGAAGATTCCGATGGTTGTCGTGTTCGACACCGCCCTCCATCAGACCATGCCCTCCAAGGCTTATATCTATCCGATTCCCTACGAGTACTATGAGAAATATCGCCTGCGCCGTTATGGCTTCCACGGCACCAGCCACCGTTTTGTCTCCCAGCGTCTGGTCGAGTTGACCGGCAGGGACAACCTGAAGGTCATCACCTGCCATCTGGGCAACGGTTCCTCCATCACCGCTATCAACGGCGGCGAGTGCGTGGACACCACCATGGGTCTGACTCCGCTGGATGGCCTCATCATGGGTACCCGCTGCGGCGCGATTGACCCCTCGCTTGTCAGCGTTATGTCTGAGAAGTCGGGCTTCCGCACCAGCAAGATCATTGACATCCTCAACAAGCAGGCCGGCCTGGTCGGCATCTCGGGCGTTTCTAGCGACATGCGCGACCTGCACGCCGCAGAGGATGCCGGCAACGAGCGCGCCAAGCTGGCTGTGGATATCCTGTGCTACCAGATCAAGAAGTATATCGGCTCCTACGCCGCCGCTCTCGGCGGGCTAGACGCTGTCTGCTTCACCGGCGGCATCGGCGAGAACGACGACGTTGTGCGTGAGCGTGTCTGCGAGAACATGGAAGTGCTCGGCATCAAGTTCGACGCTGCCAAGAACAGCGGCTGCCGCGAGGAAGCTTGCATCTCCACTCCCGACTCGAAGGTCGCGGTTTGGGTGCTGCCCACCAATGAGGAGCTGCTCATTGCACGCGACACCAAGGATATTGTCGAAAAGCTGTAAGATTTTTGATTATTATTGCCTGAATTTAAAAAGAGTCTGCATTGCCACATGGCGGTGCAGACTCTTTTGTTGCTTTAACGGAAAGGTGGTCGAATGGCTTGAAGCTTTGGTCAAAAGGGACAGGGTCGACAAAAGCCGCAGCGGACATCCCCGCATTAACGAGGGGATCGCCCCCCAAAAAACTGACCATAGAAAGCCCCCGTCGCCCTATGCTAAACTGATGGTAGGGCGGGCGGCTTTCTTACAAAAAACAGCAACCCCAAAACACATTGACCATGGGGGGCAGGTTCGGTGTTACGGGGTTTGAACCATATTCTAATATGAGCAAGGGCTGCCTGAAAACAGCGCTTGCCTGTTTTGATGCGCGTTAATATGAACCTTGATAAGTGAAAAAGCGTTTATATTAGCTACGCTAATGATGCCGTTTAAAAACGTCTGCAAGAGTTTGCGGCAATCAGCGGCAAGTTGCGGCGGCCTGCCGCAAGCTGTAAAAACCTGCGGCAGATGGCGGCTCGCGCGGGCGCGGAATCCGAATCCGAATCCCAATACGAATACGAATCTGAATCTGAATACGAGAGAGAGAGGCGGCGTGCTTTCAGCACACCGCCCCCAAAAAAGCCAAACTAAATTTTCAAATCTTTTGAGCAGAGCGCATCCGGTTGATAGTGACCATAAGGTTTTCGTGCTGCACGGCTTTGGGGTCAAAGCGCACCAACGCAAAAACACCTTGCATGATAAAGCCGACGCTCAACACCGAAACCAACGTGCCGATGCCCACCTTGCCCCCCAGCATCCATCCACTCAGCAGCGCGGCACCCTCCAGCAGGGTGCGCGTCAAGCCGATAGGAAGCTTCGGATACTTGCGGTGAAGGGCAACCATCAGCGAATCGCGTGGGCCGCCGCCTAATCCTGTGCCCATGTAAAAATACATTCCAAAGCAAACAATCACCAAGCCTGCAAGCAAAAGCACAAGCCCCGAGAAAAAATTTTCCATCTTGGGTAACAGCTCGATGTAATTGAAAAAATCCACCATCTTGCCGATCATGATAGTATTGACTATCGTGCCAAAGCCGATTTTCTCACCCAGCAGTACATCCGCCACCAGAATGATCAGCCCCACCATCACGGAGGCGTTACCGAAGCTTAAACCCGTGGCACAATTGATGCCCATGTGCAGCGCGTCCCAGGGGCTAAGCCCCAGATTTGCCTGAATTGTCATGTAAACGCCGCAGCCGTAAAACGCTATTCCAAAGATCATCCGCAAAAATCTTATCCCATAGTTCGGCATCGTCTTATTCCTTCTCTGTCTTAGATGTCCCGCATGGTCAGTGAAATCCGCTTGCGGCGGGCGTCCACTTCCAGCACCTTCACCTTCACTACGTCGCCCACCCGAACCGCCTCGCTCGGGTGCTTTAAGAACCGGTCGCAAATGCGAGAGATATGCACCAGCCCGTCCTGATGCACGCCGATGTCAACAAACGCGCCGAAATCGACCACGTTGCGCACCGTGCCGTCCAAAACCATGTCGGGCTTGAGGTCTGAGAGCTCCAGCAGATCAGAGCGCAGCATTGGCGGCGGCAGCTCGTCACGCGGGTCTCGCCCGGGCTTTAACAGCTCTGTGACCATGTCGCGTAGCGTGGGAACGCCGACGCCAAGCTCTGCCGCCAGCGCTGATTCATCCTTTTCTGCCACGCGCTCAGGCAACGTTTGAAGGCGTCCGGCGCGTAAATCCGCCTCGTTAAAGCCGCAAGCTTTGAGCAGCTTTTGCGCCGCGGTATAGCTCTCGGGATGTACCGCCGTATTGTCCAGTGGGTTCTCGCTCTCGGCGACGCGCATGAAGCCCGCCGCCTGTTCAAATGCCTTTTTGCCGAGCTTTGGCACCGACATCAGCGCCTTGCGGGAGGTGAAATGTCCGTTCTCCTCGCGGTAGGCCACAATATTCTTCGCCAACGCCGGGCCGACGCCCGCAATGTACGCCAAAAGCGAAAACGATGCGGTGTTGACATCCACACCCACCGAGTTGACGCAGTCCTCGACCACGCCGCCCAGTGTCTGATCCAGCCGATTTTTGGGCATATCGTGCTGGTACTGCCCCACGCCGATGGCCTTGGGGTCAATCTTGACCAGCTCGGCCAGCGGGTCTTGCAACCTGCGGGCAATCGATACTGCCGAGCGCAGCGACACGTCGTACTGCGGAAATTCCTCAGCGGCAAGTTTTGAGGCCGAATAGACACTCGCGCCCGCCTCGCTGACCACCATGTAGGACACCGGCGTGTCCAGCGTTTTGATGAGGTCGGCGACAAAGATTTCCGACTCCTTCGAGGCGGTGCCGTTGCCGATAGAAATAATGCTGACGTTATGCTTTTTGATTAGCGCCTTGAGCTTCGCGGCAGCTTCGTCAACCTTGCTCTGGGGCGGCGTCGGATAGACCACAGTGGTATCAAGCACTCGGCCGGTGGCATCGACCACCGCAATTTTGCAGCCAGTGCGGTACGCGGGGTCAAGCCCCAGCGTCACCCGGCCCTTGACGGGCGGCTGCATTAAAAGCGGCTTTAAGTTTAGCGCAAATACCTTTATCGCCTGTTCGGCGGCATTTTCGGTCAGTGTGCTACGCAGTTCGCGCTCCAATGATGGGAAAATCAAACGGGTCAGCGCATCGGCGCAGGCTTCTTTCACCACATGAATCGACGGCGAAAAGCCTTTTTTGACCACCACGCGCTCCAGCGTTTGCAGCGCGGCTTCCATGTCGCACTCAATCGAAACTTTGAGTACATCCTCGCGCTCCCCGCGGTCAATCGCCAGCACGCGGTAGCCCGCCACTTTGTTCACCGGCTCGGAAAAATCGCAGTACATGGCGTAGACGCCCTGCGCCGCCTGCTCGTCGTCCGACACCGAACGCAAACATGCCGTTCGCTGCAAAAATGCGCGTAGAGCGCCGCGCACCGCCGCATCATCCGAGACCATTTCGGCGATGATGTCTTTCGCGCCCGCAATAGCGTCCTCGACCGTTTCCACCCCTTTTTCAGGTTCAACAAACGGCGCAGCAAGCACGTCGGGCAGCGCTGCGCCGGTCTGTTCAAAGAATTTAAGCGCCAGCGGCTCCAAGCCCTTTTCCTTAGCCATCAGCGCGCGGGTACGGCGCTTTTTCTTGTAGGGCAGGTAAAGATCTTCAAGCGCCGCCAGCGTTTTGGCGCCGGCGATAGCGGCCGCCAGTTCGTCGGTTAAGGCACCCTGCCCCTCGATATTCGATCGGATTTCCTCGCGGCGTTTGTCCAGATTGCGAAGATAGTTGAGACGATCTTCAAGGTCGCGCAGCTGGCCGTCGTCGAGCGAACCGGTCGCCTCCTTGCGGTAACGGGCGATGAACGGCACGGTGTTGCCCTCGTCGAGCAGCTTAACCGCACTTTCCACCTGACTTTCGCGCAGTGACAATTCCTGCGCCAGTTGCTGTATCAGATTCAAAATGCTCCCTCTTTTCAGGCGTAGTCTATCCAAAAGCCGACGGCCTTCTCGCCGCAGGCAGATGTCGTTCAATAGCTTTATTTAAAAAAGCCGAACTCAGGCTTTTAATCTACGGCATTAAAACCTCAAGTTTTTTGAGCACAAACGGCTCGCCGGGCGGCAACAGCAATCCGCGCCGGTCGCCGTCGGTCACATTTTTAAACACGTCACGCGGATCGCCCTGGTGCGCGGGCTGCGGCGAATCGTAGGTACCGTAATGCAGTGGGAACAACCACGCCTCGGGCAGATTATTCGCCAGAACCGCCGCCGACGTATGGTTGAGGTGGTATTCACACATCGAGACGTCCAATGCGAGCAAGTCAATATTTTTGATGCGCAGATGTGCTTCCATCAGGCGGGTGTCGCCCGGAAAAAACAGCCGACCGTCCGGCGTATTGAGGATGTAGCCGCAGCATTCCCCAGCGCGAAACGGTCTGCCCTCGCGCTTTAAATCTTTAAGCTGCCACGGGTGGTCTGCGGGCGTGACATCAACCGCGATGCCGCCGAGCTGCACCGGCTCATCCTCGCGGCAGACAAACGCCTGCTTTGGGTTGACGCCAAGCTGGGTCAACGCGTGGTAAACGCGGTAGGTGCCAAAAAACTTCGCGCCCTTTTCGGCCAGTGCATTCGCCGTTATCGGACCGAGGTGGTCGATGTCCGAGTGGGTGTACAGCACATAGTCGACGTGCGAGATCTGCTGCGCCAGAATCGGCAGCGCGATTTTAAGCTTCAGCCCCGCCTCGCTGCACCCCTCTTTATCAGGCGAAAGCGAAAGCACCGGGTCAATAAGGATAATGACCCCGCGGCAGTTGACCAAAAAACCCGCGCCGCCCAGCCATGTCACCGCTGTATCACTTCTATTTGCAAAGGCGCGCGCATCCATCGGTTTTGTCTTTAATGTGTTTTCTGTTCTGGCCATCGTGCTTCCCCTTTCGGCATCAATTGCTATTTATGATACTTTCCACCCGCCGAAATGGAACAGGCGCGATAAAGCTGTTCGCAGAGTATCAGGCGTATAAGCTGGTGGGGGAAGGTCATGCGCGAGAACGACAGCCGCACCACCGCCGTTTTTTTGACTGCGTCATCCAGCCCAAACGAGCTGCCGATGGCCAGCGAAATGGCACTGTTGCCCTGAACCTCAAGCGCGTCGAGCTTTGCGGCCAACTGCTCGGAAGAGAATAGCTCGCCCTCAATACACAGCGCGATGAGCGCACTGCCGCGGGCTTTGTCCAGAATCTTTTCGCCTTCCAAGGCCAGCGCTGCATCAATCTGCGCCTGAGAGGGCCTCTCGGGCAAGCGTACCTCGTCCAGCTCAATCACCTGAACCCGCGCGAAGGCCGACAAGCGCTTTAAATATTCGGCGCAACCCTGAGAAAGATATTTCTCCTTGAGCTTGCCCACCGTGATTAATCGGATATTTCGCATTTGTACCGCTCTCCCCTTTAAAACTAAAATAGCTTTTGGCGAGAATTTCGCCCCGCAGAAAACGCAGCGGGGCGGGGAACATCCATCGCTAAGATCGCTGCTTTTCGGGGGGACATGGTATTAGAATCTCACCAATCTGGATAGTTCATCGTAGGGCGCAACCTCCAGCTCAAAATCGAGGCCGCGCTGTGCGCCAGCCTCAGCCAAAGCTGCCGCCACCGTCTGCTCAGCCAGCGCAGGGTTGTTGTTCTCGCGAGAGAGATGCCCTAAAAAGAGTTGCGCCGTACCGGATTCCACCAACGCCGCGGCAAACGCCGCCGAGCTGCTGTTATCCAAATGCCCATTGTTCGAGGCGATACGCTTCTTTAAAAAATAAGGGTACGGCCCCATTCGCAACAGCTGCGGATCGTAGTTGGCCTCCAGCAACACGGTGCGGCAGCCCCGAACCCCTTGCATAACCTCATCGGTGATGACCCCTAAGTCGGTGGCGACCGCAACGGTCTGCTCATTGGGCAGCGTCAGGCGGTAGCCGACGCTGGCGGCGCTATCGTGGGGGGTGGCAAACGCCCGAATCTGCATGCCCGCCGCTTCAAATGGGCAGCTGGTCACTTCGACAAGCGTTGCACCGGCCGGCACATGATTGCGCGCCGCTATGTAGTCGAGCACCGGGCCGGTGGCGTACACCGCCGCACCGGTTTTCTTGATAAGGTTTAACAGTCCTTTGATATGGTCGGTGTGCTCGTGGGTGATCAACACCGCTTTAAGCTCTGACGCCGACTCGCCTGTTTGGGCGATGGCGTTGACAATTCTGCGGCAGCTGATGCCCGCGTCGACAAGCACGGCGCCCTGCGCGCAGGAAATATAGGTGCTGTTACCCGCGCTCGACGAGGCCAGCACGCAGAATTTCGCCAATAGAATCTCCCCTTTAAAAATTAAAACAAAACGGCTATCCCCAAATTGCTTCGGGGATAGCCCCAGACTTTCTAAGCCGCTATTGCGCGGGTCTGATCATATCCGAATCGGGCGTGATCTGCTTTTTGATATCCGCGCCGATATGCACGAGCTTTTCAACAATCTTTTCGTAGCCGCGTTCGATATGCTCGATATCCTCAATTTCGGTGACGCCCTCGGCGGCGAGTGCCGCGATGATCAGCGCAGCCCCGGCGCGAAGATCGGTCGCCTTGACCGGCGCACCGGTCAGCCGCGTGACCCCTTCGATAACCGCCATTTTGCCGTCGACCGAGATATTTGCGCCCATGCGCTTTAATTCGTCGATATACTTGAACCGGCCGCCTTCCCACACGCCCTCGGTGATGATGCTCGTGCCGCCGGCACGGCAAAGCATGGCGGTGATCTGCGGCTGCATATCGGTCGGAAAACCGGGGTGCGGCAGCGTTTTGACATTGACCTTGTTGATAGTGGCCTGTCCCGTCACGTGAACCGCGTCGTCAAGCTCTTCGACGATGGCACCTGCCGCCTCCAGCTTGTCGGTGACTGACTCCAGATGCTTGGGGATGACGTTTTTAATGAGTAGGTCTGACCCCGTCGCCGCCGCCAGCACCATGTAGGTGCCCGCCTCAATCTGGTCGGGAATTATGGAATAGGTGCTGGGACGGAGCACATCCACCCCATGAACCTTGATCACATCGGTGCCTGCGCCGCGGATGTCGGCACCCATCGAGTTTAAAAAGTTGGCCAAGTCAACGATATGTGGTTCTTTGGCAGAATTTTCCATAATGGTGACACCGTGTGCCTTTACCGCGGCCATCATAACGTTGATGGTCGCCCCAACGCTGACTACGTCAAAGTGTATGTGCGCGCCCAACAGGCGGTTGGCCTTGGCGCAGATCATGCCGCTGTCAACGGTCACCTCGGCTCCCAGCGCGGTAAATCCCTTGAGATGCTGGTCGATGGGTCGCACGCCGAAGTTGCAGCCGCCCGGCATCGAGACATTCGCCACGTTGCAGTGCCCGAGCAGTGCGCCGAGGAAATAATAGGACGCCCGCATAGCCCTTGCAAACTCATAGGGAACCTCGTTGCAGTCCACGGCAGAAGTATCTATTTCGAGGGTATCGCGATTGATCCGGCGGGTTTTTGCGCCGAGATGCGTTAGAATTTCGAGTAAAATTTCGACATCGCTGATGTCGGGAACATTTTCGATCACGCAACGGCCCTTTGCCAGAATTGTCGCCGGAATAATGGCAACGGCGGCATTTTTTGCACCGCTGATCGTAATCTCTCCACCAAGGGGTTGACCGCCTTTTATAACAAACTTTTCCAAGGCGAACCTTCCTTCCGTTATTTGCTAACTTATAGTATCTCTCACAAGTAAAATGTTTAAGCACCTATCATTGTGAAAAAGTCAGTAATTTTTATTTTCAGAAACTCCAAAATGCGGCTTTAAAGCCGCAATAAACCATGACCGCCATTCGCCCGTTAAACAGAAATCTTTGTGTGCTTTGGCGGCTTTCACAGATATTGTTTATTGTACAATTTTTCGGTAAAGATGTCAATTATAACGCAGTTTTAAAGCCCTGCAAAACCCAAAAAGCGCACCATCCAAAGTTTGGAAGCGTGCGCTTGAAGGTTGGGCGAGCAAAACTGCCCGACCGGTTATTTCGTCCTCATTTTGGCATATTTTTCTCTTGTGGCCAGCCCTCCGCGAATATGCCGCTGCGACTTATTCACCTCAAGCACATGCCTGCACTGCTCATGCAGCGACGGCGACAGCAGTTTGATGCGTTCGCTGACGTCCTTATGTACGGTGGACTTTGAAATATCAAACGCCTTTGCCGCCTGGCGCACCGTTGCGTTGTTTTCGATGATATATTGAGCGAGCAGTATGGCGCGCTCCTCCGGCAAGCCTTTCACATGTGTGCCCTCCCCTGTGTCGTCTTAGTGCATGTATATGCAGGGGAAAACAATTTTAGAGATTAAGTTTTATGTAAAAGTGTGAGGCGTGGCGTTTGGACACGCGGTTTTTTGTCTCCTTCACTGAAATACGCCATAGAAGGCCACTGTGAACCTATGCTAGAGTCTAGGTATAGAAATGCGGCAGATATCAAAAGGTTTCCGACACAAAGGAAAAAGGCTTTCTGAACGCGTCCGCTTTTTTATCCAAAAATAACTTAAAGGAGAAACAACCACGAAAAATCTCAAAGCATTTTTGAACCCCACCCGTAAGGAGAATCTGAAATTTGTGCTATCCGAAGCGTTTTGCGATGAAAGCAGCGCACCCGTCGAATGGGAGCTGCGCCAACTTTCATCCATGGAAAGCTGTGAGCTGCAAAAGCAGTATGAGGGACGCAGCCAGAGCGACATTCTGCTGACGGTCATCGCCTGTTCGCTGGTGTACCCGAACCTGAGAGATGCCGAACTGCTCAAAGAGCTTTCGCAGCGTGAGGGTAGAACTATTCTGGAGCCCGCCGAGGCACTGAAGGCCTTGACCACCGACGCGGAGCTCACCCGATTGATCGTGATGTACCAGCGGCACAACGCACTGGGCACCAGCCTTGCCGAACTGGCGGCCGAAGTAAAAAACTGATTAAGCAGGGCAAGGACGAAACGGCATTTTTAGCCTATCTTGCCCTGCGCAAGCACCACATACGCCCAAGTGAATTCGCGGCCTATTCTCGCGAGGAACAGGCGTTTTTTTATGCCTGTGAACAGCTTGAGCAGGAGGAAAATCAAAAACTGGCCGAGCGGCAGCGGAATCTGGCACCACGCAGACGAAACTGATTGTAAGACTCATAAAAGCAAAATGTTGCCCTGTCGTATCTTTACGGCGGGGCAGTTGGGGTTAAAAAGAAAAACAAAAGGAAATAAACGATGGAAAATAAAACGATGAAACCGGAGATCACCGAAGCCCTGTGCGAGCTGCTTTTTCAGACCGCCAAAGAAATGCCGCTCATGTCCGTCGGCACGGTGGCGTTGCTCAGTGAGATTTTAAAGCTGCTGTGGCAATAACCTTTATTATAAATTTCCTCCTGCCAATTTTAAAATAACTAGTTTTAAAAGTAAATAATTTTTTATACTTTTCCAAATTATGACGCACCAAAAATAATTAAACAAGGAAGTGATTTTTGTGGGAAAAGATAACGCTTTAGCTTTATTAAGCGAAGATAACCCTCTACGACTTTTGTCATCTCTTTGCGAAGCGCAGGGAAAAACCACGCTGGCGCTTGAACAACTTAAACAAACACAAAGTAAACTGATAGATTCTTTAGGAACTCTGGCAAGCTCTGAGAACTCAGACGATTCTGACACCTTTGGGACTGTTTTTGGCACAGCGGCAGATGTTGCGGGCATTTTATCGTATGCAGATGTGCTTACAGATTACAAGGTGAAAGAGATTATAAATTCAGTATCGACGCTTGCTTTGCTGCAAGCTGCAAAACACCCCGTAGTAGCTAGTGCCTTAGCTATTATGGCTGCTTTTGTTGGCGCCTTTGCTTTTTTGCAGTATTAAGTTGAAGCAGGTCAATTAGTATTGGATATTGATCAGGCAACTGCTCAGGCAAACACCATGGACAGCATCTTGGCGGCATCTAACCCGTTCATCTACGAGGGAGAACCCCCCACTCAACGCGGAGAACTGTTTCGGAAAAAATATGAAAAGCGAAAGAAAGCCCGAGATAAAATCTCACAGGCCACTGCAACTTTAAGCAGTATCGATAATATTTATGGCGCCTCTAATCTCCACCTCTACCAGCCCACCTCTACATTTAACGCATGGCAGACCAACCAACCCCATCCCACCGCAGCCCTTGACGGCTGGCAGCAACAGCAGCTTCAGCTCGCCGATATACAGGCGCAAACCGCACAATACTGGCACATGCAATCCGGCAACAGCAAGAATGAGGCGATCACGCTCAATGTAACCAATAATTTCAAGGGCGTCACGCAGGATCGCAGATCCCTCGATGAGATTAGTGATTATCTCGCCCGCCAAATCAGGGACGACCTCAACGCAGGCAGGCCGCTTTATTCGACCAGCCGGTAGCTCAGTGTAAAAGTTTCAAATTCTCTGTACATATTTCATAAACAACGCCCCGCCTTCACAGCCAAAATGCTGTAAAGACGGGGCATTTGCTATGTCGATGACTCGATGAGAAAACGATTGGACTATCTAAAAGCGCTGAGCCTGTGGGAGAATAATCAAGGGTTATACACCGGTGTGGCAGCTATCCAAAAAGCCTTCGCCGTAAACCTCCTTAGTTTCAGACACGATGACAAAGGCGTGGGGATCGTATGCGTCAATGATCTGTTTGACGCGATAAAACTCTTTTTTATCAACAACACAGAGCAGCGCCTCCCCCTCCTGCCGGCTAAACGCACCGCAGCTTTTAAAAAAGGTCGCACCGCGGCAGAGCTGTCGCATAATGTCGTTGGCAATTTCGGTATTGTACTTTGAAATAATCGTCACCATAGTGCTGCGCTTCATGCCGTAGATGATCATGTCGATAGTCTGGGTGGTGCAGACGATGCACAGCAGGCCATAAAACGCCGTGTCGATGTTTTTATAAACCAGCACTGAGGCGACTACAACCAAAAAGTCCACTAGCATCAGCGCGTGGCCGATCTGAAAATGCGGGGCGGCGCGTTGGATGAGCTTCGCGGCAATATCCATGCCGCCGGTGGTGGAGCCACGCATGAAGATCATCGCCATGCCCACGCCGGAAAACACACCACCAAAGGCGGCCAGCACAATGCGCTCACCCGCGATGGCCGGAAAATAGGGCGTCACCAGAAGATCCTGCACAAGCGCCATGAGTGCGATGGTTTTAAGCGTTTTAAGTGTGGACATTCGCCCTAGATAAAGCCAAGATAAAATCAATAGCGGAATATTTAGAACAAACGACATGACGCCGACCGGCAGCGCGAACATAAAGTTAAGCAAAATGGCAACGCCGGATACGCCACCCGGCGCAATACGGCACCCTGAAATAAAGCACTGAATGGCAATTGCCTGTAAAAATGCGCCGCCGATATCATAGGCGGTATCGACAGCGAGTGTTTTAATCCGCATAACCAACCTTCCTTTCATCATGTCTTATCGTACCATATTTGCCCACCCGATAAAAGAGCGGGCGGGCTTACAAAAGCGGCGGCTACCCCGAGGTCTCTTCTTTCGCAACAGCCGTATTCCACCCTGTGTCGGCGCTTGCTGCAATATGCAAAGCGCCCCGCATCCATAACGACAATGGAATGCGGAGCGCTTTTGGTATTCAAATTAGAAGTACAACAATTTAATTAAACGACGCTTTGCAGACCGAGCGTTTTTTCAATCAGCAACATTACGCCCATCGTTACCGCCATCATCAAAGTGGCCAACGCAGCAATGGTGGGGTCGAAGTGATATTCGACATAGCTCATCATCTCGATCGGCAGCATCGAAACACCGGGGCCGGTTAAAAAGGCCGAGAGCGACACGTTGTTAAACGAATTGATCACCGCCATGATACAGGCCGAGGCAATACCCGATTTAATGTTGGGCAGCACGATGTGAAAAAACGTATAGACCTTTGTTGCGCCTAGGCTTTCGGCAGCCTCCTCTGCGGCGAAGTCGAAATTCGCCAGGCTTGAGGTCACCACTCGCATAATATACGGGATACTCAGCAGTGTGTGGCCGATCAACAGACTTGGAATGACCGGCAGGTTATAGTGCTTGACGACATAGCGCAGCATCATAAAGCCCAGCACGACACATGGAATAAGCACCGGCGACAAGAACAACAGCTTTATGCTTTCTTTGCCCTTAAAACGGTAACGGTTGAGGGCGTACGCCGCCGGGAGCCCCAGCAGTAGCGCAATAAGCGTTCCCGCAATGGCGATGAAAAAGCTCATCTTGGCCGCTTCGATAAACGCGTTCATGGTCAGTGCTTGCGCATACCATTTAAGCGTAAACCCCTCGCCCGGGAACTTTAGATATGGGGTGTCGCTGAAAGACGCCGCGGCAATAACAAGCAGCGGGCCAATCAGAAAAGCGTACACCAAAATTGTAATCAACAGCAGCGTTTTGCTCTTTTTCATACCGTAAACTCCCATAGGCAGTCTTAAAAACCTTGTTTTAAAAAGGCTCAGAAGATTCCCGCGCGGCACAGCCGTTTTAGAGGCTATACCGCTATCGGGTTGCGTTTTAATGTGTTACTTAACCGAGAAGATCGCGTTCCACTGCTCGATCCACTGTGCCTTGTTGGCGTTATACAGCGACCAGTCGGGGAACATCAGGGCGTCAATGGTGTCCTGACCATAGGTGAAGTTGGCGGCCTGCTCTTCGGTCAGCTCAACGTCGGGGCGCACCGGGCTGTCAACGCCGTCGAGCGCCTCGGCAAGCTGAACTTCCTTGCTCAGATAGAAGTCGATGAACGCGGTGGCCAGCTCTTTGTTCTTGCTGTCCTTGATGATGTTGAGCATGTTATAGCTGGAAAAGCTGCCCTCGGTGGGGTCGACCCAAACATAGTCGGGGTTGGCTTTCTGGGCAGCGGTGTAGCTGTAGTCGAGCAGCACAGCGACGCTAACTTCGCCCTGATTGAGCATGGTGATGGTGTCGTTGGCGCTGGTGTAGGTCTTGACGACGTTTGCCTTCAGCTCGCCGAGCTTAGCGAAGATGGCGGCGTCATCCTTGCCAGGCTCAAGGTCAAAAGCCTTGGCGGTGGCATAGTAAAACAGCGGGCCGGTGGTGGTGGTGATATCCGGAATGGCGATGCTTTCAGCCAGTTCGGGGTTCCACAGGTCGGCCCAGCTCTTGATGTCAACGTTGCAATACTGCGCGTCATAGACAATGCCGAGGCGGTTGAAGGTGTAAGCGGGGCCGAAATCCTCGCCCATGGGCGCCTTGGCGCAGTCATAGAGCGCGTCGAGGTTGGTCATGGCAGCGCGGTCGATGGTGTCGATGAGACCCTCTTCGGCCAACTGGGATACAAACAGGTCGCCGATGACAACGACGTCGTAGTTCTCGGGGGACTCTTTGATCTTGGTCACGCGCTCAGCATTCTTGCCGGTGTCCACAACCAGCTTTGCGCCAGTGGCTTCCATGAAGGGGTCGTAGATGTTCTTTTGCAGCAACTCAGCATTAAAGCTAAAGGTGCTGATCGAGAGGGTCTGTCCCTCAAAGGGCTTTTCCGAAGGTTCAGCAGAATCAACGGGGCCGGAGGACGCGGGTGCCTCCGAAGAAGCTGGAGCGCTCGAAGCGCCACCGCAAGCAGTCAGGGAAAGTGCAGCCATCGCTGCAACCAAAACAAGGGCTAAAACCTTTTTACTCATTCCTTTTTCATCCTTCCAGGTCGGAGCGTTTCTTAAAAGTCAAAACAATAGCGAAATTCACTAAAAGCATAAGCGGCAAGGAAGAAAGCGCAAGTACGCCGGATGTATTCCGGGCATTTTTGACGCAGCGCATTTTCAGTGGAATTGCCAAAGTTGTGGACTTTTAAGGCTGCCCCTAGATTAAAATAATTTTATTCGACACCAGCGACAGCGTCACCGCGTCGCCGATGTTGAAGGCTTGTTCCTGGCTGGTGCTGACCACCAGCTCACCGATTGGCGTCTCGACGTTGTACTGGTTGCGCTTGCCCAAAAAGGTGCTAACAACCACCCGCCCCGGCACGGCGTTTGCAGTCTTTTCCCCGGCGGGACAGACGACAATATCCTCAGGGCGGATGCAGCCCTTAAAGCTATCACCCATACAAGGCTGATCGACCGCCAGCGACACACCGGCCGCCGTGAAGTTCTTTTCGCCGGTACGCGTGAGGTTAAAGAAGTTTTCAAAGCCCACAAATCGGGCGACAAATTCGGTTTTGGGGTTGTTGAAGATCTCGCTGGGTGCGCCGAGCTGCTCAATGACGCCATTGTTCATGATGGCGACCTTGTCGCTGATGGCAAAGCACTCCTCTTGGTCATGGGTAACATAGATGGCCGTAAACCCCAGCTCCTGCTGTAATTTTCGGATCTCGACGCGCATTTTGACGCGCAACTTGGCGTCAAGGTTTGAAAGCGGCTCGTCGAATAACAAAAGGTCGGGCTTGACCACCAGTGCGCGGGCCAATGCCACGCGCTGCCGCTGCCCGCCCGAAAGCTCGCGCGGTAGCCGATGCTCAAACCCTTCTAAATCCACAGTTTTTAAAATGTTATGTACTGCGTCGGCAATAGCGGCTGTATCCATTTTCCGCATTTTAAGGCCGAACGCGACGTTGTCAAATATCGTCATGTGCGGGAACAGTGCATAGCTCTGAAACACAAAGCCAAAGTTGCGCTTATGAAGCGGTACCCGGGTGTAATCCTTGCCATCAAACATAAAGCTGCCGCTCATAGGCTCCGAAAAGCCTGCGACAAGGCGCAGCGTGGTCGTTTTGCCACAGCCGCTTGAGCCCAAGAGGCTTAGCAGCTCGCCCTTTTCCACACTGAGGTTAAAATCTTTGAGGATAATATTTTTATCGTAACCCGCCGTGATGTTTTGCAGTTCCAAAAGCGACACAGATACACGTCCTCTCTAAACCATGGGGTTGATCTTTTTACTGAATGCGTTGAAGACAATGGACACCGCCACCGTCACTGCGATCATGGTAACCGCCACCACCGAGGCCTGAACCCAGTCGCCAAGGCTCATGGCGTATTGATAAATAACCGTGGCAAGCACCCTTGTATCGGTTCCGCCGAGCAATTGCGGCGTCGTATAAGCGGTCAGGCAACCGGTGAACACCAGAACGCTACCGGTAACAAGTCCCGAGATACTCAGTGGAAACACCACGCTGAAAAATGCCCGCAACCGCGTCGCGCCCAAATTACAGGCGGCTAAACTCAGATCGTCGGGGATGCTGTCCATCACGCCGATTAAAGATAGGATCATCAGCGGCAAAAACAGTTGCACAAAACCGACGGTCATTGAAAACTCGTTATACAAAAGGCTCTGCGGCTTGGCAAAAAGCCCACTGCCCACCAAAATGCTATTGATGATGCCCTTTTTACCCAGAATGACCATCCAGCTAAAAGACCGGATAACCGGGCTGGTGAACATCGGGAACACCGCCAGCGCCATGAGCATGCCCTTGTGCTTTGAAAAGCGCGCTATGTAGTAAGCTGTCGGGAAACCCAGCACCGCGCACACCGCCGTGCTCAAAAGACTCAGGCGCAGGCTGCGGGCGAACACCTGACGAAAATATTCACTGCCAAACATGGCGATGTAAGCCTCCAGCGAGAAGGTACCGCTTTGTGGAGAGACGGTGGTGACCGCCAGCAGACAGAGCGGAATCAGCATGAATATGGTGACAAATAAAATGCCGGGCAGCATAAGCAGCAGCCAGACAACGCCCTTTGCACGCTTCACCAGAGCTTTCCTCCCTTTATTATAAAAAATGTTCGCGCAATAACTGCGCCGTTTAATGCCTTTGAAAAAATACACTTTAGACTAACATTTTACGACACTAAAGTCAATTACAGTGAGCTTTTTCGGCAGTTTGAGCAGCTTAAAGCCTCCATTTTTTAAAATTTTTGAGATATATAACCGGAGGCTTTATTTCAGTAATGGTAGATAAAACGCCGCATATGATAAATGTGGAAATATCACCAATATTTATCATAGCGGCGGCGGGATACAAAGAATTTTTCTTCCTGAACGCGCTTGACAACCGCCATAAGCTGATGTTTTACCGTGCGCGCCTGCGAAACTTTGACCAAAAGCAAGAGCCGAAGCTGACACAGCCCCGGCTCAAAATCCTACTTTTATAAAACGTCCCGATATTTTTCTGCGGCGGTGACAAACGGCCCCATCGCCGCAAACAGCTCGGCGCGGATATCACCCAGGCTCTGCCCAACCAATTCCTTGTCGCGCACGACGACTTTCCCCTGCGCCAGCACGGTGCGCACATTAGAGGCATTCGCCGAATAAACAAGCGCCGAAAAAGGGTCGAACACCGGAAACATATTGACTGAATCGGTCTCGACCAACACGAGATCGGCCTGCATCCCGGGGACAAGCTGCCCATATTCCCGCGCACCGTGCAGCGCCTGAGCGCCCCCAGTGGTCGCAAGACGCACAATATCCTTGGCAGGGAACAGCCCGCGGTCACGGTTGGCGGTCTTGTGGCAGTTTGCAAACATCCGCATCTGGTCAAACATGCTTAATGTGTTGCCCGAGGAAGCCCCATCGGTGCCAAGCCCCACCGCAATGCCGCGTTCGATCATCCCCTTGACGGGGGCAATCCCCTTGCCCGCCTTGGTGTTGCTGGCGATGCAGTGCGCCACCGCCGCGCCGCGTTTTACAATCAGATTAAGGTCGTTATCATTCGCATGGATGCTGTGCGCCAGTAACGTGCGCGCATCAAGCGCGCCAATTTTATCGAGAAACGCGGTCGGGGTGCTTCCCCGCTCGGCAAAGTGCGCCATTTCGTAGTCCATCTCAGAAGCGTGCAGCGTGAACAACGTGTCGTATTCAACGGCGAGCGCATGCGCCCTTTTCAGCGCTGCTTCGTCGCAGGTGGTCGTGCCATGTGGCGCGATGATCGGATGAATCCGGCTGCTGCTTCGGTATTTTTCGAGAAAGCCCCGCTGATAGTCAAAACCGCCGTAGGGTGTCTCGCTCACACAGGTGGGCTGGCCGATGATCGTCTCGCCCAGATAGCCGCGGATACCCATTTCCTCACAGGCGCGCGCCACCTCGTCCTCAAAATAATACATGTCCAAAAAAGTGGTAGTGCCCGAGAGTAGCATCTCACAAATGCCATATTTCGCCGCGAGATAGACAAGCCGCGGTGTCATGGCCTCGTTTTCCAACGGGAAGAGAAAGCGCCGCAGCCGGTCGGGGCAGTCATCCCCCAGTGAGCGAAATGGCATCATTGAAACATGGCAGTGGGTGTTGACAAAACCCGGCAGCAAAATGCCACCCGCACCGTCGATATATTCGTCATTGTCACCCGCAAAGGCCCCGCCGCCCAGCGCCGCAATTTTGTCGCCGTCGGTCAGCAGATACCCGTTTTGATACACCGTGTTGTTTTGATCCATCGTCAGCACGGTAATATTGTCGATTAAAATACGGCTCATGCTTTTCCCCTCTTATGCTGATATTCCATTAGAATTAGTTCTCGCCGATCAGGTCGCAGACAATGGCACAGAAGATTTTGACACTCTTAGACAACACGACCTCGTCAAAATCGAATTGCACCGTGTGTTGGGGCGAGGCGATAGGGGTCATGGCGCGCATATAGGTCGCCAGCCCGCCGCGCGCCTGAACGCGGTTCATCATGATCGAAATATCCTCGCTGCCCCAGTTTTGAGCGTTCTCGCAGCTGCTGACCTTTAAATCCGGCAGATGACGGCGCATCAACGCCGCGATGCGCGCAATAAAGGCCGGATCGCTCTGTTGACCCTGCGCCTCGCCCATCTTGACCATCTCACAGGTGCAGCCCTGCATCAGCGCCGCACCGTTGCAAGCGTTGACCGCCATTTCGGCCATGTAGGCGTTAATCTCGGTCGTTTCGCCGCGTACCTCGAGCTGCATGCAGGCCATGTCGGGAATGACGTTTCGCCCCGTTCCCGCGTGCAGTGTGCCAACGTTGACACGGCTTTGTCCGCCGCTGTGCCGTGGGATGGCCTGAAGCGCCATCACGGCCGCAGCCGCGGCAACCAGCGCGTTTTTGCCCTGCTCGGGGAAGCCGCCCGCATGCGACGCCCGCCCTTTAAAGGTCACGTCATATTTCGTCGTCGCAAGGGAGCCGTAGGTGCCGGGTGTCACGTCGCCGTCGTCGGGGCCATTATCCGGCGCAATGTGCGAACCGGCAAAGAAATCCACATCATCCAACAGGCCGTTGGCCACCATGGCTGCGGCACCGCGCGCGCCCTCTTCCCCCGGCTGGAACAAAAGCTTCACCGTGCCGTGCAGCTTGTCTTTAAGCTGCATCAGCACCTCAGCCACGCCAAGGCCGATTGCCGCGTGTCCGTCATGCCCACAGGCGTGCATGTTACCCGCGTTTCGGCTTGCAAAGCCCTCACGGGTCGGGCGGTGGGTGTCCTCGGTGCATTCCTGCATTCCCAGTGCGTCAATATCAAACCGAAGCGCGACCACCGGCCCCGCGCCGCAGCGCAGAATGCCAACCACACCGGTGTAGCCCTGCTTCATCTCGTCGGTCAGATAGGCTGCAGGTGCGCCCTGTTGCAGCACTTTTTCAGCATGTTCGCGCAGCTCGGTCTCGTCCGGCAGACCCATGCGCGCACCCTCGCGACAGACTTGTTTTCCGGTGAGTACCTCGTAGCCCAGATCGGTCAGCCGCTGCGCGATGATGGCGCTGGTGCGCATCTCAAGCCAGCCCGTCTCGGGGTAACGGTGAAAATCGCGCCGGCAAGCGGTCAGTTTATCGTTTAAAGCGTTGGAAAGCGTTATCATTTGCTCGTACATAAAAGCCCTCTTTTAGTCGAAAATATTTGCATTTATAAAAATGTATTATACCATAAATTGACCTTTTTCGCCAAAGTTGATACAATACCTCAGTGAATCATTGATAGCGAGGAGATTCCTGCCTTGAAAAATGTGCTTGTCATTGGCTCCACCTGTGTGGACGTCATTATCCGCTTAGATCATCTGCCAAAAACCGAGGAGGATTTACACCCCGAAAGCCAGCGCTTTTCGGTTGGCGGCTGTGCCTATAACGTCGCCAATATTTTGCAGCGCGCCAAAGTTCCGCTGACCTTTATCACCCCGGTGGGTGGTCAGGGCGTTTATGGCAATTACGTTAAACGCCAGCTCGACGCACTCGCCTTCCCCGATTATATCGACCTGCCCGAGGCGGAAAACGGCTGCTGCTACTGCTTTGTCGAAAAAAGCGGCGAGCGCACCTTTGTTTCGTACCACGGGGTGGAATATACCTTTAACTCCGCGTGGATGCAGCCGCACAGCGCAAAGCGCTTTGACCTTGGATACGTCTGCGGGTTGGAAATTGAGGAGAAAACTGGCGGCGCGCTGATTGAGTATCTTGAAACCGCGCCGATTGAGACGCTGTTTTACGCGCCCGGCCCTACCGGCGTGCGCATTCCGAGCGAAAAGAATGAGCGGATGTACGCGCTGCACCCCATATTGCATCTCAACGCGTCAGAAGCGATGGCGCTGGGCAAGGCCGATTCGGTCGCGGCGGCGGCACGCAATCTCATAGCCAAAACGCAGAACACTGTCATCGTCACCCTCGGCAAACAGGGCGTTTTCTGGATGAACCCAGACGGCAAAACCTACACGTTGCCGGGCGTTTCAGAAAAGGTGGTGGATACCATCGGCGCTGGCGACTCGCACGTTGCAACGACGATCTTGGGGCTGTGCCGCGGGCTACCGCTTTCGGCGGCGCTGTCGCTGGCAAATCGCGTGGCGGCTGCGGTGGTCGCAACCGAGGGCGCTACGCTGTCAGATGTGGACTTTGCAACGCTTTTGGGCTAACCTGCCCGCTAATTTAAAATATCAAGCACCTACGGCGGCGTCGAATGACGCCGCCGTTTAAGTTGACCCCAATCTATATAGTTTGTGGAACATGGGGTGCCATGTGTCGGCGCGCTTTTTATAAAATCTGTTTTTAAAATTATTCTGCCGTTTTAAAAATTCCACCCATCGCTGTAAATACTATTATTAATCGCACAATGAAAACCGTCTCAAATGATACTGTTTTTATTGCATTTCTAAAAAATCTATGATAACATTGTCCTGCTTATGCTGACGCCCTACTAAAAAAGCCATCTGTTTTTTTAGTGGGACACCGGCATTAGGGTACAATCCAAGGAGGAAAATCGCCATGACAAAGGCTCAGATCAAGGCCGCCGTCACTGCCTGCCCGTTGTTTTTTGATTGCGAATTTGATGAAAATGCACTGTCCGCACAAAGCTTTAAACGCGGGGAACCCGTCGAA
The DNA here is from genome assembly GCA_030913685.1 of Oscillospiraceae bacterium MB24-C1. Lineage (NCBI taxonomy): Bacteria > Bacillati > Bacillota > Clostridia > Eubacteriales > Oscillospiraceae > Oscillospiraceae bacterium MB24-C1. Next base: position 2,606,495 of record CP133187.1, on the reverse strand, counting down.
GATACACTAGATGGTGAACCTGTGCTTGGCGTTATCGCCAAAGGACGCGTCGGTGTTTTTGGCATTTCGCCCGGAGAAAGCGAGGTTAGCCTTTCGAGCCTCGGCGCAGGAGAGGTCTTTGGCATCAGCAATCTGTTCACCCAAAACGAGCTTGAAACCCGTCTGGTCTGCCGCGAGCGCACCGAAATCGTTTTTGTTCCCAAACAGGCGTTTTTACAGATGCTCAGCGTCAGTCCCGCACTGGCCGAGCGGTATATGACGATTTTAAATGGCAAAATCCGCTTTTTAATTCGGCGTATTGCGCTGCTCACAGCACATTCTGGTCGGGCAAAGCTGGCGGATTATCTGCTAACCAACGCCGATCGGCAAAACACCGTGCGACTTGGCTGCTCTAAGGAACAGTTAGCAAAAATTTTAGGCATGAGCCGGGCCGCCCTGTTTAGGGAACTGGCGGCTCTTTCGAATGCAGGATTAATTCAGGTTGACCGAAGTTGCATCACGTTGCTTGACCGCGATGCGTTTATTAATCACATCAAGCCTGAAACTGATGAATAAGGCTCAACCAACTTACAAAGTAAAAGCCGCTTGACCCGGTAATTTAAACTGTGCTAGCACGCTATGGCTGAACTTATCCATCGTTTTTATTGAAAGGAAAAGAGTTATGAAGAAACTGATTCCCCTTGTACTGGCGCTCACCCTTATATTCTGCGGCTGCGGTGCCGCTTCGTCCTCTGTGGCGCCGTCTTTGCCCGCGACTTCGGACGTCACCTCTTCGACGGCCCCCTCCCAGACCGAACCTGCCGCACCGATTACGGTTGCTGCGCTCAAGGGTCCCACAGCTATGGGCATGGTCAAACTAATGGCTGATGACGCAGACCAAAACCGTTACGCCTTCAACATTGCGGGCGCGGTGGATGAAATTACACCTAAACTGGTGCAGGGCGACATTCAGATCGCCGCCGTTCCCGCCAACCTCGCCTCAGTTCTCTACAACAACACCAAGGGGCAGGTACAGGTGCTGGCCATCAACACACTGGGTGTCCTTTACATCGTCGAAAATGGCGAGGATATCCACACCGTTGAGGATCTGCGCGGCAAGACCATCTTGTCGGCAGGCAAGGGCGCCACACCCGAATATGCACTGAACTTTATGCTGGAGCAGAACGGTATCGACCCCGAAAAGGACGTCACCATCGAGTATAAAGCTGAGCACGCCGAGTGTGCGGCGGTGCTGGATGTGAAGGAAAAGACGATCGCCATGCTGCCGCAGCCCTTTGTCACCGCAGCCCAGATGAAAAACAACGAGATTCGCGTGACCCTCGACCTCAACCGCGAGTGGGCGCAAGCGCAGGAGAAGCCCTCGTCGCTCATAACCGGTGTCGTGGTGGCGCGAACCGATTTTATCAAAACCAACCCCCAGGCCGTGGCAGATTTTCTGACCGCGTATAAAGCCTCGGTCGACTATGTTACCGACCCCAACAACATCGAGGCCGCGTCCGACCTTGTGGCGCACTACGAAATTGTGTCGTCTGCCATCGCACAAAAGGCCATTCCCCAATGCAACATCACCTTTATTGCGGGTGAGGAAATGCGCGAGCGTTTAAGTGGCTATCTCGCCATCCTCTTTGACCAGAACCCCAAGGCTGTGGGAGGGGCTTTGCCCGATGAAAACTTCTACTTTGTCGGCTAGCCCTGTCCAAAAAGCGCTTTTAAAGGCGGCTGCGGTGCTGTTTTGGCTGCTGCTGTGGCAGTTGGGCAGCATGGCGCTTTCACAGGCGTTGCTGCTGGCTTCGCCCGTCACGGTACTCAAACGGCTGGCGGTGCTGGTGCTGGAACCTACATTCTGGCACACCGTCGCCTTCTCATTTATCCGAATTGCCGCCGGCTTTTTTGCCGCCCTAATCTCCGGCGCGCTGCTGGCGGCGATTGCGGCACGGTTTGAACTGTTTTACACGCTGCTCTCGCCGCTCATGGCGGTTATTAAGGCCTCGCCAGTTGCGTCGTTTATCATTCTGTTGCTCATCTGGGTGCCGTCGCATAGCCTTTCGATCGCCATATCGTTCATGATGGCACTACCGATCATCTACATCAACCTGTGCGAGGGGTTGTATGCGACCGACCCCGCCATGCTGGAATTAGCCGACGTTTTTGGCGTTCCAACTGCGCGACGGGTGCGCTATTTGTACCTATCACAGCTGCTGCCCTATCTGCGCTCGGCCTGTGCCGTCTCAATCGGGTTGTGCTGGAAATCTGGAATCGCCGCCGAAGTCATCGGCATCCCAAAGGGCTCTGTCGGAGAGCGGTTATATCAGGCCAAAATTTATCTCGACACCCCCGATCTCTTCGCGTGGACGGTGGTCATTGTGCTGTTAAGCATGCTGTTTGGCTGGCTATTTTTGTCGGCGCTCGACGCTCTCGTCCGCCGCATAGAAAGGATGTGACGCCCTATGACGCTCACCGCCGACTCGTTGACCGTCCGCTTTGGCGAACAAATCGTCCTGCAAGATTTCTCCCACTGTTTTGAATCGGGCATAACCTGTATTCTGGGTCCCTCAGGCTGTGGAAAAACCACGCTGCTGCGCGCATTGATGGGGTTGACCCCTGCCGATGGGGGGCGGGTGTTCTGTGATATTACGAACCCTAAAAAAAGCGTTATGTTCCAGGAAAACCGCCTTTGCGAGAATATGAGCGCCATCTCGAACCTCCGTTTTGTCTGCCCTCATCGGACAAAAGCGGAAATGGAACAGGCCCTGACAAAAGCCGGTCTTGGTGGCAGCCTCTATCATCCGGTGCGCAATTTAAGCGGCGGCATGCAGCGCCGCGTGGCGCTTACCCGCGCATTGTTGGCCGATTTTGACCTTTTGTTTTTAGACGAACCCTTCACCGGGTTAGATGACAACACGCGCGACCACCTGCTGCCCTTGATCACGCAGTATGCCGACGGAAAAACAGTACTGCTGGTGACCCACGACGAAGCGGTTGCCAAAAAGCTAGGCGCGCAGATTCTGCGGCTCGTCTGACAGCTGCCATCTGAAAATGTTTGCCCCGACCAGTAAAGCGGTCGGGGCTTTTTGTGTAAATCAGTTGCACCAATTAGCATTCTTATAAGGTGCTTTAAATTTTGGCGCAAACAGCCATCGCTTTTGTATAAAAAAGTATGAGGGTTTAGACAAAACGGTAAAATTTATAATTTAGAACGCTTGATCTTGACAAGTGAAGACAAAGGTAATATGCTACCTATAATAGGTAATGTATTACTAAAAGGAGCTATTCCATGTATGATTTAGAAAAACTAGATAAAAGGAAATTTGTTTTCGGGAACATTTTTTTGCTTTCTAATCGTCTACAAACTGTCATGGATCGGACTACTGACGAATTGACAGCCAAGCAGTGGTTTGTACTTATGGTGCTCGAAATGTTTGAAGAGCCCCCTACCCTCAAGATGCTTGCTGACATGTACGATAGCTCCCACCAAAACATAAAGCAGCTGGTTTTAAAGCTTGAGAAGAAGGGCTTTGTGCGGGTAGAGGACGATCCCACAGACCGCCGCACCATGCGTATTGTTGCAACTGCAAAATGTCAGCAATGGGATGAAGAAAACAAAGCAATTACAGAGGATTTTTTAAACAGAATGTTTAACCACCTAACGGCCGAAGAAATAGAAACGCTGCGCACAGTACAGCAAAAAATCTATACAAACCTTGGGAATATGAAGGAGCATTGAGTATGAATGTACAAATTCTATACGCGACAATGACTGGCCACAGCAAGAAAATCGCACACCGAATTGCAGATGAGATAGGTGCTCCGACACACGACCTAAAGAAAAACCCTAAAATCCCTCCCTGCGACCTGCTTTTTATTGTAAGTGGCATTTATGGCGGAGAAAGCAAGCAAGAACTTCTTAACTATGTCAAACAACTTTCTCCGAGTCAAATTAAAAAGGTGGCGCTTTTGACCTCATCCACAAGAAATATCGCACAGGGTAGTCTTCGCCAAACTCTAACAGATGTGGGGCTTAACCTTGTGGGCAAAGAGTTTCTTTGCCAGGGCAGCTTTTTATTTAAGGCAATGGGGCATCCGAACAAGGCTGAAATAACATCTGCACTTGAATTTGTACGAAAGCAAATTAAGGAGACCCAAAATGCTTAAAACACGAAAAAGGCTCCTTATTGCTGTGTCTGTTATTGCGTTTATGTTGCTTGCACTTGCAATTGTATTTGTAAATTTTATATCTCTAGCTAAAAAAGGAGAGGAAATTCTTTCTAATACCACTTTTTCTGATATCACTCTAAGTGCCATTGCAGACGGCAGCTACACAGGCGAGTTTGGGGCGGGTCCCGTTTATGTTAAAGCTCAGGTGACAGTCAAAAATGGGGTTATGACTGAAATCATGTTGCTAGAGCATGATAATGGAAAAGGCTCAGCCGCCGAAGGTATCGTGGATAAGATGTTACAAAGCCAAACAACAAATGTCGATCTTGTCAGTGGCGCAACATACTCCAGCAAAGTAATCCGAAAAGCGGTTGAAAATGCTTTGCTAAGACAATAAAACTATAATTTTAGCACAGGTCAACCTTGTTTTGTTGCCCTGTGCTTTTTTCTACACGCAAGATAGCTTGGGGGCAGCGAAACGGTTTCCCAATCAGATTTTGCTGCCCCCTCAGGCCACTTAAAGGTTGCATTCACCTTTTCTTTAACCTATTGCCGGGCTGATTAGCAAAGTTGCCGTGCGGACAGCCAATAGCGGCCTACCACCATAAATCGATTTGCGCTAGGATATACTGTTACAGCTCACGCATAAGCTGGAAGGTTTGCATTAAATTTAGCACACCATATCCCCATTGCGGGTTGGGGTACCGCGTCCCCTCGTTGCGCGAACAGCCGCGAATGAGATAAGCGCGTATCTGATAGGTGCTAAACGCCGTGTCATTGCCCTCCACCACCCCCCATTGCATCATCAGCGCACAGGCGCCCGCCGTAATGGCGGTGGCGATGCTGGTGCCATCCATCAATCCATAACCGCTGGGATAATAACCACCGATATTGACACCCGGAGCAACAAGGTCGGGCGCCAGCATCTCAAGCCTGGTCGGCCCCCACGAGGTTTTGGCATATAGGCTCTCCTGCTGTGGGTCATAGGCGCCGCAGCAAATCGCCTCGTTCATGACGCCCGGCACCGTGATGGTGTAATAAGGTGATGTGGATAAGAACTCCACGGACGGATCAACGAATCCTGTCATTGGCAGCCATGCGTGAAAGCTGCCATCTAAAATGATATCCCCATGCAGCGTGATGGTCCAAATCCCCGGAGATGCCCTGATGAGCCGCACCACCGTCATCTGTGCACCGGTACCTTCCATGGGGAAAAAGTAGCTGACGTCGATGGTGGTGGGCTCCATAACGAGGCTGGTAAAGCGCGTGCTACCCGCCTTGGCAGGCAGACGCCCTACTGTTTCTCCGGCGGGCGAGGAAACCGAAACCGAAATTCTGTCAGAAACGTTGTTCCAGATCGAAATAACAATATCGGCCTCACGGTCGCCGACTATTAAATCGATGTTCTGTGTTTCGCCCTTGGCGCTGATAATACCCTGCGTGTGATGCCGCGCCTGGCTTTCGTTGCCCGCTGCAACGCACAGGCACACCCCCTTGAGGGTGGAGACGCCTCTTAAATACTCTGCAAAAATGCTGTAACCATCGTGACTACCAAAATTGCTGCCCAATCCAATGCAGATAACAACCGGCTTTCCCAGCTTTTGGGCCCGGGTTAGAATGTACTCAACCCCCAGCATTACCGCGCTGGATTCAAACGCGTTTTCCTGGTTTTTGGGGACGAGATAACGCTCAAGATAAAACGGCCGTGCTTTGCGAAGCTTGACGGCAATAATGCCCGCGTCCGGTGCCGCACCGATAAAATCGCCCACTGCGCGTCCCGCGGCGACTGAGGCCAGAAAAGTGCCATGCCCAACTGTGTCCTCATGGGGAACTATTTCACGGGGGTTGGGAGATTGGAGCGCTTCGTTGATCTGCGCTTCGGTATATTCGGTGCCGACCCAGTTGGGCTCCGGTTGAACGCCTTCAATGGTCTGGTCGTAGATGTAGTGAATTTTGGTGGTGCCATCCTCGTAGCGAAACACATCGAGCGTGTAGTCGATGCCGGTGTCGACAAATCCTATTAAAACGTCGCGTCCAAGTAAATCCAGATAGGGCTGCCGATGTACCTGAAGAATTCCGCTGGTTTCCAAGCTCGCGCGGTCCAAAAGCCCCAGCACCAGTGAGGCCGTGGCGATAAAGCTGCCACCCAGCAGCGTGACAATCTCTTCAAAATATTTTCCACTCGTGTAACAAAAGGTATATCTGCCGGCCAGCGTATAAGCAATGGCTACTTTTCCAGTATCCCTGAGAATATTTTCAAGCTCCTGATTTTTACGGATGACAAAATCCACAGCGTCTGGATCGTATAGTAACTCTTGAAGCAATTCGTCGTTATCTATCGGAATGCGCCTCCCCTCTGGTTAAAAATCACCAGCTCGCCCATCGTGTCGCAGAGGTTTAGCGCACCATAGCCCCACTCCGGGTTGGGGTAGGCGCGCGGAAAGCTCCTCGCTGCACTGTGGCATAAAAACGCCTTGATGCGCTCGCCATATAAGAATGGGTCGTTTCCCTTGATGTCGCCCCATTCAAGCATCAGTGCCGCCGAGCCAGTCACAAACGGTGTTGCGATGCTGGTGCCGGTAAACCGGTCATAGCCGCCGCCCGTCTTGGTGGTTAAAACATTGACCCCCGGTGCCACCAGGTCGGGTTTTTGGCCGTATCGGCCATAAGGCATGCCACGGCCCGAAAAGTCGACACTGGTATTGAGCAATGAGTTATATGCACCGACCGAAATAACCTTATAGGCTGTAGCCGGTATAGTGATGGTGTTCTGTATATTCGGCACCAAAAAAGCGGTCTGCCGTGTTACGACGTCGGTCATCGGTAACCAGATATCAAATCGGCCGTCGACAACACTGACGCCGGTGTATGACAAACGCCACAACCCCTGTGGAATGCTATCGCCAATTGCGTTGAGCGAAAAATACACCTCCTGGCTGGTGGTATAATGGTTGGGCTGACCATAAAGCACCGACACCTGAACGCGGTCGAGCACCGTTAGCGTGACGCTTTGGGTGGCAGCGATATTACCAGTACTCTGCCCAGATGGCGCAATCAGTTCATATTCGATAGAATCTACAAAGTTTTTCCATAGTGTGATATAAAGGCTACGAATATTTTCTCCGACCACCATCTCGGCGTAGTTGGTTCGCTTCTCAGCGGCAACGCCAAAAAAATGGTGTCCGGAGGAGCCCTCGTTTCCTGTCGCGACACATATGGCACATTTCCAGCGTTCTGAAACCGAGTTTAGGTATTGCTCAAACAAAGAGTTCCCGTCGTGCGCACCGTCATTGGTGCCGTTGCTGATGTTGATGGAAACCGGTCTTTCAAGCGCCTGTGCAGTATCCAACGCAAATTTTACCCCGCGCATAATTGCGGTGCTTAAAGCAAACCCTATGGCACCCGACCGCTGCAGCTTAATGACAATCAGCTCTGACTCCGGCGCTACGCCTAATTCTTGCCCGTCGCTTGACCGGCCGTTTCCGGCGGCGATACCTGCCACGGCGGTGCCGTGCCCAATGACATCGCGGGAGGGCACCACGCTGTAAGGGTTGGGGCTTTTTAGCGCAGCGTCCAGCTCCTCTTTGGTAAACAGCCGTCCACCGTTAAAGTCGGGGGGCGGCGTGCCTTCCAGCGACTGATCCCACAGGTATAAAATTCGGCTACTGCCGTCTTCGTTTCGAAAATCGGGGTGCGTATAATCGATTCCTGAATCAATAATCGCAACCAAAACCCCTTTGCCACGCAGACCGAAGCTTCTCTCTCGCTGAACGGGAGGAACGCACGATTTTTCCATGCTGCGCTGCATCATATAAGCCATTGATTTAGGCATTTCAAAGTACTCCACCCCCCGCACTGTAAACAGATTGGAAAATGAACTCAGCGGAATGGTTAGGATAGCATAATTTTCATTGAGCCGCTCGGCAACGCCGTTGAGCTGGCGTGCAATTTCATCGAGGTCCCCGTGAAATTTGATGATGACCTCCAACAGGTTCCCTTCAGACAGCAACTCGGTTGCAAACTTAACATTTGGCTCTAAAGGGATGAGCCGGTGTTCCAAGAATCCACCTCCTAGGCGGCTTTATTAACTTAAATGCCGCAGGTATTCTATTATAAAATCTCTGCATATAATCATATTATGGAGGTGGAGAAAATATGAGTCCCAACAATACCCCAGCAGGACGATCGTCCAGCCTTGGCGGGCTGGCGGTTAACGTCAATGCCATTGCAACGAGTTTTCCTGTGGACAGCGCCACTGTCAGGATTATTGAGCCGGGAACTGACCGGGTCATTGAGGAGTTAAAAACGGATTCCTCTGGTCAGGCGCCAAAGGTGGAGCTGGCCGCCCCACCGCTGGATTATTCGTTAGAACCGATGAGCCCCAAACCCTATTCCGAATATGATATACGAGTTGAGGCGCCCGATTTTGAAGGCATCACCATCAACGGCGTGCAAATTTTGCCCGACGTCACCGCTCTTCAGGGTGTCAACATCACCCCCCGCGTCACCAAAGAGGGCGTGCCTGGCACCATCAACATCAACCAGCACACGCTTTGGGGTGTTTACCCGCCAAAAATTCCCGAAGCCGCGGTCAAGCCATTGCCCGAAAAGCAAGGCTATGTCGTGCTGCCCGAGCCAGTGGTACCAGAATATATTGTCGTTCATCTGGGCAGGCCAACTGTAACAGCGGAAAACGTTTGGATTCCATTTAAGGATTATATTAAAAACGTTGCAAGTTCCGAAATCTATTCCACATGGCCCAAGCAGACAATACACGCCAATGTGCTGGCCATCCTCTCGTTTGTTCTCAACCGCGTTTATACCGAATGGTACCGCGGCAAGGGCTATGATTTTACCATTACCAACTCCACGGCCTTTGACCAGGCGTTTGTGTATGGACGCAATGTTTTTGAGAACATCTCGGTGGTTGTAGATGAAATTTTTACGACCTACATAACAAAGCCGGGCATCCGCCAGCCGCTTTTTGCCCAGTTTTGTGACGGTGTTCGGGTGCAGTGCCCCAAAGTTTTGGAACAGTGGGGCTCTAAGGAATTAGGTACGCAGGGCTATGACGCTTTATCTATTCTACGCCACTATTACGGGCCTGACGTCTATCTCTCTCAGGCCGACAAAGTCGAGGGGGTTCCGCTCTCCTTCCCGGGTGTTGTGCTTCAGGTCGGCTCCTCCGGGCGGGATGTGCGTACCATTCAGGAACAGCTCAACAGCATCGCCACCCATTTTCCGAAGATTCCCAAGGTGCGGGTAGACGGCGTCTACGGACCGAAAACCGCCGAATCGGTCCGCGAGTTTCAGGAAATATTTCATCTACCGGTCAACGGCTCGGTCGATTTCTCCACCTGGTATGAAATTTCCAATGTTTATGTCAGCGTAAACAAGTTGGCGGAGGGCTATCAGTTTTAGCCGCGGAAAACGTATCTTATCGATGCGTTTTCTAATACAAAACAAAAAGGGGACCGGATTTCTCCGGTTCCCTTTTGTTACTTCTTGCTTTAAGCCGGTGCCGGCACAGCAGTCGGCTGGGGCATCAGCTGGCAGACGGTGCCACTCTTTGGCTCACGCACCATGCAATACTGCACGAGGTCAAAGTGACTTCTCATCATTTCATGCAGCGAAAAGCCGCAGTCGGTATAAAATTTCAGGTTTTGGGGGTTGTGCGTTTCAAGCGTAACCAACAGGCCCCGCTGGTCAGCGTAGTCCAGCACCGGCCCAAGCAGACGGTGCGCAATGCCGGTACCCTGGTACTGGGGGTCGACAGCCAGATAGATGATATGTATGCGCCGTTTGGTTTTCAACCGCTCAAGCCACTCGGAATTGAGGTATTTGCGGCCGGTGAAAAAGTTGAGCAGCGTGCCAAGGCTCAAATCGCCCCTGATCAAACACATGTCGGTTTTAAGGGTGTAAAATGCGCCGGTGGCGTAAAAATGCAGGGGATTATAGCTTTCTGTCTCATCGTCCAGAATAATAAGACCCTTCATCTCGGGGGAGTTGGAAAGCACATCGCAGGTGTCGTACATCTCGTGTACATCGCAGTCAAACAGGCTGGGCAGCGCTTGCAGGCGAACCTTATCCTGCGGGATCAGCTTTTGGTACAACGGGTCTTTTTCAAAGCATCTGCATAGTATCTGGATAGCGCGAGGAAGATCTTTTTTGTTTAAGCGATACAAATGATCGGTGTTCAAAATCATCCGGCTTTCCTAAAATAATTTTTACTTTTTTGTTTTTACAGAGCTATTCGTCGTCATCCGGCGTCCAGAGAATGGTGCCCAATTGATCAAAGTCATCATCTTCTCCGTCGTCATTATCATCTTCTTCGTTATTAGTTTGCTGTGTGTCGGCTGCTGCATCTGTTTCTGCATCTTCACTTTCTGGCTGCTGCGCCCGCTCCGATTGCCCGCTATCAACGGGCGGTGCAGGATGCTTGCTGTTCCACTCGGCCATCGCCTGCTGCTGTGCCTGCCACACCCGCGACTGCACTTCGTCGGAGGCGACGTAGGTTTCAGGGTCAAAGCTGCCGTAGAAGAATTCATCCAAAATACGGGTGGTCTCCTCCTGGTCTAGCATCATGAGGCTGCGTCCGTCATCGGTATACTTCTTCCCGTACATACCTTTAAGCGGCAACGTCATCTGCTGAAGCTTCACGCCCAAAAATGACGGTGCTTTTGGAATCAGCGCAGTAATATCGCTTTTGGTGAAGTTGGTCTGCACCATCGGCAGTGCCACATCCAAAAGGTTGTCAAGCTCTTTGAGATTCAGCGTCTTGGTCTGGTCTATTGCCGCCTGCAACACATTGCGCTGGCGCTGCACCCGGTGAAAGTCGCTGTCGATAAACCGCTGGCGAGCATAGGCAATGGCGTCAAAACCATCAAGGTGGTTTAACCCCGGCGTGACGCGGTTCTTGGTGACCGAGTTGGTGTAAATTTCGCCGTTTAAAGCGGCGGCCTCAGTCTCGGTCAGTATGATGTCCACGCCACCGATGGCGTCGATCAAATCGGCTGCAACGCCGACATTGACGCGCACATAGCGGTAGACCTCAACGCCAAACTGCTCCCGCACGGTTTTGAGCATGGCTTCGGCACCGCCGTAGGTAAAGACATGGGTCAACCAGTCCTCCCCAACGCCCTCTATCGGCACACCAATGGCGCGTTCGAGGCTGACCAGATGCGCCGTGTGCGTCTTGAGATCAAGGCTCAGCAGCATACAGGCATCGGCACGGGCATTTTGTTGCAGCTGCGAACCAAAATCTCCGATCCCACCATCCGGCGCGCGCTCGTCGGTGCCCAGCAGCAGCACATTGATGTGATCGAGTTTGCCCAGGCTTTGACTCCACGCGTCAGCCGGCAAATCATCCCCCTTGTCAAATCCGATTTTATCAAGCTTTGCGTTAATATATATTGTACCCGCTATAACCAATTCGGCCAGCAGGATAACGGACAATATCGCGATCCACCCGCTTGGGTTGATGCGCTTGAGCGTTTCTTTAATAGTCATTTATAAATTGGTTCCTTTTCTGTTATTTAGGGGCGCCAATTAAAAGATGGTCTCAATCCTCCTTTGCCAGTGTGCTGATAATCCTTACAGCTTATGTATCATACTCGCAAACATTGACGAAATCAAGATGTTTTTGTATTTAAAATTAAACAAAATTGCAAACAATAAAAACCAGCTTACCTATATAAAAAATCAACCCTCCAGCGACCGCCGGAGGGTTGTGTAACTTAATCCAAAATTGTCCTTTTCGTCACCAAAGGCAAGCAATAAAAACCCCCGCCGCCTTGTTGTCTGGTGATGTTTGCCCTCAAAGTCGATTTGTACTCAGACCCGTCAGAGCAAGCTGAGGGCCGTCAGAATTGCCGACAGCCCTCAAATAAAGGGGGGAGAAAATAGCTAAACCGGGAAGAAGATCGGCATGCCAATCAATGCCCAAAGTATGATAAACACAATGGAGGCTATTGAAACCGCCCATCCGCCAAGCAGCATGGCCTTTAAGCTTTCGCTTCTTGCAAGACCCATAGGCGCCAGCATGTTGGAACCGGGATAGATGGAGGTGGTTACGCGTGAGCCACAGATAAGTGCCAGCGCCCAGACTTCCATCGGAACCTTGGTGGATTCCAACGCGGCCGAGAACAGGTCGTGCGTAACCTGAAGCTGTGCCACCGCACCACCGTTGACGCCGAACGAGCCTACTAGCGTACCGAAGATAACCACCAGAGAGCGGCTGCCTTCGCCTATCATCGACAGGAACAGCTTGCCGAGTGCCTCAAAGCCGCCGCCGTAGTTGACGTAGTTGAGCATGATATTGAGCAGGATAAACAGCAGGAAAATACCAGCCATAGAGCCCATGCCCTTCGACACCTGCTTAAAGCAATCACTGAGGCCTTTTTTAGAAAACAGGCCGATAACCAGCATAAGGATGATAACCACAAACACCGTGTAGGCGGTGCCGGGCTTCGTGAACATGCTGTAAATCACCAGCGCAATAAAGGTGATGACAAAAGCAATTGTTGTGCGCTTCTGTTCAGGGGTTATGACGATCTCTGCCACATTCTCTTCGAGCCGGTACACCTCGTCATATTTGGGATCCTTCTGAATTTTCAGCGCAACGAAGTAGATGACCACCAGCCAGATGATGCCGTAAGGGAGCGCAGCCCACAGCATCATTCTGCCGTAAGAAAGCCCGGTAATGGCCAACAACGCGACGGTCGGGCCGGTAAAGGGTCCCCAGATGAGGCCGGTTTCACCCGAGCTCTGGAATACCGCGCCGACAGTGGCGGGCTTCAACCCGGCAGCTGCAACTACCGGAATAAGAATGGGGGCGATGATGGCGCAGCCCCCGGCAAGGGTGCCGAGCAGGCCACAGACGAGCGTGGTTGTGAGAATAACCGTAACGATGGCGCGTTTTTCGGTCTTAACACCAATTTTCTGGATGATCCAGTAAACCATGGTATGGCTGATGCCAGCTTCTGTCATCAGCGTTCCAAGGCCGGCACCCATCATGATGATGAGGCCGATAAGACCCAGCGTCGAGCCGAGCGACTCGGTGACAAGCTTGCCAAACATGGTGGGGGTTTGCCCGGTGAGGAAAAAGCCCGCCGCACAAGCCACAAATGCTGATGTAAGACCATTGCTTTTGGGCATAAACGAAACCACGATATAAACCGCCATTGGAATTAGTGCCCAGAGGGATTCTTCAGGTATCAAAGCGTAGGGACCCATTGTGTTATCCTCCTTGTATGTTTGATTATTTCGCTTTAAGCAAAGCCGTACCGGGGAGCGCCTCGGTTTGCTCTCCGTCCAAAAGCACCGGTACACCGGCGACTAAAACGTGTTCAATCCCCTCAGGCTTAACCACTGAGCGCAAAAAGGTGGCGGTGTCTTTTACTTTATTTTCATCGAATATCGTGATGTCCGCCACACATCCGGGCTTTAAAATACCTCTGTCTGTCAGGCCAAGTTGCTTTGCGGGCAGTCCGGTCATCTTATAGACAGCGTCTTCAAGCGGCATCAGCTTTTGCTCGCGATTAATGCGTAAAAACCGTGGGAAGGTGCCAAAGCTTCTTGGATGCGGGTTGCCGTCCATTGCGTAGTCAAAGGCATAGCCATCGCTGCCGATGGAAATATCCATCTCGTTTAAAATAGTAAACACATCCTGCTCACTCATCGAAAAGTAGATAGCCTTTACCACACCATTACTGCGTATAAGTACATCGGCCACCGCCTCCTCGGGAGAGACACCCAGAATCTTTGAAATTTCTTCAACGGTCTTACCGTCAAACTCTGTCGCCAGACCGTTGGTATAAGACACCAACACACAGGCCGGACCACCTCTAAATGCCATCATTTCGGCGATGTCACTCAAAAGCCGTGGCGATTTCTCTTTAAGGCATTTGTTAAGCGCCTCAAATCCACCGTCGTGCGCCCAGTTGGGCACAATGGCTGTCAGGCTGGTGCTCGACGCGTGATAAGGGTACTGGTCGCAGTCGACGTTTACCCCCTGCGCTCTGGCATTCGCAATTTTATCTAGCAGCTCCTTCGCGCGTCCCCACTGCGGTTTGCCCATCAGCTTCAGGTGCGAAATATGCAGATGAACGCCCGAAAGCGCCGCGATATTGAGCATTTCATCCACCGATTCAAACACCTTGGCACTCTCGTTACGGATATGTACTGCAAGGATGCCGTCGTGCGCTTTGACCACCTTAGCCAACTCGACCAGCTCTTCGGTCTTGCAGAATGCGCTAGGCGGATAAATTAGCCCCAGCGACATGCCAAAAGCGCCCTGAGAAAGCTCGCTGTCAAGCAGCGCCTTCATCTGCTCCATTTCGTCGGGTGTAGGGTCGCGGTCATCAAAACCAATCGTACAGCCGCGCAATGCACTGTGCCCGACAAGCATGCCAAAATTGGTGGCGCACCCCTGCTTTTTCACCCGCTTGGCATAGTCGGAAACAGACGCCATATCATGCTTAAAATCCTCGGACTTAAGCTCAAGAATGCGCTCAAAATACGTGCTGTTCTCCTTTTGATGAGGCCCCTGATTCGGCACGATAGAAATACCACAGTTGCCGCATATTTCAGTGGTAACGCCCTGATAAAGCTTACTTTGCACTTTAAATGGCGCCGGCAGCAGTGGGCAGATGTCAGAATGGCTGTGGATGTCAATAAAACCAGGCGAAACGATTTTGCCCTGCGCCAAAATAACCTGCCGGCCGGGCTTATCCGCCGTGTCGCATACCGCCGCTATCTTGCCGTCGGAAATGCAAAGATCTGCGACACGGGGCGCTGCGCGAGTGCCGTCGACAATCGTGCCGCCTTTAATTACAACATCATACAATTGGGACACCTCCGGTAAAGAATTTGCCATAACAACCTTTGCCATGGCCAATAATATTACGAGCAATTTTCGTGCCAATTCTCCAATTTTTTATTAGATCTTAAATTGTAAAAAAACATAAAGCGTTAATATTCCCTTTTTTTAGGGGACATGAACGCTTTGTTCTGGGTGCGCCTTAACACGAAAGTGGAGGCTTACGCCCCCACTTTTGCCACCGTTACTATGCTTTACACAATTTGTTTTGTCGACACTCTAAAATAAAGCGCTTATGCCCCCTAAAAAGAGAGCGTAAGCGCTTTGTTCCAACTATATTTATTTTTAGGTTCAATAAACTTTTGTAGTTTTTACAATTTTAATTTGTAATATTTTCAAATTAATCAAACATTACAATGCGCGTATAGTTGTGCTGATTGGCAGGATGCGGCGAAAATCCGCCGATGCCGCGCGCGACGCAAACGGTAGTGTTCGTGCTATATAACGGAACCCACGGGCTATCCGAAACAATAATCTCCTGAAGCTCACGGTAAATTTCAACACGGGCCTGCGCATCCGCGCTTCTGCGCCCTTGCTCAATAAGCGCATCCACCCTTGTGTTTTTATAGCGCATCCGGTTGCTGGCCGCACCGAAATACGGGGAATAAAAAGGGTCTACGCTTCTGTCGGGGTCCAAAATTACGTTGTTCCAGGTGCCGATATGCGCCATCTGTTCGCCCGCGTTGATTTTTTTGAAGAAGGTTGTAGAATCACGCGGCACCACCTTTAACGTTATGCCGACATCTGCAAGATTTTGCTGCAACAGCGGTAGGCAAAAATCAAAAACCGACTCCACCGTGAGCAACTCCAGCGTAAAGCCGTTGGGGTAGCCGACCTGCGCCAGCAGCTTTTTAGCCTCCTGTGGGTCATAGGGGAAGCCTTCCATTTTGTCGTAATATCCGCTGATGCCCGGGCCCAAAACAGTGGTCGCCGCCTGTCCGTTGCCAAGCAGCGTCTCCCTAACCAGCCTCTCTTTGTCGATGGCGCGTGCAATCGCCCGCCGAACCAGCACATTGTTGAGCGGTGGCTTGGTCACGTTGAGTGCAATATGGGCAACCGTCACCGACGGCACCTGCAAAAGCTTTAGCCCGGGGTTTTCAATGACCTTTTCAAAGTCGGCGGAATCCAGCCACTCGGCCACCTGTATCTCACCATCTTCAAGGGCGCGCAGCCGCGCCTGATTGTCGGGGATTGCGCGCATAACCAGCCGCGAAGTTGGCGAAATGCCGTCAAAATAATGCTCAAACCGATCAAGCACAATGCGGTTCCCGACACGCCATTCGGTCAGTCGGTAAGGGCCGGTGCCAATCGGCTTAAACCGACCGCCGTTATTTTCGACCGCGGCTTTGCTCACAATGCTGCAACCCGTCAGACACAACTTGGCTAAAAAGGGCTGGTACGGCTCGTTTAACACCACCTTGACAGTAAAGTCGTCAAGCGCCTGTACCTCCTTCATGGTAGAAAGCTGCGCCTTTACCCGCTCGGAGTTCTTTGCCCGATCTAGACTGAACTTGACATCCTGCGCCGTCAAGCGGCTTCCGTCGTGAAAATAGACGTCGTCCCGCAGCGAAAAAATCCACACCGTGTCGGTCGTTTTAAGATAGGATTTGACCAGCGAGGGCAAAATTTCACCGGTGTAGGGGTCTATATTGAACAGCCTGTCATAGATCAGATAAAACACGCGGGCGGCGGCAAGCTCGTCAGCGGCCTGCGGGTCGGTGGAGGTGATGTCCTGATTGGTCGCAATGACAATCTCGTCGCGGGGCTGCCCCGTACTTTTCTGCGGCAGCGTGACGCTAAACGCCTCGGTGTCTGTGCCGCCGCAGCCCGCAACAAGTATTATCGCCAACGCTATTAGGCAGCTCAACACACGATTTCGCCTCATCATTTAAGCTCCTTATAGTTGATCTGCGACTGTTCGAGCTTGTTTCTCAGTCCTTTATCGCTGATGCCAAGCTGTTGGGCCGTCAACCGAATGCTGCCGCCATTTGCTTTAAGGCGCATGGCAATCACCTTTAGTTCAATCTCTTTGAGTGTCATGTTCTCAAATTCCACCATCGCTGTCTGTTCATCGCCGGCGGCCCTTTTGGGCAAATCCTCCGCCGTAATTTCACCGCCGTTGGCAAAGATGGTGGCATATTCAATCATATTGGCAAGCTCCCGAACATTGCCAGGGTAGGTGTACTCCATCAGGCTGCGCTGCGCCGCCTTTGCAATGGTCATCGGTGGCTTTTTGAGCTGGACACAATTTTTAGCTATAAAATGCGCCGCCAGATCTAGAATATCGCCCCGTCGTTCGCGCAGCGGCGGAATATGTAGTTCAATGACGTTTAAGCGAAAATAAAGGTCCTGTCTAAACTTGCCCTCGTCCACCAGTGCTGTAATATCGCGATTGGTGGCGGCGATCACCCTGGCCCTGACCGGCACCTTGCGGTTTTCACCGATCGGCGTAATTTCTTTTTGCTGCAGTACCCGCAGCAGCTTGGCCTGTAGGCTAAGCGGCATGTCGCCGATTTCGTCCAAAAACACCGTTCCTTTTCCAGCGAATTCAAACTTGCCCTTGCTGTCGGAAATTGCGCCGGTGAACGCGCCTCGCTTGTGCCCGAACAGCTCCTCCTCCAGCAGCCCCTCGGGGATAGCGGCACAGTTCACCTCTACAAAGCGTTCGTTTTTGCGGTTTCCGCTAAAATGAAGCGCCCGCGCCACCAATTCCTTGCCGGTGCCGCTCTCGCCGGTTATGACGACGCTGGAATCGATGTCCTTGATGCGGTCAATCAGCTTGTAAAGCTTTTGCATCGGCTCGCTTTTGCCGATAATTTCTCCCATGCCAAAGCGGGTTTCCAGAGCGCCGCTCATATATTCGACCTTTTCGTTTAGCTGCCTAAACTCCAACGCCTGATTAATGACTAAAACCATCTCGTCGAGGTCGATCGGCTTGGTCAAATAGCCATAGGCGCCATTTTGCATCGCCGTTACCGACGACTTAATGCTGCCGTAGGCCGTTATCATAACAACGGCAATATGTGAATTGAGGCTTTTAATCTGCTTTAAAACCTCCATTCCATCCGCGGGGCCTATCCGCAGGTCCAGCAGACAAAGCGCGATTGCCTCTGACTGCAATGTGGCCAGGCCCTCTTCGGCAGTGTTTGCCGTAAAAACTTCGTAGTCGTCTTCCAGCGCCATTTTTAGCGTTAGACAAATGTTGGGTTCATCGTCTATGACGAGAATTTGATGCTTCATAGCTACCTCCCGAAATAGATTGTTACACTGGTAAAATGCATTTCTACACTGTCGATAACCAGTCTACCGTTGTTTTCTTCTACAAACTGACGTGTGATCGCCAGCCCCATGCCGGTGCCGGTGGTTTTGGTTGTGAAAAATGGCTCGGTAGCCTTATTGATAATGTCCTGAGACATACCCATGCCATTATCCGCCACCGTTAACACCGTCGCGCCGCCGCCCATTGATAAAGCGTGAATGTTGAGCTTCGATAAAAACCCGGGATGTTGCTTGCTTTTTTGCTCTAGCGATTCTACCGCGTTGAGCAGCAGATTTAAGATGATCTGTTTGAGCTGGTTGGGGTCGGCCAACAGCGTCAGCCCCGGCTGAATCTCCACACAAAAATCCACCGAGGACGCAAAACGCATGCCCTTGACCAAAAAGATGCAGGGGCGCACCGCTTCTTCAAACAACGTCTCATCCTTTTGTGCCGTGTGCGGGCGGGCGTAGTCGATCAGGCTTTCGACAAGCTGATTGATACGCTCCACCTCCTGCGGAACAATGGTGGAAAAAGACTCCTGAAACTGGGGGTTGTCCTTTTTGCGCTTTAATAACACCGCAAAATTCTTGATAGAGGTCAGCGGATTTTTAATCTCATGTGCAATACCCGCAACAAGCTGATTGAGCACACGGTTCTTTTCACGCTCTAACAATTGCTGGGCGTCATTGACATCCTGCGTGATATCCTTAACCTCCAGTAATGCCCCGCTGATGTTGTTAAGCTCATAAAGTGGGAAGATGCTGTACTGGTAGCTGTGTCCGTTGCCGATATATTTTTTAATTTCGTTTGGGTATCCCACCCCGTTTATCACCTGCTGGAATTTTTCGCGCAGCAAAAATTCGCATAACGGAATTTTCGTGATGGGCTCCCCCACCATGTTGGGCGTCACACCCATGATTCTGCAGGCGCTTTTGTTTAGTATCAAAATAACGCCGCCGGGGTCGATAATCAACATGGCGTTCGGGCTGGTTTCTATGATACGGCGCTGTACCTCGGCATCATTTTGTATCTGCAAAAGTCGCAGCTCAAGCATTGCGTTGGTCTGTTGCAGCTCGGAGGTTTTTTCGGCCACCTGCAATTTAAGTTTTTTGTTCATCTGCAAATTACTCCAGCCGATAAAGCCCAGCACCAGCGGCAGCCCAACGGTGATATACCAGTACTGGCGCAGATAATCAAGCGCTGCCGGTTTGCTTTTTTCCGCAAAGGTCCACCTATCAAACATTCGGTTATATTCGCCGCTCACCCGCAGAAATTCGATGCCTCTGTCAAGCTCCTCACGCAGCTGCTTATTGCCCGGTGCCACCTTAATGGTATAAGAAATCGGCACCATATAGTTGCGCAAAATAGTAAAGTCGTCTGAACATCCGGCCTCGTTCAGCAAAAACACCGCGCTGCTTTTAACCGCCACCGCCACGTCAGATTCCGCCAAATAAAGCTCATCAAAAACCCGCATCTGATCGGCCACCACGTGATAAGAAAGGTTGCCAAGGCTCGACATAAAGGAGTAGCCGATGGTCCCCTTCTCAAACACCGCCCGGTGTCCGTCCAACGCATTGTCCGGAATCAATTCCTTGACTTTATTTTTCGGGACGATCATACACAGCGGAGAACGCGATATTTCAGCTGTGAGCTGGTCGCCCTGTTCCAAAGACGGCGGCAGTACGACGCCCAAAATCAGATCTGCTTCGCCGTTTTTAAGCGCCTGCTCACAGGCGGAATTGGTATCGCAGATAATGTATTCCACAAGATAGTTATTGCGCTGGGCAATGCTTTTCATCAGGTCGATGTGCAGACCGATCAACGCACCGTCGGTCTGGCGCATCTGAAACGGCGGCAGATTAGGGTTAACTGCAACGCGTAAAACGGTATCCAGCGCCAAGACCTGTGGGCACAATAAGCCCCAGCACAGTAACGTAAATATAATAATTTTTATCAATCTCACCGCGTGCGCCCCTTTCACAGCCTGTTATAGCGCCGATACTTGCGCATCTGACTCTATATTAGCAAACCCGCCTGCGGTTTGAAAGCTAAAAAATTGTTTTTCTAACAGAATTTCCCTCAAATCCTTAAAATTCGCTGCCGTGCGTACGGTCGGTCGAGAATAAAAACGTCGGGGTACGGCAGGTATGATACCCGCCGCACCCCAACGCACAAAATTATCAGGTGCTTGGTTTAAAAGGACTGTTTAGCGCCCGAGATAGCCACCGTCCACCGGAATGATCGCGCCATTGAGATAATCCGACGCGCTGCTGGCTAAAAACACCGCCGGGCCTTTCATGTCGGCTGGGGTGCCCCATCTTTTAGCAGGGATTCGCTTTAGAATCTCGTCGTTTCGCACCGGGTCATTTATGAGCGCGACATTCATCGGCGTATCCATATAGCCGGGCGCAATGGCATTAACACAGATGCCCCGCCCCGCCCACTCGTTAGCCAGCGCCTTGGTCAACTGCGCCACACCGCCCTTGGCCGCGGCGTAGGCCGGCACGGTGTATCCCCCGAAGAACGAGAGCATCGACGCCAGGTTGATGATTTTCCCGCCGCCGTTTTGGAGAAAATACTGTCCGGCCAGCTGGCACATGGCAAACAAGGCGGTCAGGTTGGTGTCTAACACCGCCTGCCAGTCCTCAAGCGGAAATTCCTCAGAAGGGTGACGGCGCTGAATTCCGGCGTTATTCACCAGAATATCCAACCCGTCGAGCACCGCCACCGCCCGCTCGAACAGCGCCTTGCGAGAGGAAGCATCGGAAACGTCGCCCCGCACGGCATGACAGCGGTAGCCCTTTTCATAAAAGGCGCGGGCGGCCTCATCGGCGGCGGCGCTTCGGGCCACAATGGCCACCTCAGCCCCCGCTTCGAGCAGACCTTCGGTGATGCCAAGGCCCAGACCGCCGGCTCCGCCGGTGACAATAGCCTTTTTTCCGGTTAAATCAAACAGGTTCATGCGGTTTTCTCCTTTTTTAGTTTTCCCAGTCGGTGTGGAAAGACCCCTCTTTATCCACTCGGTGATAGGTGTGCGCGCCGAAGCAGTCACGCAGCCCCTGCACCAGCGCCGTGGGCATGGGGTCGGTGCGGCAGCTGTCGTAATAGGACAGCGTTGAGATCAACGCCGGCGCGGCGATGCCGCTTTGTGCGGCCTGCGTCACCGTCTTGCGCCAACCGTCAGACAAATCGTTGAGCAGGGCGGCAAAGCGTGGCGCTAACATCAGGTTTTGAAGCCCCTGCTGTGTGCGGTAGCTCTCCATAATGTCAAAAAGCAGTACGCTGCGAATAATGCAACCCCCGCGCCAGAGCGAAACGGTCTTTTCGAGGTCGATATTCCACCCGAACTCATCGCTTGCCGCCGCAATTAGTTCCAACCCCTGTGTATAGCAGCAGACGATGCCCGCGTGAAGCGCCTGTTGCAGCATCAGCTCGGTAAGTTCAGTTTTATTCTGTGGGCCGCTCAATGTCGCAACACTTGCCTGACGCAGCGCCTTTTTCTGAGAAAGCGCGCGCGCAAACACCGCCTCGGCAATGGTGGGGATATAGACCCCGCGTGCAATGCCCTCCAGCAGCGTCCAGTTGCCGGTGCCCTTCTGTCCGGCCATGTCGCAGATTTTGGTGATGAGCGGCTCACCGCTGTCAGCGTCGGCTTTACTCAGAACCAGTGCTGTGATGTCGATGAGGTAGCTCGAGAGCGCCCCCTCGCGCCAGCGCGCGAACACCTCGGCAGCCTGTGCAACCGAATAGCCCATCCCCTTGGTCAAAAGCTGATAGGTTTCGGCAATGAGCTGCAAAATGCCGTATTCGATACCGTTGTGCACCATTTTGACATAATGCCCCGCGCCCTGTGCCCCAAGATAGTCGCAGCAGGGAGTGTCGTCGGCGATTTTGGCTGCTACCTCGGTCAAAAACGGGCGGGCAGTTTCCCACGCGGCACGGCTTCCGCCCACCATCATACTCGGGCCTTCGAGCGCGCCTTTTTCACCGCCCGAAACGCCCACGCCAAGATAGTGGATGCCCTTTTCCGCCAGCGCATTATAGCGGCGGCTGGTGTCCTGATAAAACGAGTTGCCACCGTCGATGATCGCATCTCCCGCTTCCATCAGCGGAGAAAGTGCTTCAATCACCATATCCACCGGTTTGCCCGCTGTAACCATCAAAAAGATGACACGCGGCTTTTTCAGCGCGGCGACAAATGCCTCGTTTGAATCAAAAATTTTATAATCGCCCGTGTGGTTAAAGCGAGCGCGCTCGGCTTCATTCTTACTGGTCAGCGCCGTGACAAAGCCGTGGTTGATCAGGTTTTTAGCGAGACTGCTGCCCATGACGCCAAGGCCCAGCAGCCCGATCTGATACGCCCCCATAAGCGTACTTTAAGCGCCGCGCGCCGACTGAATGTTCGCAATGAACTGGCGCGCGGTAGCGGTAATTTTTGCGTAATCTCCGGTCTTGGCGCCCGCGGTCAGCGAGCCACCCGCGCCCACGGCGACGGCACCGGCCTTGATCCACTCGGCAACGTTGTTGACATCGACACCACCGGTGGGCATCATCTTGGCGTAGGGAATCGGCCCGTGAATCGCCTTTAAAATCTTGGGGCCAAACAGGTCACCGGGGAAGATTTTGAGAATATCACAACCCGCCTCCATTGCGGTAACCGCTTCTTTGAGCGTCATGCAGCCCGCCATATAGGGCAGGCGGTAGCGGTTGCAAAGCTTCGCCGCGTCGGCGTCAAAGCAGGGGCTGACGACATATTGCGCGCCCGAGAGAATGGCGATGCGCGCCGTTTCGCTGTCGAGCACGGTACCCGCCCCCAGCATGATCTGGTCAGGGGTGTAGGCCTTGGCCAACGCTTCAATGACACGGTGCGCACCCGGCACGGTGAATGTTAACTCGATTGAGGCGCAGCCACCTTCTAAACACGCCTCGGTAATGCGCTGCGCCTGATCGGCAGTTTCGGCGCGCACAACGGCGACAAGGCCCTTTTCTTCGATACGTTTGATAATTGTTTCTTTGTCCAGCATATTGCTTCCTCCTTATGATAACAGGGGCTGTTGATAATCAGTGCCGTTACACCACGCGAAATTGCAGCGCTTCACCCGTCAGCATGGCGGCGGCGTTCTGCGCACAGATGGTGCTCACCGCGCCGATAGCCTCTTTGGAGTACATGCCCAGATGCGGCGTAATAACGACATTTTCAAGCGTCAGCAGCGGATTGGCGGGGTCGATCGGCTCTTTTTCTGAGACATCCATCGCCGCAGCAGCCAGGCGCCCTGAAACCAGCGCGTTGTATAAATCTTTTTCATCGACAATGCCGCCGCGCGCCGCGTTGATGAGATATGCCCCCTGCTTCATCGCAGAAAGCTCCTTAGCCCCAATCATGCCGCGCGTCTCATCGGTCAGCGGCAGGTGCAACGATAGAAAATCGCACTGCGAAATGACCTCCATGATATTATCACACAACGTCACGTGTGAAAACTCTTCGGGCAGCGTTTTAATAAACGGGTCGTAAGCCAACACCTTCATATTAAAGCCCGCCGCCCGCCGTGCCACATTTTTAGCGATTGCGCCAAAGCCTAAAAGCCCCAGCGTCTTGGCGTAGACATCGGTTCCGGTTATGGTTTTCCACGCGCCGGTGTGTACCCGGTTGTTGGCGGCGACAATTTGCCGCGCACAGCAGAGCATCAGGCCGAAGGTCAGGTCAGCCACAGCGTTGGCATTGGTCCCCGGCACATTACAAACCATAATACCCTGCGCCTTGGCCGCCTCAATCGGAATATTATCCAATCCCGCCCCGTGCTTGCAGATAATTTTGAGCTTTTTGCAGCCCGCCAGCACCTCGGCAGGAAAATCGTGCGCGCCGATGACCAGCGCATCATAATCCGCAATCTCGGCATTAAATTTCTGCTGGTCAAAATCTTTGCCCCGCAGGACAATCTCGTAGCCCGCGTCCTTTAAAATATCCATCGGCGTATCGTCGATGGACCCGAACGAGCGGGAGGTAATCATCACTTTCTTCATATTCACTCTTCTCCCCGGCAGCGGATGATGCGTTTTAACCCCTCGAGCGCGTAGCTCTTGTTGGCGTCAATCTCAATCCGCTGCACATTTTCAATGGTGCGACTCTGCGTCAGCAGAGCCAAAAACACGTCGCCCATGTAGGCGTTTGAAACAATTGCGGCGTTTTGGCAGCCCTGCCAGACGTTTTCGCAGTAATAATCCAGCGCAGTGATCATCCCGCCGGAGATCACGCCCTCGCAATAGCAGCGGCGGGCGCGCGTGTCCCCTTCCCCAAATAAGCGCATGGCATGCCCAATGTACAAAGCGCGGTTAAAGCCAAAATGCGCAGCGTTCTGCGCGCCCATCAGCAGCGCGTCGATGTCGGGGCGGTCAAATTCGGTATCCATCACCGGCGCTAAAATCGTCTGGGTTTTAAGCGCGTGAAACAGCTCCCCGGTAAAGTTTGAGACAATGCCCTTAATCGCCCCCGCCCCTACTAGCATAACATGGGTGTGCGAACCGGGCAGAATCACCGCTACGGGCTCGTCGCCAAAACGCTTTTCAAGCTCGGCCATCACGCCGACGACCTCAATCTCCTCGCCGCGTGTGTTGTTGACAAACGCGATGTCGTCCGCCGTCGTCTTCATGCCCGCAACGAGTAGAATTTCACGGTTGAACGCCTTTTTTTCTTGATGTGTGAACACACCGCGACGGGCAAATTCCGCGACGGTGACCGGCACCGTGCAGTGGGGAATCTCCTCAAAGCCATAGGGCGAGGTCGCCATGCCCGAGGCGTAAATTTGCACCACATCGGCATCGTTGAGCGAGAGTGCTTGAAGCGCCGCGTCGTACATCTCTTTCATGCCCGCAATCAACGCGCTATTATTCCCCACGATGGCGGAATCCTTCGCACCCAGCGCCCGGCGGGCGGTATAAAGCGCGTTAAGCGCGCGATCCAGCACAAAGATGCGCACGTTTGAGGTACCAAGGTCATAATAAACCCGCACGGCCATGCCACTCACCCCCGAACCGCGTCGGCATATTGTCGCGCGATGGCGGCGATTTCTTCAAAGCGCCGCTCGGCTACAAGCTTTGGCGACACGAGGTTGCCGCCGACGCCAACGCCAACAGCGCCCGCCGTCAGAAAATCCGGCGTGTTCTGCGGCGTCACACCGCCTACCGCCATCATCGGGATGTGCTTTAAAGGTGCTTTAAGCGCCTTGATATAGGCCGCGCCCAATATCCCAGCCGGGAACAGCTTTACGACGTCTGCCCCACACTGGTGCGCAAACACCACCTCCGAGGGGGTATACGCCCCGGGAATTGACACCAACCCCAAGTGCTTGGTCTCTTTTATGACTGCCGCGTCGGTGTTCGGCGAAATAATATATTCCGCCCCGGCGCGCTGCGCTTCACCGACGTCCTCCACCGACAGCACCGTCCCCGCGCCGATACACATTTCGTGACCAAACTGCGCTTTTATCGCGCAGATAGATTTTAGCGTCTCCTGCCGCGCCGCTTCGCTCGTGTGGTCAAACGTGACCTCGATGCAGCGCAGCCCGCCCTGCTTCATGGCTTGGGCGAGTTCACACACGCCCTGTGCCGAAATGCCGCGCACAATGGCGATGACCTTGCTTTCTAAAATGGTTTGTAGTGTCGTTTCTGTCATGGCTTTTCCCTCGGTTCTTTTAAGCTATATTTGCGTACAGTCCACCAGCACTTTAACGGTGCCAAGCGTGGGGTCCTTGATCATATCAAAAACTTTGTCAGAGTCGCGCAGAGGCACAATGTGCGAGACGAGCGTTTCAAGCTCGTCGCTGATTTCGGCAGCAAACGCCACGGCACTTTTGAATTCCTCCTTGGTGTAAACGCGGCTGCCAACCAGCGTCACCTCGCGGAAATTCAGTTCCTGAAGGTTCACAAGATGCGGCTTTTTGTGGACGGCTGTCATGCACACTGTGCCGCCGATGCGTACGAGTTTGGTCATTTCTATCGCGGCAGATTCCGCACCGCTGCACTCGAACACCACGTCGACACCCTCGCCCTCGGTCGCAGCATAGACGGCGTCGATCAGGCTTTCGTCCTTGGTGCAGACCGGAATGGCCCCATATCGCGCCGCTTTTTGTAGGCGGACGGGGTCGAGGTCGGAGATAAACACCTTGGAAACGCCCATGTGCTTTAACGCCAGCGCCGTCAATTGCCCGATGGGGCCAGCGCCGATGATGACGGCGGAATCAAGCGCCTTAAAGCGCGCCTGATGGATGGTGCGCACAATGACGGCCAGCGGCTCCACCACAGCGGCTGCCTTGTCCGAGAGATTTTCCGGTACCTTAAACAGCACATTTTCGTCTATGTAGGCCGATTCGCAGATGCCGCCGTCGGTGTCGATGCCGATGAGGCCAAGCGTGCGGCAGACATGCGCGTTGCCGGTGCGACAAGGCAGGCAGTACCCGCAGGAGATGAGCGGATAAGTGACGACCCTATCACCGTTTTTAAAACCGCGCTGACTCTGCGCGGCGTCGACAACCTCGCCGACAAATTCGTGCCCCAGAACAAGCGGTGCTTTGGCGCGCGGATGTCCGCCGAGATAGATGCCAATGTCGCTACCGCAGATACCGCAGTAGGTCATTTTTATTTTTAAGCACCCCGCCTTGGATACGGGTTCTGAAACCTCTAAAACCTCTACTTTGAGAGGGCCTGTATATACCAATGCTTTCATGGCGAGCTGCTCCTTTTTTCTTTGTTATTTTATAGTTGTGGCAGTTTAAACGTACAAAAGTGAAAATCCCCACCTCTAAAGGGAAATCCCGGCGGGGGTGTTCCCCGCAAAACCCACCGCAAGCAGATTTTGCGCACTTTTCTGCGCTTTTAACTTATAGAAAACGCTTGGGACGCCGCCCCAAGCCCTGCAAGATTATTATCTCACTTTTTTAAAGTAGCGTTATCGTAGGGCTAAGCCGCCACCACATGGGCGGCGGCTCCCTAACTCAATCTTTGCCGTTTTTGCTCGGCACAGCAAATGAATGCTCTCGGATTTACTTAGCCAGCTCAGCGTTGAACTTGTCGATCGCTTCCTGCGTAATGGTGGGGGTGAACTGCTCCCAAACGGGCTGCACGGCATCTTTAAACGCCTGCTTCTCTTCGTCGGTCAGCTCGATGACGTTGATCTTCTCAGCCTTCATGGCTTCGAGGTTCTTGGCAGCGGCCTCACGGGTCAGCTCGCGGGACTTCAGGCGCAGATCTTTGGCGCACTTTTCAAGCAGCACCACGTCCTCGGCGGGCATCTTGTCGGCCAGCTTCTTGCTCCACAGGAACACATAGGGGGAGTAGACGTGGCCGGTCAGCGCAACGTAGTTCTGAACTTCCTGGAACTTGGCGTCATAGATGGTGGGAATGGGATTTTCCTGACCGTCGATAACATGCTGTTGCAGAGCGGTGAACACCTCAGAGAAAGGCATGGGGGTGGGGTTTGCGCCCAGCGCCTTCCATGCAGCCAGATGCATCTGGTTTTCCATCGTTCTGATCTTTAAGCCCTCGACGTCAGCGGGGCTATGTACCTCGGTGTTGCTGGTGGTCAGCATACGGAAGCCGTTTTCAAGCCACGCGAGGTTTAAGATGTTCTTGTCGTACATTTTGGCATCGAGCCACTCAGAAAATTCGGTGTCGAGCAAAACCTTGTCAGCCTCTTCGGTGCCCTTAAACAGGAAGGGCAAATCAAAGATGAAAAGCTCTGGGATAATGCCGGTTACCGGCGCGGCGGTGGTGACAACGGCGTCAAGCTGGCCGGCCTTAACCGCCTCTGTGGCCTTCAGGTCGTCGCCCAGCGTTGCGCTGGTATAAATCTGTACGTCGTAACGGCCCTCGGTCGCTGCTTCAAACTCCTGCTCGAACAGTTTGAGGTAAGCGGTTATCGGGTGATTGTCGGAAGAACCGAAGCTAATCTTCAAGACCTGTGCGTCCTTGGCTGCGGGTGCAGCCGAGGATGCCGCTGGCGCAGCGGAGGATGCCGGGGCGGGGGCAACCGAGCTTTGCTCGATTCCGCAGCCCGCAAGGGACATCAGAACAAATGCAACGGCGAAAACCATGGATATTACACGCTTTGACATTACTTTTTCCCTCTTTCATTATTTTCATTATTTACAACCGGCCCTCCCTCTTTAAAGAACCGGTAATAAATCCTGTTTGGCGTGGCGGCTGCAATTTTAAGCGGACAGCACAAGCCCTAACCGCATCCTGTCACAACAGCCGTCACAACGGCATTAGCTCAACTAACAAGTGACGGAATAAAGGTAATAAGCGGAGAGATGTAGGTGCAAACCAGTAGCGTGATAAACATGACCGCAATAAACGGTATTAGTGGCTTGATCAGGTCGGCAATCTTCAGGCGCGAAAGACCACAGCCGACATAAAGTACCGTGCCAACCGGCGGTGTCACCAGACCGATGCAAAGGTTGGTACACATGATAACGCCGAAATAGATGGGGTTTAAGCCCAGACGCATGGCAACCGGGAACATGATGGGCGCCATGATGAGGATGGCGGGGGTTAGATCCATAACGCAACCAATCAGCAGAAGAAGAAGGTTGATAAGCAGCATGATGACATAAATATTATCCGAAACCGAAAGCAGGGCGTTCGCCAGAAGCTGCGGCACCTGCGCAGTTGTTATGTAATAACCCGCCGCCATGGCGCTACCGCAAACGGTGAGCACCACGCCGCACTGCTTGGCGGTGTACATCAAAATTTCGGGGATGTCGCGGGTGATAACCAGTTCTTTGTAGATGAACTTGGTGACGAACAACGCGTAAGCGACGGCGACAACGGCCGACTCGGTCGGGGTGACAATGCCGGAGACGATGCCGCCTAAGATGATGATCGGCAGCAGTACCGCCCAAAAGGCGTCTTTCAGAGTAACGAACACCCGCTGCCACGAGAAATTTTCGTCGGAGCGATAGCCGTGTTTTTTAGCGTGGAAGTACCAGACGATCATTAAGCCGACGCCGATGAGAACACCGGGGATGATGCCGCCCAAAAACAGCTTGACGACCGAAACGCCAGTGGTGACGCCGAACAAAATCATCGGGATGGAGGGTGGAATAACCGGGCCGATGCAGCCCGCGGTACAGACCAGCGCGGTGGAGGATTTGACGTCGTAGCCGTCGCGCTCCATAATCGGCAGCAGAATGGAGCCGATGGCGGTGGTGTCGGCGATGGCCGAACCGCTGATACCCGCAAAAATCATGCTGGCCAACACGGTGCAGTAGCCCAAACCGCCGGTGATATGTCCGATGATCGCTTTGGCAAAGTTGACGATGCGGCGCGAAATGCCGCCCTTATTCATGATCTCGCCCGCCATGACAAAGAACGGAATTGCCAGCAACGAGAAGCTACCGATGCCGCGGACCATGCTCTGCACGATAACGAAGGGAGAAAAGTCACCCATAAGCCCCATGAGCAGAATACCGGTTAGCAGCAGCGCGAAGGCAACCGGCACATTAAAAAGCAAAAAGGTGAACAGGCCCGCCAAAAACGCGAATAAAATCATGTCTTCTCTCCCCCTCAGTCAAAAAATTTGATGTGCAGAAGCGTGGTGTGATCTTTAAAATACGCCTTAGCAATCATCCACAGCTTTGCCAGCGTTCCGATCACCAGCAACGTGCCTGACAGTGGGAGAACGGTGTAGACATAGCCATAGCGGATGCGCAGCGCCGGTGACAGGGTGTCCATGCCCTCGCGCATCATTTCCCAACCGCCTAACAGCAGGAATGCGCCGCAGACCAGAATGCCGATATGCGCAAGAATCGTCATTAAAAACGAGGCTGGCTTTGGTACGGCAGAAACGAGAAAATCAAGCCCGAGATGCTCGCTGCGGTTGTACACCACAATGGTGGATGTAAAAACCACCCAGATCAGCAAAAAGGTTGAAAGCTCCTCTGCCCATGCAATTGACGAGTTGAGCAGATAGCGACTGAGCACGCTGTAAAATACAACACAGGTCAACACACCGAGGCAGATAGCGGACAGCACCGCCAAAAATCTGTCTATGGCCCAGTTAATACGATGGAATATGCCCTTTTTCTTATCCAAAATCGTTCCTTCCTCTCTGTCCCATCTTTGTTTTGTACTAACAAATTTTCAAAGGTGACGCGTCGGACCGGCCGCACGCGCCCAAGATCTTTAAGTACGGCATTAAAAGGCAAGCGCAACCGTGCGCATGGGGGTTTATGCTGATATTTGATTAAAAAGCTTAATAGATTGGCAGGCCGATTTTTCGTCCGGCAAAAACGAGACGTAGCGCAGATGTCGCGGACGACGGGGGACAATGCCAAGGCGGAAAACCTGCCGCAAAGATGTCTATTTTTCAGTGGAATTCTGCATACACAGTTGTCTTAATCGCAGCGGCTGTAACATTCCAGATAGCGCGCATACCTCCCATCATAAAGCGATTTAAATTCCGCACGGGGATAAACATACTGCTGCTTAAAATAGTCAGCCATAATGTTGAAATCGTCGGTCTGCTTCAGACTCACCATCGCTAGCGCCGCGCCACCCAGAAGTGAAGCCTGCTCAGCGTCGGTACAGGAAAGGGTCTGACCAAAGATGTCGGCCAGCATTTGCAGCCAGACCTGCGATCTGAGAATGCCGCCTGACACGTGGATATTTTTAGGCTGACCAGTTATTTTGGTCAAAACATCGCTGCAGTGTCGCAGATTCATCAGAACCCCTTCGAGCGTCGCGATAAACAGCTCTTCGCGGCCGTGAGCCGCCTTGACGCCGTGAAATCCACCCAGACGCTCATCCTGCCAGCCGGGACAGCGCTCCCCGAACAAAAACGGCAGAAACACCGGCAGGTTCTTGATATCAACCGCCTTTTCCTCCAGCTCGCTGTAGGAATAGCGGCTGTCAAACAGCTTGTTTTTCATCCAGTCTACGCAGTTGCAGGCGCCCTGTGTCGCCGCGCCCGACAGCCAGCCGGTTGGCGACATATAGCACCATGTGCTGGGTGAATCGGGAATAACGGGCCTTGCCGTCACCATGCGCAGCGCACCGCTTGTGCCCACTGACAGGGTCATCTCCCCTTCGGCCATCGCGCCCGAACCGATCTGGTTGAGCGCCCCGTCCGGAAAGGGCGGCAACACCGGAATGCCCTGCGCCACCCCGAGCAGCGCAGCGGAAGCTTTGTTTAGTGGCCGCGTCTGCCAATATTCCGAAAGCTCTGGCAACTGACTTCGGGTAATGCCCATTTCTGAAAGCAACGCGCCGTCATAATCGCGATTGTGGGTATCGAGCGCGCCAAAGCCCGACATCAGGCTGGGCGTTGAATAAAATCCGTCGGTCAGCCGGTAGAAATTATATTCCCCCTGCCCCATGACAAAGCGATCTGAAAGCGCCAAGCCTTCGGTTTTAAGCTGCATCAGCCGAAACATCGGATAGATGGAATGCACCATGCAGCCGGTTTTTTGATAATAGCTGTTGACATAAGCGTTGTCGCGTCGCAGCGCGTTCACCGTAGGGGCAGCGCCCAGATAGGCCCAGGTATAGGTTGGGGTGAGCGGCTGCATCTTTTGGTCGCACACCGTCAACCCGTGCCAGATGCCCGAAAGGGCAACGGCGTCCACTTTTTGATCTTTGGCCACCTCAGCGCCTGTTTTCATCATTTCGTAAAACACGCCTTCGGTATTTTGAACGGTGCTGTCGCCCACCTTGGGCGGATAATTTTCAGATTTGAGTGCAAGAATACCTTGCTCGCTATCAAACAGCATGGCTTTCGCGGAGGAAGTACTAGCCTCTAGCACGAGAACCTTCATAGTGGTATCACCTTCTATTCGTCAAACAATACGATTGTTAATTTTTAGTGTCAGATAGAGAATATCGCGCGCATTTTTATTGTGCAGATCCAAAAGTTCTAAAAGACGCTCAAGGTTGCCTGCCAGAATAGCCTCGTAGACAGCACGGTGTTCTTCGACACCGCTGATGGTTTTCTCTTTAGGCTGGCGGTCAAAAAGATAGGTGGCATAGGCATGGGAATTGAGGTTATCAAACACCTGCAACGCCTTTCGGCTGCCACCGCACACCAGATACATCCGGTGAAACTGCTGGTCCAGCCGGTAAACAGCCAAATGTTCATCCACCGTGTTGTAGCTTTGCGCCAGCCGCAGGTTTTCGGTTAGGTTCGCATCAAATGCTTTTTGCAGCTGCACATCGTTAGGAAGCAATGTGATGACCTTCGGGGCGTAGAAACGCTCCATCATTATGCGAAATTCCAAAATCTCTTCAATTTCTGCCCAGGTGATGCGTTTGACCTTCATTCCCTTGCGCGGAATGCTTTCGACCACGCCCTCCACCATCAATCTGTTAAGCGCCTGCTTAACCGGCGTGTCGCTAACCTCGTAACGTTCGGTCAGAACGCGGACATTGAGTTTTTCGCCCGGTGTCAGATAACCCTTCGCTAAATCCTCACGAATTCGCCGATAAGCGACATCCACCAGCGAAACAGGGATATCATTTTTCATCGCCATCGCTTTACCTCACTAAAATTTTAGGTTTATTTTCGTATGTTATAAACCTTATGTTTCTTATAGTAAACCTAAGTGTGTCGGCAGTCAATTGTGGAATTCTTTTCCGCGTAACTTTCATAGAGGTATACAAAGAGGCAAAATAAGTTTTGTACATATTGCAAGCGATTTCTATATAAAACATACTTACGCGTCTCTTTGCCGGATAGTTTGCAGTGTCAGAGACCTTGCTTGAATGCTTTTTAATGGCGCGCGGCAACCATTGTCCAAGCGTCTGCCCAGCAAAAATTTCTCTGGCACAGGGCTAGCGCCATGAAAAGAGGCCATTTGCTCTGCTGAAAAAAACATGCTACAATTTATAAAAACAACCACTAAATGACGCTAAGGAATGATTGAGATGCAAATTTACTCCGGTCGCCCTGAGAACTGCGAAGGGCGCCTCAAGCGTGAGCTTGAAACTTATGACCTGCTGGACAAGCTTGACATTGCATATCAACGCACCGACCACGAACCCGCCACCACCATGGCGGTTTGCAGCGTGATCGATGCCGCGCTCGACGTACTCATCTGCAAAAACCTTTTTTTGTGCAACCGTCAACAGACCGTGTTCTACCTGTTGATGATGCCTGGCGACAAGCCCTTTAAGACGAAAGATCTTTCCGCGCAGCTCGGTGTGGCGCGTCTAAGCTTCGCAAATGAGGATTTTATGGCGCAGTTTCTCGGTGTTTCACCCGGAAGCGTGAGCATCATGGGCCTGATGAATGACACTCAAAACCATGTGCAGCTTTTGATTGACAAGGACGTGCTCGACAGCGAATTCATCGGCTGCCATCCCTGTCAGAACACCAGCAGCATCAAGCTTAAAACCGCCGATGTGGTCGAAAAATTCTTGCCCGCCGTCTCACACAAGCCGGTTATTGTAACGCTTTAGCAGACGCATATCCACTGATAAAACATAAGTGGCGGCACGATTTAATGCAGGATATGATTTAATATCCTGCATTACAATGCTTTAAATAATAAAATTAGGGGCGCTGTGCATTTGGCACGGCGCCCCGATTTTGTCCAAAAAGTAAATTTTTATCACGGCAATCTCTAAATCAACATGCTTCGCTGTCATCCGTAATATACTAAAAACTGAGGGATATCGCGGCACCAGCCAAGCTTTGCATGGTGCTCAAGTCATCACAGCCCGCCGTAAATATCACATTCCCGCCAGAAATTTTCACGGTTTTCAAGGATCTTCTGTGCGTCGATGCGGTTCATGGAGCCGACCGCGTTGAGCAGCGCGGTAATCAAGCAGGCCTCCGGCACAATGTTGTCCGAATAAGAGAGAATTTGCGTATTGGTCAACAGCGGTACCGTGGCATACTGCACAATCGGCGACGTGGCAGTATCGGTAATGCAAATGGTACAGGCTTTGCACTTATGGGCATACCGTAACGCCTGAATGGTAGATTTTAAATAATGCGGCAGGCTGATTGCCAGCACCGCGTCATGCGGCGTCAACGAAGAGAGCTTGTCAAACTCGTGGCTTTCGCCGTTGATGATATACACGCCGTCCCGAATCCAGCCGAGGTTCAGCCCCAGAAAGTGGATCATGCCGTAAGAGCTTCGCGAACCGATGAGAAACACCCGTGCAGATTTGGCCAAGAGCTCGGTTGCATCGCGAAAAGCTGCCGCGTCGATGGTGTGACGCAGCTTTTGAATGCCCTCGATGTTTTTTTGAACAACGGTGTCAAGAATATCATTTTCGCTATCGGTAGCATCAACAATATCGGTCAGGCGCTGCGTCAGCGAAATTTGATGCTTAAGCATCTCTTGCAGCTCATGCTGCAATTGTGCGTACCCCGAATAGCCGAGTGTTGTGGCAAAACGGATGACACTCGACTCGCTGACACCGCTTTTCTGAGCCACCTTAAAGGAGCTGAGAAAAATAGCCTTGTCGTAGTTTTCAAGCATATATTCCGCGACCTTGCGGTGTGTTTTGCTTAAATCAGGCAGCTGAGCGTTGATGCGCTCAAGCGGATTGAGCGACACAATAAGATTATTGTCAACGGTACTCATATCAAACTCAAATCTCCTTTATCGTGATATAGATGCTGGCGAAACTGGTTGTAAAATGCAAGTAGCCAATTTCTATTATAACGTCGTTTGCTCCATTATGCAATCCCTTTGGAGGACATAATGAATGATATACTTCATATCGATAGTTCAAAATGCACATTAAATTCAACAAATTATGGATATAAATTACAAATATTATCAAATATATTGACGCATATACTTTTTGAGGTTAACATAAAAACTAATAGATCGGGCTGCACAGCCGACGGCCGCGGTCGTGCAGAATGATCAAATGCCATTTTATGTCTTTTTTGTAGTATAATAGATTTTCAGGAGGTTTTGCGTCATGGAAAATAACCGTATTATTGAGTGCATAGAACGAGCCGACTACCTGGTCAGCAACCTGTTAGGGGTCAAGCCCGGCGAAGAAGTACTCATCGCAATAGACCCCCAGACCGATATGCGCATGGCAAACGCCTGCGCCGCCGCAGCACTTAAATGCGGCGCCGAATATAACATCAGCATGATGCCGATACGCGGCAAAGATAAGGCTCTCACTTTCCCCAAAACACTGGAACTCGCGATGGAAGCGTGCGACGTGTTTATCGGGATGACCACCGCCTCGGGCGCCGCAATCTATAACAACCGCCTCAAGGAGCTGATCGTCGAAAAGCGCCTGAGAGAAGCTTCCGTGGTACTGCGCACCATCGACAACTTCACCCGCGGCGGCGCACTGGCCGATTATGAAAAGGTCTACGCTGACGGCGTCAAGCTCCAGGCCATCTGGCGGGGTAAAAAACACGCGCATATCACCACCCCCGCCGGCACCGACCTTCACATGGAAATGAACCAGATGGAGCCGATTATCGAGTGCGGTATCGCGCGCAACCCGGGCGACGCAATGGCATTCTCAGACGGTGAGGTTTCCTTGGGTCCCGTCATCGGCACTACCCACGGCAAGTTGGTCATCGACGGACCGATCTGCTACTACGGCAAGCCCTCTACCCCCGTGGAGCTGCGTATCGAAGAAGGCCGCATTGTCGAGGTCGTCGGCGGCGACGCCAACATCTGCAAGGAGATTCGTCGCCAGATCGCCGAAATCAAAGATAGCGACAACATCGCTGAAATCGGCATCGGCTTAAACCCGGCCTGCATGTTCAACGGCGACTTTGAGGAAGAAAAGAAGGCCATGGGCACCTGCCACATCGCAATGGGCAACGGCTATTATTATGGCCAGCCCGCCCGCTCGTCGGTACATATCGACATGGTGCAGTACGATCCCACCATCACCTTTGACGATGAACTGATTGTAAAGGATGGCAAAGTCGTCTGCTTGGGCTATAAATAAGCCCTCAAGGCGCGGACTGCTAGAAAAATAGGATGAGGAGCAAAAACATTTGTGATAAGTTAAGGAGGCAATTATGAAGAACAGACTGACACTCGCTATGGCAACGATACTTGCGCTCGCTCTTTTGTTCACCGGTTGTGGCAGCAGCTCTTCCCCCGCATCGGCGCCCGCACCCTCAGGCTCAACGGCCGCCCCCTCCGCCGCTTCCGCCAAACCCGCAGACCCCGCCAAATACACTATGGTTACCGGCTCTACCGGCGGCACCTATTACGCGCTTGGTGGCGCGATGGCCAACACCTGGAATTCACATTTGTCCAACATTCAGATCAGCTGTGTCTCCTCCGGCGCATCGGTTGAAAACATGAACCTGCTGCAAGCGGGCGAAGCCGATCTGGGCATCTCGATGAACAACGTCGCCGACGCCGCATGGAACGGCAACGAGCCGTTCAAATCCAACTATGAAAACGTCCGCACAATCGGCGTGGTCTACCACGAGGTTTATCAGCTGATTGCGGCTTCTTCCACCGGCGCCAAGACCATCGCCGACCTCAAGGGCAAGCGCGTGGCCATCGGCCCGGTCGGCAGCGGCACTGCCGGCACTTCTGAGATGGTGTTCCGTCTCGCCGGGATTGACACCTCCAAGGATATTACCGCCGAGCGCGATGGTTTCGGCGACGCAGCCGCTAAAATGCAGGACGGCCATCTGGATGCAAGCGCCGCAGTGCTGAGTGTTCCTGCCGCTTCCATCATTGAGATGACCACCAGCATCGACCTCAACTACATCGACATCCCGGACGAAATCCTTGAAAAAATTCAGGCTGAAGCACCGTTCTATACCCGTTTGGTCATTCCGGCTGGAACCTATTCCAACACCGAGGATTTCAACACCATCACCTGTCAGGCAGCGCTTTACTGCCGCAAGGATATGTCTGAGGACGAGGTTTACGAAATTACCAAAGCGTTTTATGAGAACGCCGCTGAAATCGCTTCGGCCCACACCGCTGGACGTGACATCAGCCTTGAAGGCGCGCTCGACGGCATCACCACGCCGCTTCACCCGGGCGCTGTGAAATACTTTAAGGAAAAAGGACTTACCATTGACGCTTCGCTCATCATCTAGCTTTAAAAAAGTCGTTTAAAACCCTCTAGATTCTAAAGCGTACTGGCGAATCCTGTTCGCGCCCGCTTACGGGATTCGCCAGCTTTAAAAAAAGACACCCCAGAGAGGAGCGTTAGTCTATGCGCGACATCACGGAAAAATCCCTCGCCCAAGAGCCACAAGCTTTTGACGGCGATGAAATTATGTCCAAATACGACAAGGAATCCGCCTTTAGAAAGCTCACAGGCATTCCGGCCAAAATTGTCTTTCTGTTGGCCGTTGGCTGGTCGATTTTTCAGCTTTACACCGCTCTGTTTGGTACCTTTCCTTCTACGTTGCAGCGCGCCCCCCATTTGGGCGCTGCGCTGGTGCTCACCTTTTTGCTTTACCCTGCCCATGGCAAGCCAACACAAAAGGTTCCGTTTTACGACTACATACTGGCGCTGCTGGCCGTCGCCTGCGCGTCTTACCATGTCTTTTTTTACGATGAGCTTTTGCTGCGCAGCGGCATGTTCACCAAGCTCGATATTGTCATCAGCCTGATAGCGGTTTTACTCGTGCTGGAAGCGGCACGCCGCGTGGCCGGTATGGTTATCGTCGGCCTGGCAAGTTTCTTTTTAATCTACGCGCTGTTCGGAAACTATTTCCCCGGTTTTATGAGTCACTCCGGTCTTAAACTGCACCGCGTTGTCACGATGGAGTGGCTTGGCACCGAGGGTATTCTCGGTTCGCCAATCTATGTTTCGGCCACCTTCATTTTCCTCTTCCTCGTTTTCGCCACCTTTTTAAAGGCCAGCGGCGTCGGCGACTGGATGACCAACATCGCCATGAGCGCCTGCGGCAAGCAAGTGGGTGGCCCGGCCAAAGCGGCCGTTGTGGCCAGCGCTTTGCAGGGCACCATCAGCGGCAGCTCGGTTGCGAACACCGTTTCCACCGGTTCCATCACCATCCCTTTGATGAAAAAAACCGGCTACAAGCCGGAATTTGCAGGCGCCGTTGAAGCTGCCGCCTCGACCGGCGGACAGATTATGCCGCCGATTATGGGCGCGGCGGCGTTTATCATGACCGAATACATCGGATGCTCTTACACCACCGTTGCGCTATCGGCCTGTATCCCCGCACTGTTGTACTTCACCGGTATTTTTACAAACGTTCATTTTGAAGCGCTTAAATTAGGACTCACCGGCGTCGCCGATAATGAAGTGCAAAGCGTTGGGAGCCTGTTACGGCGCGGCTGGTATATGATCGCACCCGTTATCGTAATTATCTACATGCTCGTCTCGGGCAGAACCGCCATGCGCGCCGCGCTGTTTGGCATCATTGCGTGCCTCGTCATATGGTGCGTTGAAATCATCCGCGAAACCCACGGCTTCGACGTCAAAGGCTTTTTGGTGAAATTTATCCTTGGGCTTGAACAGAGCGCCCGCAGCGCTGTCGCCGTCGCTGTCACCTGCGGCTGCGCCGGTATCATCGTCGGCGTCATCACCAAAACCGGTCTCGGCCTCAAAATGGCGGGCGGCATTGTTGCGCTGGCTGGCGGCAGCAAAATTTTGACTATGCTGTTCACCATGCTATGTTCCATTCTGTTGGGTATGGGCGTGCCAACCACCGCCAACTACATCATCCAGGCCACCATTTCGGCACCGGCGCTGGTCGCACTCGGGGTTCCGGGCATCGCAGCGCACCTGTTTGTGTTCTATTTTGGCATCGTAGCAGACATCACCCCGCCGGTTGCGCTTGCTGCATTCGCAGGCTCGGGCATCGCTGGCTCCAACCCGATGAAAACTGGATTTAACGCCGCACGCCTGGGCTTGGCGGCTTATCTGGTACCGTATATGTTTGTGCTAAATCCTGTCATGGTGCTGGTACGCCCTGAAGGGATGGACACCGGGCTATTTGTCGGCAAAGTGGTTCTATCTATTGTAACCGCCGTCATCGGTATGATTGGCATTGCGACCGGTATGACTGGCTATTTTAAAACTAACTGTAATATTATAGAAAGAGTATTACTCATTGGAGGCGGTATTATGATGGTGGATGCCGGTACGATAACCGACGGTATCGGTATCGCTCTGCTGATTATCATCTATGTCATGCAGTTTACGCGTGCAAAAAAGAAACGCACCGCAGCTGTTTAATATTTGTTACCACTTCGGGTAACATGTTGGGTACGCCGCCCCCGTTCTATGCAATTCACACCTCCCATATCATCGGGTCTGCCGCCAAATACGGGCATTTGCCTGCGTTGGCGGCAAATCCGGTTTTTTATTCTACAAAGCGCGAATGATACGGGCCCCTGCGACAACGCCGCAGAGGCCCCTAGCTTTTGGTAATATTGAATTTAGCCTTTATTTTGCCCGCGCTGCATCTCCATCCTTGTCAGGCAAAGCTGCCCGGAATCTATAACGGGATATCAGTATTAATTAACCGCTTTAAAACCCTGCGCCAGATCGGCGATAATATCGTCGATGTGTTCTGTGCCAATAGACAGCCGGATCGTGTTGGGTTTGATACCGGCAGCCAGCAATTCCTGCTCATTCATCTGCGAATGGGTGGTTGACGCGGGGTGAATAACCAGCGATTTAACATCGGCAACATTGGCCAAAAGGCTGAACAGCCCCAGACTTTCAGTGAATTGTCGTGCCTTTTCGGCCCCACCCTCAATCTCAAAGGTAAAGATGGACGCCGCGCCGTTTGGAAAATAGTCTTCATAAAGTGCTTTGGCTTTTCCGGTGACGAGCGAAGGGTGGTTGACGCGCTCAACTAGCGGGTGGCCTTTCAAGAATTCCACCACTTTCAACGCGTTTTCAACATGGCGTTCCACCCGCAGCGAAAGCGTTTCAAGCCCTTGTAACAGGAGAAAGGAATTAAACGGCGAAATCGTCGCGCCTTGATCACGCATGAGGGTGGTGCGCAGCTTGATGATATAGGCCTGATTGCCACAGGCCTCGGTAAACACCACGCCGTGATAAGAGGGGTTCGGCTCTGAAAGGCCGGGGAATTTATCATTTTGCGCCCAGTCAAACCTTCCGGAATCAATGATCACACCGCCCATAACGGTACCATGCCCGCCAATAAACTTAGTCGCCGAATGCACCACTACATCCGCGCCATACTCAATGGGACGCAGCAAATATGGGGTGGCAAATGTGTTGTCCACAATCAACGGGATACCGTGGCGGTGGGCAATATCCGCGAGAGCGCGCAGGTCGGTAACGTCGGAATTCGGATTCCCCAGGGTCTCAGCAAAGATGAGCTTAGTGTTGGGCAAAATGGCGGATTCAAAGGCCACCAAATCGGTGATGTCAGCAAAAGTAGTAGCAACGCCCTGTTCGCGTAGTGTATTGGCAAACAGGTTATAGGTGCCGCCATAGAGGTTTTTAGCCGACAGAATGTGGTCGCCTGCCCACGCGATGTTTTGCACTGCGTAGCTGATGGCCGCTGAGCCTGAAGCGGTGGCCAGCGCCCCAACGCCCCCCTCCAACGCTGCAATGCGCTTTTCAAACACGTTGGAAGTTGGG
Organism: Oscillospiraceae bacterium MB24-C1; assembly: GCA_030913685.1. Taxonomy (NCBI): domain Bacteria; kingdom Bacillati; phylum Bacillota; class Clostridia; order Eubacteriales; family Oscillospiraceae; species Oscillospiraceae bacterium MB24-C1. Next base: position 2,565,651 of record CP133187.1, on the reverse strand, counting down.
TTCATCAGGCGGGTGTAGATATTACCGCCCTCGGTCAGGCCAAATCGACCAGCCGCCTGCGCGGAATCTTTAAAAACGTAGGAAGTCGTCGCATAAATCGGCACAGCGCGTGCATCTGTGGCGGGGTCGGGCTGCTCCTGCCCGACATGTATCTGAAGCGTTTCAAAGCGATATTTTTTATTAGCCATTATAATCTTCTCCATTCGTTTTTAGTCGCCGGAACATAAAAAGCCCGGGCATGCCTCTGCGGACAAGCTCCCGGGCGCGGATGGTCGGATAATTCACCGCAGTATTGTGCGGCAGCTGCTAAAAATAGGTACAGCACTTACACCCGAACCTGCTATGCGCCCGGGAGTAAGGCATTCGGCCACAACGAAAATTACTTCTCAACAAAATTTCGAATAATGTTTTTATTTCTGTGACCTCCTTCTTTCTAATTCATATTATTTATATATGATTTATGTGATTATAACCATCTCTATCATATTTGTCAATACTTAATTTATATTTTTATGTTATGCACGTTCTAAAAGCCTAAACAGTAGCGAGGATGCAGCGAAATTACAGCATGCTATTATCGCAGTATGATGTTTTAATAAAATCATGCCGAGTTTTTTGGGGGCTAAAAATGCCTTTACCACAGCTTTTCGCCTCAGGTGCGCAGTAAAGTGAATCACATTGAACCTTCGCAGACTCAAACCGTTTTGGGAGCCAGTATGGGGGTGTGCAAAAACTGTTGCGCACAAAAAACCGCCGCGGCAGGTTGTCTTTTCTTCAACCTGCACCGCAGCGGGTACTCAAAACAATCACATAAAGCCGTTATAGCCCGGCCATTTGATGGGCTTTACCCCAATTTTCAGACACAGCGCTTATTCGTAGCTTTTGTATGACTTATAGCTCTTTCGGTAATAGCTAGAGCCGGTATCCCTTACGTCGCAAACAATCATGCCCAGAATTTTTGCGTTGGCAAACTCAACACTGGCAACGGCGCGACGCACCTCGTCATGGGTAGACTGCCGGTAACGCGTACACATGATCAGGCCGGCAGCATATTTGGCCAGCACCAAAGCATCGGTCACGATATTGACCGGGGGACTGTCGATAAAAATATAGCTATAGTTTTTGCTCACAATTTCAATCAGCTTCTGCATGTTCTGTGAACCGAGCAGCTCGGATGGGTTCGGTGGCACCTGCCCTGCCGTGATGATATCCAAGTTGGGATGCACCTGCTCCTGTACACCATCGCCAACTTTGCAAAAGCCACCCAGAATCTCTGCAAGACCAATGGTATTGGAGATGCCAAAAATCTTATGCTGGGTCGATTTTCTTAAATCCGCATCAATCAACAGTACCGAAGCCCCCGTCTGCGACATGGTTAACGCCAGATTAGCACAGTTAGTCGATTTCCCTTCAGACGCCAAAGCGCTGGTCATGATTACGCATTTATTTTCGCTGGTAGCCAGCGCGAATAAAAGATTAGTGCGAGCCGTTTTATAAGCTTCTTTTATAGCAAAAGGCGTGTTATCATCAATCAAAATACCATGGGTCCGATCAGACGCGTCGTGTGTTCTGCGAAAAAGAGAGAATAATCCGTTACTTCTCATAATTTTTATATCCTCCCTTGGACACCGAGTAAAAGTCCGGAATTTCGCCGAGTACCGCAACATTATAATGGCTGATCAAATCCTCTTCTCCCTTGACGGTGATATCCAACATCTCAAATAACAACACGCAGCCACAGGTGAGGATCAACCCAAGCAACCCGCCGATGACGCCATTGCGCACCGAATTAGGGCCACTAGGCCTGGCCGGCGGCTCAGCCTGTGAGATTACTTCCACAGAGCCAGCCTTGACCACGCGGATAATTTCTGCGGGCGCCATATCAGCCATGGTGTTGGCCATCTTGGCCGATAGCTCCGGACTGGTGCTGGTGACCGCAATGCTGAACACTTCGGTATTGTTGACCGACTTCATGGTGATCATCTCGCTGACATCTTTGAGTTCGCCATATTGCAGATTGCAACGCTGGGCAACCTGCTCGATAATCTTATCGTTCTGTAAAATGACAATATAGGTATTAACCAGCTTTTGGGAGGCGTTGATATCGTTGAGATTAACGTTATTTATACCAGAATATTGATTATTATTATTCACATATAGCAATGCCTGAGCCGTGTAGGTCGGTGCAACCATAAATTTAAAGATGCTGAAGGTCGCGGCCGCACAAAATACGGTGACCAAAATAATAATCCAAATTCTTTTAAGTAGGATAGAAAACAGTTCTATGATGTCGATTGAATCCTGCAAGTATATTCCTCCCAGAAGATGATAGGGCCTTTTAACATATCACATAAAAGCACTGGCTTTGCCAAGGTTTTCTAAAATTGTTACCAATTTCAATTATATAACTGTAAATTGATTTTTGCAAGCCTGATTGTACAACATCTCAGAGCGCTTTTCAATTTTTTCAAGCGCCTGTAAGCCTGCTTTTTTAGTAATAAAATCCACTGTCTGCCGCAGATTGGGTGGACGTGTTGTCATATTGTGACAATCGCTGCCTAAAAAATCAATCTTGCAGTTTTTGAGCAAATTAAATACAAACCGCCTTTTAAGCGGAGACATTAAAAAAGACGCTGCGTTCACCTGCACCATGCAACCACAAGAAATCAGCGTATCAAGCATATCACGGCTTTGGGTGATTGACCGGTACCGCTCTACATGCGCGAGAATGGGTTTAATGCCATGATTATAACGCAGATCTTCCAGCAGACGGATTGTCTTATCATCCAAGTGCTCAGTAAAAGGCAGCTCGATCAGTGCAAAATCGGTGCCGCTTATGCAAAGACGGCGCAGATTCTGGTTTTTCATCAAAAGTGGGGATAAAAATATCTCGCAGCCAACCAGAGTGGGCGTTTTTTCCTGCACCGCGGTTTCCAACTTGGCATAGGCTGCAGCGCGCTTTTCTAAAAAATCGTCGGCGGAACATTCATATGGATAAAAATGCGGCGTAAGCACAGCTAGTCCCAACTGCTGACGCGCAATTTCTGCAAGCATTTGGGCAGAAACATCGACCGCTTTGGCACCGTCATCGATGCCGGGCAAAATATGGGTGTGCAGATCTAAAATCATACGCATAGCCCCTTACAAACAGGATAAGGAGCTTTCCTCTGTGTCAAGCCACGCAGCGGAAAGCTCCATCAGAACCTTGCGTCAAGCAATTATCTTGCAGTGATCGGTCCATCCGTGATGATAATGGTGTTGCCGAGCGTCGTGGAAAAGGTAAGGCTGCCGTTTGGATTAACGGTGTATGGGGTGGTGACTCTGGTGTAGCTGTTGGTAGCCAGATCATAGGAAAAGAACTGCAGGTTGGCAGTATTCAGTGTACCAAGGTTGGTGGGGGCAATGGTGAATTCGACCGTCGCACCAAAGGAGCCCTGCTGTGCAAGCTGCACCGAGGCGAAGCTGTTGCTGAAGTACTTGCCAAACAGAGATTCGATCCCAGCATTAGCCGGCAGGGCACCCAGGCTGATGTTCTGCGCAGCGGTAATCGTCGCCGGGTTGATGGTAGCAGTGTAGTTGGGGGCGGTAAAAGTGACAGGCTGGGTAGCGGTCGCAATGCTCTGAACAACGTTCTGAGTAACAACTGCATTCTCAGTAACCGTTACAGCACTGCCAGCGGCAACAGCCTGCGTCACGGAGGACGAGGAAACAACAGCCGGTGTGCCAGAGAAGCCACTGCTGCCTGCTGTCTCTCCCGTCGAGCTGCTATAGTCGGCAGCCATTGCCAACGAAGCCATTGCAATAATCATGGCCGCTGAAAGCATGAGGGACATAATTTTTTTCATAACAAAACGCTCCTTAAATTGTATTATTTAACTAACGCTGAGCTGCTTGACTTGCTCAGCATAAGTTTTCGGATATTAAGTGGAATCATTGCTTTTGACTGCTTCGGGCAATTAGATATCCCAGCGTATACATCAAACCTGATGTAGTAACAGCCAGTGCAGCAACCAAAGGCAAACCGACAGAAAATGGTAATATACGCGCTAATAACTTTTGCAGCGTGATAAGCGGCCATTGCCCAAGCATAACGGACAGCTCGTACAAAAACCGAAGAATGCCGTCACCATGGCGAGTGCCACCTAGCAAAGCCAGCCCTAACTGGGGCAGTAAAAGCAGCGCCGCAACCACAGGCACAAAATGCCACCGTTTTAAAACACCGTTTGACAGGCTCAGCACAAGCAGTGTGATAACAAATAATACAGCGAAGCCCGCCCGAAACAGCTGCATGCCATAGGTTAACAACAACTCCGCCAAAAGCGCAAATGATGCGGGAAGTCCGCTAAAATCGGGCATTGATTTTATATTTGATACATTCAGGCGGTGATTTTCCATCTGATAAAAAGCGCAAATTAAAAACGTCGCCAAAAAAAGGAATATATCTTCCCCGAGACCCGCTCGTCGTCGCAAAATTGTGCCGACCAACCGGCCGCCACTGTTTTTTGTGGCCTTTCTTGCTACAGCCAATACGCCATGCCTCCTTAATAGTCCCTAAACGCTTCTGAGAAGACGCTTTGGTAAGGCACCACACCATTATAATTGATATCCAAAAGATGCTGGTGCAGAATCAGCATGGGCGTCAACAACAAAGCATAGATCAACACCACAACCGCTAGTGATTGTCCGGCACTCCTAGTGATTGATTGGATATTCTTTTTGAAAAGCTCTACCAGCTCGGCTACCAGAAGAATGACCGCTGGGGTCATAAAAAACAGTGCCAAACGCGATACAATAGCATGCTTAATGCCCACCAGCTCAAAGAAGGTCCCCCAGTAAAGCAGATTGATCAGGAAAGTGTTATATGGACGCCGCTGCACCAAGGGCTTATAAAGTACCAGACAGATAACTAAGAAAACTAAAAAAGCGATACCCGGTCCCGGGCTGGTTCCGTGGATAACCTCCACCGATGTAAGCCCATGTTGTTTATAAGCCACTTTGGTGACCATACCTAAAACCGTCTCGGATCCCAACAAAGCAATACCACAAAGAACGAGTGCTATCGGCAATGTCATCCGATTCATGGGGATGCGCAAAATGAAATAAAATGGAAGCATTACAATGGCGGAGATATGGAAAGTAGACGCCAGCAATACAAAAATAGCGAATCTGAAAAACCGACGCTGTTCAACATATTTAAAAGCGAAAAGCATAATCATTAGGGCCGTATACTGCCGCAGAAAGCACATGGAATTATATAAAAAACCAAAGCATACAAAGGCGGTAAAGCTGACCCAGGCATTGGCGGAACGGCGGTAAATAAAACACGCGATAACGGCGGCAAAAAGAATGGCAAACGCCACAAACAAAATGTTATACCCCAGCGTAAAACCAGAAAGCAACCGGCTGATTGCAAGATAGCCTTTTTCAAATCGCTGGTACGAGAAATCTTCCCAGCTTAAAAAGTAACTTTGCAAAAACCCTTCCCAATAATTGTAATAATCGGTGCTGACCATAAAGCGCAGGCTGGAGATCAGTGCCAGCGCAATACCGCCCCCGATGCAATAAACTTTTTTGGCTTGCTCAGTAGGCAAAAACCTGTTTTGCAGGATGCCAAACAGAATAATAACAAAAATCAAAATGTAATAGACTGCCAAAGGGTCACTTCCTTTGTCTTGTCGGCATCACTTATACCGGTATTTTTCCGGCTACGACAGTAGCCGGCGTACTGTGAATGACAATAGGTACACTGGGATTCAGCATTTGGGCTGTTTGCTCCGATTGTGCTGTTTCGGTCGCTTCAAAAATCTGATTAACCTCATGGGGTTCTTTAAAGGTAGGCACCACTTCATGCAGCACAGCACGAAGGCGGCTCACCGATTCGCTGCCCAGCGCTTCGCCAATGTGCTTTAGCTTTTGCTGAATCTCATGCTGAGAAATGCGATGCTGGCGCTCGATAAAGATCTTTGTATTCGGGGTCGAAATCAAATCCTCGCTGGCGATCAGCAACTCTTCATAAAGCTTCTCGCCGGAGCGGAGTCCTGTTTCGATGATGTCGATATCTTGATAGGGCCGATGGCCCGACAAGCGGATCATGTTTTCGGCCAGTTCAATAATTTTAACCGGCTCACCCATGTCCAGCACAAAAACTTCCGATTGCTCGGCCATGGTGGCTGCCTGCAACACCAACTGTACCGCTTCGGGAATCGTCATAAAGTACCGAATAATATCTTTATGGGTGACGGTGACAGGGCCACCGCGCTCAATCTGCCGTTTGAACAGCGGGATAACTGATCCATTCGACCCCAGAACATTGCCAAAGCGTACAGCGACAAACTGAGTCTGACTGACGCCCTTCATGCTTTGGAGTATCATTTCACAAAAACGCTTGGTCGCCCCCATAATATTGGTGGGGTTGACCGCTTTATCAGTCGAAATTAACACAAATTTCTCAGTGCGATAGCGGTCGGCCATCTGTACCATATGATAGGTTCCGAAAATATTGTTTTTAACAGCTTCCTCGGGGCAAAGCTCCATCAACGGAACATGCTTATGCGCCGCAGCGTGGAAAACCACCTGTGGACGATACTTATCAAACAGGCTGTCGAGCTTTTCGACATCCCGAACCGAAGCAATTTCTATACTGAGAGGAATGTTCTTTCCGCAATCCAGCAGCAATTCTTGCTGCAGATCGTACACATTGTTCTCATAAATATCGATCACCACAAGCCGTTTGGGCGCGCACTGCATCACCTGCTTGCAAAGCTGAGAACCAATAGAGCCTCCGCCGCCGGTCACCATGACGACCTTGTCTTTTAGAAAATAATGGACATTTTCACAATCAAATGTGACACTTTCTCTGCCTAACAAATCCTGTATATTGACATGTCTTATAGTTTTTTCCAGTATATCATATTTATTTTCCAACAGCAACACGGTATCTGGTAAAATTTTCACATCGCAACCGGCGCGTGCACATTCTGAAATAACCTTCCTGCGCGCGCTACTGTTGATCGAAGGCATTGCGATAATGAGCTCCTGGATATAATGCGTCTTGCAGTATTGCGCCACCATATTAACCGGCCCGACAATACTGACACCATGTATGCGCTTGCCAATCTTGACAGGGTTATCGTCAAAAAAGCACACCGGCAAATAATTGCTGTCGGCGTTACTTTGAATATTGTTTAGCAAGGTGGCGCCTGCGCTACCGGCACCTACAATAGCCAACCGAATATGCCTTGCGTGCGAAAGCTTTTTATAGTTGCGGTATTGCCGGTAAGAAAAGCGGACCAACAACATGCTCAGAGACGACAGCGAAGCGGCGGTAATACCAACGGCAGCCGGCAGCTTTTCAAGCGGTAGCAGAGCTTCCATCAGCCTATAACTACAAAAGGCCGCAGCAACACTGATAATCAGCGTCAAATACTCCTGTGACTCAGCATAGCGCCACAGGCTGTCATACATCTTAAAGGCAAACAGGCTGACGCTGTAGCAAAGGCCAATCAGTAGCAGATGCTGTAGCACAACAACCATATAATGTTGATTAATATTTCTGCTGCCCAACAGCAGGCTAATCAGAAAGTAACATCCCGAGATAATGCTGATATCTAGCAAGAACAGTAATAATTTACGAGATTTACTGAATCGCAAGACAAAAACTCCTTTTTAAATAGTGTAATACCGACTTTCGGGTACCCAGTGTGTCAAATAGGGCAGAGGAACCCATCGGTCTTTTACAACAAGGCTACAAGAATGCTGCTGAACGCGTTCGATGGCAAGGACGACATCTGATTTCAGTTCAGTGTGGCAACACGCTTTAAATTGTCTTTGCTTTCTCTCGGGGCAGCCATTGCTTGGCTAGCTCCTTCCATTCCTGGAATATTATAGCATTGTTTAGTCTAATATTCAACTTTATTACCTTTTATCAAAATAAAAAATAAGGAAAAGTCATGCATCGCAATGTTTTTTTATTAGTTTTTACCACATATGCAATTGATTTTATGGGCGATTTCGCGTATGCTATTGCTATCTCAAAAAAATTGAAAGGGGGATGGTCGCTGTGCTTACGCTGGATAGCATCTACCACGCTGCCTTTACCATGAAAAACGTAGTGCGAAAAACCGACCTGATTCACGCACCTAAACTATCGACAGGGTGCAAATTATTCTTGAAAACCGAAAATCTACAGATAACCGGTTCCTTTAAGGTCAGAGGGGCCTTCTATAAGATTTCTCAGCTTTCAAGCGAGGAACGTGCGCACGGGGTAATCGCCTGTTCGGCGGGCAACCACGCGCAGGGTGTGGCGCTCTCCGCTGCGCGGATAGGCATTCCTGCCACCATCTGCATCCCCGGCTCGGCCCCCATCTCAAAGGTTGAGGCCACCCGCAGCTACGGTGCAAACGTCGAGCTGGTCAAGGGCGTGTATGATGACGCCGCCGCCCGTGCCGCCGAGCTACAGCAGCAGACCGGCGCCACCTTTATTCACCCGTTCGATGACGAGCGCGTGATCGCCGGGCAGGGCACCATCGGGTTGGAGATATTGGATCAGCTGCCAGAGGTGGACGCAGTGGTCGTACCGATCGGCGGCGGCGGGCTGATTTCAGGCATCGCCTTCGCGGTCAAGTCCTTAAACCCCAACGTCAAGGTTTACGGCGTTCAGGCTGCGGGCGCACCGTCGATGTTTAACGCCATCGCACACCATGAACGCAAAGCGCTGACCTCGGTGGCCACCATGGCCGACGGCATCGCCGTCAAGATGCCGGGCGTGCTAACTTATGATCTTTGCTCAAAATACGTCGATGAAATTGTCACCGTCACCGATGATGAAATTTGCGCCGCTATTCTGGCGCTCATCGAAAAGCAGAAGATGATCGCCGAGGGCGCGGGTGCCGTGCCGGTGGCGGCAATACTCGCAAACAAACTGCCGCTCGCGGGTAAAAATGTTGTCTGCCTTGTTTCAGGCGGCAATATCGACGTGACCATTCTCTCGCGGGTGATCAACCGCGGTCTGCTCATGACGGGGCGCACCGCGAGACTGCGCATTGAGCTTTCGGACACGCCCGGACAGCTTGTTGCAGTTTCATCCATTCTGGCTGGGTGCGGCGCAAACGTCACCGGCGTGGACCATAACCGTACCAGCAACAATAAGAACATCACCGACTGCTTCTTGGATATTGCGATTGAGACCCGTGATCACGCGCATGTCGACCAGATTAAGCAGGCGCTAGCCGACAACGGCTTTAACGTCGCCGAAATTTGACCGCTTGTTTGGTCAGGATGACTTTTTGAAGGCGGGTGTGCCGATGCCGTTGGTTCTTATTTTTGGCGTTTTGCTGTGCATTTTGCTTGCGTTGTTGTTCTACCGCTTACGCGATGAAGTCAAAGGCCGTGCGGCCCGTGGGGCGCTCACCGGTCTGATGATTGCGTCGTTGCTGTATGGGGTGCTGCTCGGCCTGTTAATGTATAATGCGCTGCCGCTGTAACAGGGGCAACCCTGTTCATCGTCGCTGCAACGGGTCATACCATTTTTATATTAGACAAGAGCTGATTTCATGTATTTTTTTCATCGTCGGCAAACTACTGCTTGAGGGTAAACCACCCTCTTCCCCCTACGTTTTATGTACAAGAAGATTATGTAGCTAAATATACTGCGGTTTTTGTCGAATCTCACTTTTTGCACCCAATTTGCCGCCTTAACGCAAGCCAATCCTTGATCAAAATTGCTTAGTTGAAACTAGAGAAGAAATCACCGGATGCTTATGCTATAATGGCGGCAGTGACGGTGATTTTTTTGCTTCAAGCTAATAAGAAAGGACGGTTCAAAATGACATTATACGCTTTCTACCCGTTTGAATTCGGCTTATTGAAGATCGGCTATAGCGATGGCACTGTCGTCTCGCTCAACCGGGTAATGCAGCCGGATGCTGAGCACCTGCCCTGCCCGTTGACCGAGAATGTCTTTGCGCAGATCGTCGAATATCTGGCGGGACAGCGGAAAAACTTTGATTTCCCATACATATTGTATGGCACACCGTTTCAAAAAAAGGTCTGGCGGGCGCTTTGTGATATTCCCTACGGCGAAACCCGCAGCTACAAGCAGCTCGCAGAAGCAGTGGATAATCCGAATGCTTGCCGCGCCGTCGGCATGGCAAACCACCGCAACCCGATGATGATTGTTGTGCCCTGTCATCGGGTGGTAGGTGCAAGCGGAAAACTGACCGGATACACAGGTGGACTGGAGATGAAAGCGGCTCTGCTGAAGCTGGAACACGGTGCCACAGCGCAATAAAAAATGCAGGGTCGCTCTCGAAAGAGACGACCCTGCATTTTTAATAAGCAAACTGCACGCGCAATTCGGCGTTACGCGCCTTTGCGGTACGTATATATACCCAGTCTGTTATTGGTTATGTACATAACGGGGGTAAAAAGCTTTTTTATTCCCGGCAGCAAATGCTTCATTTCATCAGTGAAGTTGATTAGCCCAACTTGCTTTATTACGGGGCAAAGCTTCACCACCTCGCTGCCGTCTTTGACCCCCCAGTTAAACTGAGCATTGGTATTTTTAAGTGTATCGTGCATGCCCGCCTTCTTAACAAGCCCTTTGTACAACAGGTCAAGATGCGCCTCAAAATGGTCGAATCCGTCAGTCAATATCCCAAGAAGCTGCACCACTTCGCTTTCCTGAAGGTACATCAGCATTCCCTCCGAGATAATCAGCAGCGGCTGCCCCTTTGTTTTAACCGCCTGCGTCCAACTGGGGTCCAGTGCAGATTTTGCAATATCCGTAACGCGGGGATGCGGTTGAAAAAAGAGCTTTCGCTGTTCGATGACCTCTGGAAAATCAAGATTATACCACCGAATTTTGCCGTTATCCACCCTCGAGAACCGCGTATCCAGACCACAGCCGACCGAAACAATAACGCAGTCCGGATTTAGGTCGATAAAACGCTTTACCCGTTCGTCCATAATTTTTGCACGTGCCAAAACACCGTAATAAGACATCTCACCACTCTCAAATTTTTTAAAGTCGTAGTCAATTTTCCGCACCATCTCCGCGGCTTTTTTATCGTTGATTACAGGCACGTCGCTCATGGCATCTTTAGCCCTGATATAAAGCGTTATCAGTAGCGTTTCCATGACGCCGCTCAATTTTACTGACATCTTAAAATCCTCCTGTCATATATATTCCTGCCCTTGGTTAGTTGTGGCTAACCTCTATGGGCAATATCATACACCTTACCCTTCGTCTTGTCAACGCTGCGGTTAGAATAATTCTTATTAATAGGAAGGCCGCTCCCCCTATCGGAAGAGCGGCCGAATTCACGTGGGCGTTGCGTTTCGATTGCTGCTGGTATGCGTCACCGGCTGATTGACCGATATTTTGTGCGGCAGCGTTTACATCACCTTGTCAAGGTCGCGCCGTAGCCGTTTGATTATGCGCTTTTCCAACCGCGAGATGTACGACTGACTGATGCCGATCATATCGGCCACCTGCTTTTGGGTACGCTCTTTTCCGTCTAAAAATCCGAAGCGCAGCTGCATAATCATTCGTTCCCGCTCGCAGAGCTTGTTGATGGCGTCGGCTAGCATGCTTTTTTCGGCGTCTTGCTCAATCGGGCGGTTGATGGAATCGGGGTCGGTACCCAAAACGTCCGAGAGCAGCAGTTCGTTGCCATCCCAGTCGATATTCAAAGGTTCGTCGATCGAGACTTCGTTTTTTAGTGGCTGACACTTGCGTAGGTACATGAGAATTTCATTTTCGATGCAGCGTGAGGCGTAGGTCGCCAGCTTAATACCCCTGCTTGGGCAAAAGGTGTTTACAGCCTTAATCAGCCCGATGGTACCGATAGAAATGAGATCTTCCACCCCGAGTCCGGAACTTTCAAACTTGCGCGCGATATACACCACCAGCCGCAGGTTGTGCACGATAAGTTGCTGCCGTGCTTCGTGGTCCTTCTGCTCAAGGCGAATAAAAATGACCCGCTCCTCCTCACGCGAAAGCGGTGCGGGCAGCGTCTCAGGACCGTGTATGTAATGCACCGCTTCGGTAAAGCCTAAGCGCAGCAGTATAAGATAAAGCCGCAACCGCAGCGCTTCGCAGAATGTTCCCACCGATTTTTTCATGATATTTACGCCCCCACTTTCTGTACTTTATAGCTTACGCTAAATTGAAATTTGGTATCAGCATCTGCGGATTGCAAACGGCACGGTAATCAGCTGACCCAAGTGATTTATCCAGCACCGCAATATAGCAATCGCCGGCTTTTCTGGCACTTTCACCCTGCGGTCGCACCAGCAGGGTATCTGGCATGAACGCAGGCAGTAACCCGGAGGAATCAAGCGTCTTATAAGGTATGAGCCGCAGCCCCTGCCCTGGCGTTTTTGAGAGGCTAAAGTTTTTTAACTCCGGCGGCATAGCGCTGCCCAGCGCCTGCTCTTCGCAAACAATAACCGGACAGTGCGAAAACGGCTCGGTCAAATTGCTCCCGGTATCAACCAGCGCGGGGAAGACGCTCACCGCCCCTGCGTGCAACACGGTTATCTCGCACAACGTCCCCTTTGGGGAGCCACGCGCCAGCAAGCTAGACAAGCCACCTGCAATCAAATAAGCCGCGATACAACATCCGATGAGCGCCGCCGCGCCTATATCAAGGTATACCGCCCCTTTAGAAACCAGCATGCCACGCGGGCGCATTGTCACTGATAAAAGCAGCAACAACCCGGAAGTGAGCAAGCTGACGGTGAAAAGGCAAAACACCGACATCATAACACGTTTAAAACCCTTACACCCAAAGGCGGTAACCGACATCATAACCGTCAGGAATAGCTTATATAAAAGCAGCACGGCACGGTTATAAACCGGCACAAAGATAATTAGCGCACCAAAAGCGCCGAGAACAGCCGCCAGACATAGCCGCCAAAACACCGGCTGCCGTCGGATGAACAGCGCTGTTATCCGCAGCAAAATAAAGTTGACCATAAAGTTGATGACAAGCAGAACATCCACATAGACAACCGTGGGCAAGACTCTCTCCCCCTTGTACACATGAGTATACCGCGCCAAGGCTTCAATAATTGTCAAAACCACAGAGCTTGTACTCGGGGCATTTGTCCAAGCAAGCTGATTGTCATGCGGTTTTTGGCGGTCAAGCCAAAATTTATCTATATTTTTTTAATGCATATGCCTTACAAATTTAATGGTATCACGCCGGTTATCAAGCCACCTTGAAACCTTTTTTATTGCTTCGGCATAGGATGAAGCAAACCTTTTTTTGGAGTTGATTGAATATGCCTTGCAGATGTAACAGCGCCTCTGTCGCATCCGCTTCTGAAACAAGCACCGTCACCACAACAAATAACAACGCAAACAACTTCGACGGACCCAGATGCGGCAACGCAAATCTACGCGCTAACACGGCCAATAACAACAGCAACCACAATGGACGCGGCTGCGGTCGAGGCCGCAACAATGTCGTCGCGGGAACCAGCACAACCAACAACAGCACGAACGGCCCATTCTGGCCGGTTTTTGCCGAACAGCCCGTCAACAACTCAAATGGCGGGAACAAAGGCCGCAACAATGGCCGTGACTGTTGCCGGAATAACCTGCGGAATAATTGCTGCTGCTAGCGCCTGACTTGCAATACCTAGCCTTCGCCCCCTTTGTTTTGGTAATCCCGCAGTAAATGCGACCCTCAAGCTCAACACATCGGCAGTGCCTACCCGGTTGAGTCAAGGTGTCGCCTTTTGCTGCGGGATCGCTGCATGGTCAAAATGGGCATGTTCCCCCGAGTTATTACGCGTTGTTTTTTATTTTTATGCGCGGTATAATCAAGATGCGATAAAAACTAAGAAAGTCGAGGGATTGCCATGCTGCGCTTTAACCGCCTTCGTTCATTCTTGCTAGCAGCGCTGCTGATTCTGGCCTGCGCCTGCCAAAAGCCCGGAACATCTTCTTCCCAGCCCGCACCCGAGGTCCCTTCGCCCGCTTCGTCGGCGCTGTCGGACATGCTCTTTGCTGCTGAGATTTACGAAGACTATTGCGGGGGACTGGACTGGGACGGCACCGATTACAGTGCCACTGTGGGCTACGCCTATGGCTGGCTGCTGAAAAATGATCTGCTCGACGCCCTTGCCAAAGATGATACACAGGGCGAAACGCTCTACACCCTGCCACAGCCGATAGCCGAAGTGATTTGCGACCTGTATTTCGGGGTGGATATTGCCCCGAAAAACGAGCAGTATGCGCTCACCTACTCTACGGCCTACGACGACGTTACCCCGCCCTATGTGCTCAAGGGCCCAACTGAGTTGCCCGCACCCGAAGCAGACGGAAGCTATCTATTGACGCTGGCGCGCGTTACGCCCGACGGTGATACGCTGCGCAGTGTGCGCTACCACTTTGTGCCCAAGGTGTTGCAAGAGGAGCTGACCGCCCCGGTGAGCCGAGTCCACCACAAAAATGATACCGTCTGGCAGCTCGCGGCGGTGACAAACCTGTCTGAACCCGCCCTGCCCAAGGCACAATATAAGACGGTACGCATTTCGACAGTGGACGAACTGCTCCAAATGGCGTCGGCAGTCAATTCCGGCGACCGTCAGGCACAGCAAAAGCGCTATCTGTTGGAAGCTGACCTCGATTTAGAGGGCATCTCCTTCCCCACCATCGGGGTCAACCGCCCGCTACTGCCGAACGACATCCGGGACGACAGCCCCCAAGGCTTTAACGCCGTCTTTGATGGACAAGGCTACACCATCCGGAATGTAAGCATCACGCTCACAGCGCCCGAATCGCCCGACGCCCCGTTGGTCGGTGGCTTTTTCTCGGTGATTGGCCCCGGCGGGGAGGTTCAAAACCTCACACTCGAAAACGCCTCGGTCTCAACACCCGTCACCGCACCGCCCGCCGCCGGGGAGGTCGCAACCGGCCTGCTGGCAGGCCGCTGCATGGGACAGGTCAGCGACTGTCACGTCTCGGGTAAGGTCGTCGGGTACTATAAGACCGGTGGTTTTGCGGGCTTCATCGGTAACTATCAACACGGTGACGAGGCGTCCTTTGCCCGCGTCACCAACTGCACTGCCAAGGTAAGCGTTGCAGGCGATAGCGAGCTGGGCGGTTTTGCGGGCTCGCTGCATGGCGCAATCCTTTCCGACTGCACGGTGGAGGGCGATGTTGTCGCCGTTTCGGGGCAGATTTACGGGGCGCCGCGTGCCATAGGCGGATTCTGCGGCTTCTCGGTCGAAGGCCGGGTCGAAAACTGTGAGGCCTCGGTCTATGTCAAAACCATGCTACCCGCCGAATGGGTCGGCGCATTCATGGGCTATAATCAGGGTGCCATTATCAACAGCCGCTACAACCTTGACAAAGCACCCTACTGGGAGCCGGTGGACGTCATCTATAACAACGCCATCAGCGAAGTAACTGCCTTTTCGTCCAATGTTAAGCCACTTTGTCCGACGTGATAGCGTCGGATACAGCAGAAATATAAGCTTTACCCACCCGGTGTTCCACCGGTATTTTAAGGAGGATATCCATGACTAAAAAACAACGCGCCGCTGAGGCGGTGCGCCTTTTAAAAGAAGCCTATCCCGACGCCATCTGTTCGCTGGAGTATGAGAAACCGCATGAGCTTTTAATCGCAGTGCGGCTCTCGGCACAATGTACCGACGCCAGAGTGAACCTTGTGACGCCCGAACTGTTTTCAAAATATCCGACACTTGAAGCGCTGGCAGCAGCAACACCGGAGGAGATTGGCGAAGTGGTCAAAAGCTGTGGGTTGTATAAGACCAAGGCCAGGGACATCGTCGCGATGTCGCAGATGCTGCTCGAGGAATTTGACGGCGTGGTGCCCGATTCGATTGAACAGCTCACCCGCCTGCCCGGCGTCGGGCGCAAAACAGCCAACCTCATCGTCGGGGATGTTTATCATCAGCCTGCCGTCGTGTGCGACACCCACTGCATCCGCATCACGAATTTGTTGGGGCTGACCACCACCAAAGACCCGCTCAAGTGCGAAAACGAGCTGCGGGCCTGCCTGCCAATGGATGAATCGAATGATTTTTGCCACCGGCTGGTGCTGCACGGGCGGGCCGTCTGCGTCGCCCGACGCCCACAGTGCGACGTCTGCGTGATGGCCCCGGTCTGTCGTTTTGCGCAAAAAGGCAAGAAAGTTGCCAAAGAGGGATAAGGCTGCGAATGGCTGGCGCCCCCGACAACGCAAAAACGTATGTTAAGAAAAGATTATAGGAGAATATCGAAAACATAAGCTCGTATATATAAAAAGGTCGGGGATCATTTCCCGGCCTTTTAAATTTATAGGAAACAGCAGCGGAAGTTTGGCTTCCACGAGTTTCCCAAACTCGCATTAAAATTGCCGTTTTGGACGTTTGAAAAAACGCAGGTTGTGACTCTCTATTACATTCAGGTGGATGGAAAGGCTGTCCCCAACAGTATAAACTGCGGCGATACCGCGACCTTTGCTTTTGATGCCATCTACGGCCCAAGAAGCATCAATGCCGTATTTAAAAAGAAAGTATAAGCACCACACATATACAAAAGGCTGGGGAGATACCCCAGCCTTCTTTTTTTGCTTTGTACTGATAACCGCTCTGTATCTGTTTTCTCGCTACCCGGAAACAAGTTAGCACTCGGTATATTTGAGTGCTAAAATTAATAATTTATATAAATTTTTTACGAGATTTCCTTACAATTCTAGCGTATAGTATAGTTGTAGCAACAAAGACTGGAAGTGTAACAGATAAGGAGGGTGAATCCAATGAATTCGGTTACATGGGTGCCTTGGTCACCCGAACCGTCGGTTCCGTCAAATAAGCAATCAAAACAACACGTCATTGAATGGAGGAATTGATATGTTTGATCTAATGCCCTTTGACCGCAGACGCAGCAGCATGATTTTTAATCCGTTTTCTGATTTCGACAAGTTTGAAAAAACCTTTTTCCAACGCACCGGGCTGGATGAATTCAAGGCCGACATCAAGGATATGGGCGACAGCTACCAGTTGGAGGCCGACCTGCCCGGCTTTAAGAAAGAGGATATCAACGTCTCGCTCGATGGTGACTGCCTGACCATTGGCGCCCAACGCAGCACCGAAAGCGAAGAGACCGACAGCAAGGGGAACTTTGTGCGGCGCGAGCGTTCTTACGGCGCTTTCAGCCGCTGCTTTGATGTTTCCGGCATCCAGCAGGACGCCATAAAAGCCGAGTACACCAACGGCGTTTTAAAGCTGACCTTGCCCAAGAAAGCCAACACTTTGCCGTCTTCGCGCACCATCGCCATTGAATCGTAAGCTTTAGTACAGCAACCGTGTAATGGCAAACACATCAACAGCAAATTCATAATGGAATATTCCCCTTAAAAAGCGCGCCCTGTCCGGTGATCTGCCCGGACAGGACGCGTTCTTTTTGTAGTGGTTTGCAATTGCAGACCATTCACTTTTCTTAATAACATCGGGCGCTCTTAGGCACAAAGCCGAAAATGCTGCCAGTTGCTGCATCGGGGCAACCCCATGGCAAAAACGCTCTTCCAAGCTGTTTTACATCCTTATATACTTGAAGATTTGCGGCAGAGCCCCCAAGTTTATAAAAAGCTTGAGTCAAACTTCAATTCTACGCAGACAATCGGTTTCTCGGTAAAAGCAGCGCCCTCACAATGTTGTAAGGGCGCTGCTTTTAATCATTTTCAATGGCATCAGACCTGCGGCAGTTTCTCCCGCCGCAGCATAGCGCCCACACTTGCATTGCCCTGACAAGCGATGCTGATCTTCATATGCGGATGGCGGGCAGCATCCAATGGCTCTCCCGCTTCATCGCGCAAATCCTCCACCGTCAGCTGACGGGGCTGCTGCCCCGGCTCTAAAAGCTCTAGCACATCACCTTGGGCAAAGCGGTTTTTCTCAATCAGGTACAGCCGCCCATTCTCACAGCGCTCCACCACCGCGCTGACCTCCCAATCCTGCACATAGCCGCCCGCGTAATAGCTTTGCTGCAGCGGCTCGCGTCCGTAGAAAAATCCGGTAGAATATTCCCGGTGAGAAACGGTTTGCAGCTCGCGCAACGTCCATTGAGGCGCGGACTTGCCTTCCATGGCGGCATCCAGCGCGGCGCGGTAGGCGTTAGCCACCACCCCAACGTAATAAGGGGACTTGGCGCGCCCCTCAATTTTAAAGCTAGCGATGCCTGCATCGGCCAGTTCGCGCAGGTGCTCAATCATGCACAAATCTTTCGCGTTTAAAATGGTCGAGCCGTGTTCATCCTCAAACACCGGCAGGAATATCCCCGGGCGCTTTTCCTCCATCAGGTGGTAGCTCCAACGGCAGGGCTGCGAGCATTCACCGCGGTTGGCGTCCCGCCCAGTGAGATAGTTTGAGATGACGCACCGACCCGAGACCGACATGCACATTGCACCGTGAATAAACACCTCAAGCTCAAGCTCCTGCGGCGTTTTGGCACGGATGGTCTTGATTTCGTCGAACGTCAGCTCGCGCGCCAGCACCACCCGCTTGACGCCCAAATCATAAAGCGCGTTGGCGGTCAAATGATTGACGATGCCGGTTTGGGTTGAAGCGTGAATCTCCATATCCGGCAAAAGCTTGCGCGCCGTCGTCAGCACGCCAAGATCGGCGATAATCAGCGCGTCGATGCCGGTTCGCGCCACCTGCACCAAAAACTCGGGCAATGCGGCGGCTTCGTCACAGCGCGGCAGTGTGTTTACCGTCAGGTGCAGCTTGACGCCGCGGGCGTGGGCATAATCCGCCGCCTCAGCCAGTTGTTCCATAGTAAAATTCGAGGGTGCGGCGCGCATGCCAAATTGGGTGGAGCCCAGATAGACCGCGTCCGCGCCGTAGCGGATGGCGGTTTGAAGGCGTTCAAAATCCCCGGCGGGACACAGCAGCTCAGGTCTTTTCATCGGTTCGCTCCTTTATGCTCTGATGAGGAAATTGCAAAAACAAGCGGGCACAGGCGATGCACAAACGCGCGCCCGGCCCGCCGTTTATTTTTAAAGCTTTACTGCACGTCGGTGCCGTGTTCGGCACCGCCCGCGGCCGCCGCCCGGCGGACGTTGGCATAATGCTCATCGAGTGTTTTGCTGTAATAATATTTGCCGTTGATATCGGTGACAAAGAAATAATTTTGTGATTCCTCGGGGTTTATCGCCGCCTTGATGGCGTCTAGACCGGGCGAACAGATGGGGCCGACCGGCAAACCCTTGCACACATAGGTGTTATAGGCGTCGTAAACTTCCTGCGTGGCGCGGCTCTGATAAGGCTTGATGTCGTTTTCAACATAGAAAATCGTCACGTCAGACTGCAACATTGGCAGCCCCGCCCCGACGTCATCTATGCGGTTGTGAAACACCGAGGAAACCATGCTCATCTCGTCAGGGTTGCCCGCTTCCTTCTGGATGACCGAGGCGAGTGTGATCACCTCGTCAAGCGTCATGCCCGCATCCTGTATCTTAGAGTAAAGTTCTGGCATGATGCGGTTTTGGAAGTTTTTCAGGAATTTTTTAGCCACCGATTGCACGTTCTCGCCGACGTAGAAATCGTAGGTGTCGGGGAAAAGATAGCCCTCAAGCCGGTAAAAACGCAGGTCATTTTCGGGCATCATATCGACAAACTCATAGGGTAGCTCGCTCGTTTGGGTGTAACTGATAAAATCCTCAGCCGAACAAACTTTGTTCTCTTCAAGTGATGCAGCAATTTCGCGCAGTGTCATACCCTCATAAAAGGTGATGGTGACCTCCTCTTTGATGATGTCACCCGAGCGCAGCGCCGTGATAATGCGGTCGTAGCTCATATTGGAGTTAAAAACATAGCTGCCCGCCTGAAAATCGTTATCTTTTTTACGCAGCGCGGCATAAAGCCTAAAGGTCAGTGGCTGCTCGACCACGCCCTTTTCGCCTAACAGCTGGGCAATTTGGTTGACCGACATGCCGTTTTCAATCGTCACCTCAATCTGCCGATCCTCTTTGCCAAAGGCGAGGAGATCGGTCGCGCTTGATATGGCGAAGAAGGCTAAAAACCCGGCAGCACCAAGTACCAGCAACACCGAAACCAACAGCGCCATTCCGTTGGATCGGCGCCGCCGCCGCCTGCCCTCAGGCTGGGGGCGCTCTTCGGATAAATTTTTTCTCATTGCGGGTTTCTCCCTTCGTACATTGTAACCACCACCACATCAAAGGCATAGTATGTAATAAATCATCAATGTGAGGTGAAAGTCAAGTGTGGGGTAATAATTGCGGTTGCCTTTGGATCATCATCATCATCATTCTGCTGTTCTGCTGCTGCGGATGCGGTGGGCTAGGCGGCACCAGTTGTGGAAATGGATGCGGCAACATGTGCGGAAATAACTGCGGATGCGGTAACAACTGCGGATGCTGCTAAACGCAACTGATTTTCTTACTTAGGCGGAACGCCAGACAGAAAGCCCTTCTGGGGCTTTCTGTTCTTATGTGTAAAAAATTCTAAATGGATTAAGGTTTTAATAAGCCGCTTTTAGCGCGGCTTACCCCCCTGGTTGCGCACGGCGGTGCCGGCGGTAAAATATTCGGTGACAATGCGGTCAACCGGTACGTCGAATCGGCCATGCCAAAGGTGTGCCACAAGGCAGCACTTATATAGTATCAACACCTTTTCGCCGGGATAATCGCGCAAAAAACGATCGTAGTATCCGCCGCCATAACCTAGGCGGTAGCCATTGCGGTCACAGGCGAGCGCCGGCACCACACAGATGCTGTGCGAGAAATCTCGCAACAAACGTCCGGGGTTGGGCACCGGCTCCAAAACCCCAAAGGTGCCGGGCGAAAGCTCGTCCAGGCTTTCAATGAGATAAAACTCCATCTCGCGCGTACCCGGCACGCAGCGCGGCACCGCCACGCGCTTGCCGTCTGACAGCGCCTTTGAGATAATCTCGCGGGTATCGACCTCAATGGGCATCGAAACATAGACAAGCACCGTCTTGGCGCGCCGGTAACACAACAACGACCGAAGCCGCACCGCGATGCGATGGTCAGCCAGCGCCTTGCGGTTTTGGGTCATCAAATGGCGGCGCTCTTTAAAACGGTTACGTAACGCGTTTTTATATTCTTTAATGTTGGCTGGTTTTTCCATTAATCTTTCTATCAATCCAGCACCAGCGAAAGGTACGGGGCCTTTCCCTGTGGTGCATCCCTTTCTGAAAGATACCATCTGGTCATGGCAAAAGGTTCAGGTGCGCCGCCAACAATAAAATCAGCAGGCAGGCGAAGAATAATTCTTTCGCAGTCAAACCGCGCGGCAATTGCATTTAAAACCTCGGGATAAATCGCCTTAGCCGCCCATTCCTTGATGATGACAGCGTTCCCCGCGGGATAGCAAAGCGCGTAGCCCGCCTCGGGTGCATCAAACACCACTGTTTCACCCCCGAGTAGCGCGGCTTCTTTTTGCTGATAGGCAAGTGCCTCTGTGTTCCAGCGGGCGTAAAGACCGCTTTGGCCAAAAAAACTGTCGCGCAGCGCCAGCAGTTCGGGCAACTCGGCTGTTTTAAGCGGTACCTGACTGCCACTTTTTGTCGCTGAATAGATCGCTGTTTGGCGGAAAAACTCGGTGCTAAAGCCGCGCATGCCGTAATAAGCGAAAAGCGACGGTTCGGCGGGGACAAGCAACGAGAGCGCAACCCCTTCTGCCGCAAGCCGGGCATGGGTGGCTTTAAGCAGCCCACCGCTCAACCCCTGCGAACGGAAATCGGGGTGCGTTCCCACAGCGTAAATATACCGAGCATCATAATCTGTTTCTTTTTCCCGTATCGTAATCGGCAATAAATACAGCATTGCGACCGGCGCACCCTGAAAAAGCGCCACCATTGTATTCTCTGGTACAAAGCGGTGATCAAAAAACAGACTGATATAGTCCGGCGCATCGCCAAAGACGATTCGCCAAAGCTGTTTTAATGGCGCCGCCATTGCGGCGGTCGCCTGTGTGAAGGTGAATTTTTGTTCTTCCATCATTTCTCAGCAGCGGCATAGCGCTCATACATCATCACGGGGCGGTAAGATTCCTTCGCTTTTCGTAGGCCTTCTTCCCCGAGATCGTCCTCGCGGTTAACAAATTCGTACTGATCCAGCGTATTTTTGACAAACTGCTGGTTTATCATCGGGTAGGCACCCTGAATATCTGAAAACGCCTTTTCGACATGTACCACAAAGGTGTCGTCAGTGACGGGACTGCCAAAGGTAAAGGCCACCACCTTATTGCCCACATACAGCACACCGCCGATGAGCCCCTGCTCAAAATAGTGGTTAAAGGCACTACGCACGGCGCAAGCCTCGCGATGCAGGCTGCTGTGTTTTTCAAAACAGCCGTTCTGCTTGCACCATTCAACATTCATCGCCTTGGCGTCGTCGATGTTCTTCTCGGTCAGCGGCTCATAGCGCCAGTCGGGATTCGCCGCCACGAAGCGGTTGATGTGATTGCGCTTTCCGTGTAGCTTTTTTCCAGCAAGAGTCGCCAGACTCTCACGGCTGTAAATATAGTCAAAGTTATCGCGCACCGCGGTAAACTTGAACCGCCCGGGATAAATCTGCTCAATTTTTTCGACGCCCTCGGTGGGGATGCCATACATTTCAAACGGAATGCCCATCGATTCGGCGTCGGCTTCCATAGCTTTGAGCGCTCCGGCAAAATCGCCCCGCCCGGCGGGATAAAGGTAATGCATACGTACCGCGCCGCTGCGGGCGATCATAAAATCTTCAAAACGTGCAATGCGAACCGTATAAGTAACGGCCCAGTTAAACAAGTTAGCAAAGGTATATTCGCTGCCGCGCAGACCGGAATAGCGCATCACTTGCGTGGTCCAGTCCTTGTCGGCCATGGTGATTTCTTTAAATTCTAGCATAAGGCCTCCGAAGTTCTACTGTTTTGCTACCGCACTCAGGCGGGAAATTTCCGCAAAAGCGGCGTCGGCGATGACGTCGACGGGATAAGGGTTGTGTGCCGCGTCGGAGCAAGGTAAAATAACCCAGCCCAGCGTATCTGCGGCGAACAGTGCCGCCTCGCGGCAGGACTCCAAATATGCCCGGTTGCGCTCGTGCAGATCTTTTTTTGCCTCGTCGCCGTTGTAGCGCTGCGCCATCAGACGCTGAGAGGCTGCCGGGTGCATGTCAAGATATAACACCAGATCTGGTTTTGGCAACGCGAGCTGCACATATTCATAGTATTCCAACCAACTGATATAGGCCACCCACTCATCGCGTGGCAGCTTTGCCATCTGATGGCAAAGGTTTGAGGTGGTATAGCGGTCGGCAATGACGGTCTTACCCGCCTGATAATCATTTTTCCATTCGCGCTGATAACTGATATAGCGGTCAAGCGAATAAAAACCTGAGGCGGCGTAAACATTAACATCATCGAGTGCGCCGACCTCGCCGCGCAGGTACATTTTAACCAGCGCCGAAGATTCGCTGTTATAATCGGGGAACGAGATGGCGCGAACCGCCTGTCCGTTTTCCTCAAGCCGCTGCACTGCTTTCGCCGCCTGAGTGGCCTTTCCGCTGCCATCAAGACCTTCAAAAACAATCAGTCTGCCATTCATTATGCCTGCGCCCCTTTATAGCGTTCCCGCATTTCTTTCATTCTTCCACAGCTCATCTTGCCTTCGGGGCAGTTGCCCGCCACACAGGGCGGCCCCGAAAGGCCAAACATCACCGGCGCCACCTCTTTAACCAGCATCAGCATCTGGTCAGCCACCTCGCGAATTTCCCACTGGGCGCGGGTGCAGCAGCGATGGCGGAAAAAGTTATACAGGCTGCGAGTGTTCATCGTGACAACCATGCGGGTTTCACAGGCGTTCGGCAACACAAAGCGGGCATCCTCAATCGCTTGTTTTTCGGCTTTTGTTGCAGCTTGCTTCTCTGGCACACCTTGCGCCAATAACGTTTTAAGATGCTTTTCCTTTAAAATTGCCGTAATTTTCTCATAGCTTTCGGTGGCGGCATCCATTGCCTGGCGATAGGCGAGAAGCGCCTGAGGGTCGGCAGCCACCTCGGGCGGCGTGACGTATTCAAACGGCGAAAGCCGCACATAGCGCTGGCTTTGCACACTGTAAGAAGCGATACGGTGCCGGGTGATCTGCGCTAAAAGCGAACGCGACACCCCCTCAATAGCAAAAGTAAAGCTGGCGTGCTCAACTGGGCTTTCGTGTCCCAAGTCCACCAGCATTTTTAAAAAACCCTCGGTCTTTTCAGGGGTGAGACCATCAAGCAACCCCTCTACCGACTGCGCCGAATAACATAGCTTGGCGGCGGCAGCCACCACCCGTTCCGGCTCAGGGGTGTGACATAAAAGCGTAACTTTTGGCAACAACAAGCCCTCCTTAGATTTTGCCTGTAAACCCAGGCATACAAAAGAATCCCTGCCAAAACAAAAGCGCGGCGGGGAGAAAACGCCATCGATAGTACTGTAAATTCCTTTATATAGTACCCTCAAAACACTTTGATGTCAATAACTGACGGGTTTTATCAGGCACATTCAAACCACTTTTTTTGCCAAAAACAAACCGCAAACCGACAATAAAAAAATACTGAAACAGCCGATTTTATCTGGATTTTACCATTTTATCCCCAATCGCCATAGGTGTTTAAATTTAAAACAAAAATAGTTATCAATTTGTTAATTGCTATATCTTATACACTACCTTATAATTCAAATAATAGCAAAATTAATAAGTCAATTAGGAGGTTTTTAAAATATGAAGGGTTTTGCCATGTTAGGCTTAAACAAAGCAGGGTGGGTTGAGAAGGATTGCCCCGCCTGCGGTCCGCTGGATGCAATTGTCCGCCCCATTGCGTTGGCGCCATGCTCGTCGGACGTGCATGTTCTGCACGGCGGCTCAGGCGAACACGAAAATCTGATTCTTGGGCACGAGGCGGTCGGCGTCGTTACCGAAACCGGTAGTCTGGTCACCAAGTTTAAGCCGGGAGACACCGTTGTCGTCCCCTGCACCACCCCGAACTGGCTGGCCCCCGGCGTTCAGGGCGAATACAACGCCCATGATGAAGGGCTTATGCAAAGCTTTAAGTTCCTAGGTTCAAAGGATGGCACCTTTGCGGAATATTTCCACGTCAACCAAGCAGACGCCAACCTGGTGCTTTTGCCCGAAGGTGTCTCACCCGAGGCAGCTGTCATGACTGTCGATATGATGTCCACCGGCCTGCACGGTGTTGAGAACGCCAATGTACGATTTGGCGATACCGTCGTTGTCATCGGCATCGGCCCTGTCGGCCTGATGGCGGTTGCGGGCGCAAAGCTTCACGGCGCAGGGCGCATCATCGCCATCGGCACCCGCCCCAACTGCGTTGCGGTCGCCAAAGAGTACGGTGCGACCGACATCGTCAGCTATAAAGAGGGCGACATCGTCCAACAGGTGTTGGAAATGACCGGCGGCGGTGCGGATTCGGTGATTATCGCGGGCGGAACGCAGGACACGCTGCGTCAGGCTGTCGATATGACCAAGGCTGGCGGATATATCTCGAACGTCAATTTCTTTGATATTAAGGATGTGCTCTCGATGCCCGCTTATTCGTGGGGATTGGGCATGGCAAACAAGACCATCCGCGGCGGTTTCTGCCCCGGCGGTGCACTCCGAATTCAGAAGATGCTGGAATTGGTCAAGTATGGCCGCATCGACACCACTAAGCTGATCTCCCACCGCCTTAAAGGCTTTGATAAGATCGAAGAAGCCTTCAAGCTGATGGACGAAAAGCCGAGGGATTTAATTAAACCCGTCGTAATAATCGACTAAGGCACTTTCTTAAATTTTTAGAGAAGCGGCTCCGAGAAAGACAATCTCCCTAACGAACAATTTGAAAAAGCATACAGAATACGCAGTTAGCAAAACCGCACAGACATTCGTCCTGTGCGGTTTTGCGGCCTTTGAACTATAGGAATTTAATAGCGCATATATACAACTTTCATTGCGCTCCAAAATTCCTTAATAGTTTTAACCATGCTTGGCGCCATTGCAGAATCTTTTTTCAAATTATGCGCTATCCGTTCGCCTTTCCCATTTCACCAGCCATTTTAAAGCCCTGCTTTGCCGCAAACACCGCTATAATTTCGTTGATGACAGCAGCTGCCGCAATGGTTCCAAGAACAATATCACGATATTGGCTGTAAACGCCAGTTAGCGAAGAAATTGCAATACCGGTCAAAACCAACGAGACACCGGAATGTGGCATTAAGGTTAAACCAAGATATTTTTTGACTGTGGTCGGCGCGTTTGAAAGATAACCCCCCAGTGCCGCACCGCCAATTTTGCCTGCCGCCCGCATGATGATATAGACAGCAGTAAAAGTACCCGCGCCCAAAATTAAATGACAATCAAGCGGAACCCCTAGGTTTAAAATAATGAGGGTAAAGCAAGCGCCAATCAACGGATTGCAATATTTCATAACGGCATCCAATTTTTCCGTAGAAATAATGTTGGCAAAGCAAGCGGAATAGGCCATGCCACTGAGCATAAAGTTTAGGATAGGGAACGGCATCAGGTTTTTATTGCTCCACATCGTAAAAATAGCGGCAAGCAGCGCGCCGAAGAAAACAACGAAAGCATTTACTTTGTTAGACCGGCAGCGCTTTAAAATTAGCGCTACAGGCACACCAACCAGCAAGCCAATTATTAATGGGAACAGCACTACAAATAAAATGATATAGCTTGGCACGGTAGCACTGGCGGTCTTTTTTACCACAATGCTCATGACGGTAAGGAAAACCGTGATCGCTATAATATCATCCAAAACAGCCATAGGGATCAAAGTTCTGGTAACGGGGCCTTCGGTTTTATATTCCGTCACAATAGACAAGGCAGGGGCGGGCGCTGTTGCCAATGCAATGCCGCCAAAAATCAGCCCCAGAAAAACCGGAATGCCCATATAATAAAAAATAGCGGCAAAAGCGGCGCTGACCAATACAAAGGTTGACAAGGATTGGACAAGGGTGATGATGAGAATTTGTGAGCCATAGACACGCATTTTCTTCCATACCGCTTCTGTTCCCAACATAAGACCCATACCACACTCCAAAATCGACATCAAACTGTGATATACAGGAGCATCTAATATTTCCTGTGTTAAAAGATTAAAAGCATGGGGGCCAAGTAGCATACCTGCCATTAAAAACCCCAGCACTGCCGGCATATGCACTTTTGAGGCCAGCTTTCCTGCGCAAACCGCCAGCAAAATTACAATAAGTAAGCGAAAAATATTTTGCAACATAGTTAAAAATTCCTTTAGATTTAATATGTTCTGTTAAGTCAAGCAGCTTTTGCAGTTTGACCAGAATCTAAAATCTATGTTAATATACGGATTTAAGAACATGCTCAATTGCAAAAGAAAGGGGCCACGTCATTGTCAAATGCCAGATTTACCAAGCTTATGATTGCGAAGGGATTAAAACAGCTTCTTGAAGCAACACCCTTTGCTGAGGTTTCGGTAAGCAACATCGCTAAACAGTGTAAAATCAGCCGAAATACGTTTTACTATCATTTTAAAGATAAATATGACGTCATCAGCTGGATCTTTTATACCGAGATTACGCCGATTATCGGCGATGTTGTTGAGATTGAACATTGGAGCGATGGTCTGCTTTCTCTATGCGGTTATATGCAGGAAAATCGAAAATTTTATCTGAATGTTCTTGAGTTTCAAGGACAAAACAGCTTTTCAGAGTGTTTGATGGATTTTTACAAGAATCTCACCGAGAATATTTTGCGGGGCGCCAACGGCGATCAGGTGCTTTCCTCGCAGCAGATTCGTCAGATTTCTCGTTTTTATGCCCACGGTCTGACAGGCGCTGTCCTTGATTGGGCAAAAGGCGGCATGACCCAAGACCCCAAGCCCACAATCGCCACATTGGAAAAATTGTTGGCAGGCGACATTTTCAAGGGGATTCTCCAAATCAATCAGGAACCCTGACCGGAATAATGCTTTTTTATTTTATCTTTAACCGAATTGGGTGGCATGGTCCAAATTTTGGCCCATACCACCCATTTTTGTTGACACATTTCAATTCTTTGTTCCAATGCTTTTATGAATTCTTCGTCACCAATGGTCTCTTTTTCAGCAAATAGGGTGCCCGCGCATGTCGTATGTCCATATGCTTGGCACCCTTGGGTAATGTTGCATCGATGCCGCCATATTTTCAAGGCATTTAGCTACTCTTCCATTCCTGCTTTCCTTCCCCCTATTTTGCAGTAATTGCGTTCTTAGCACCAGCCAAGAGCGCTGTATATAATAAGGTGTAAAATTACATCGAATACCGCACAATCATCCGCACAACAAATTAATCAAAGCATATCAGAAAACTTACGAACTGTCATTTCACAATAGAGAGGTGTTGCACAAAACTCGGACAAACATGCCTTTTTGTGAGGCTTTATCGCCAATATGTCAAAAATTGCAAGCGGTTTTAGAAAAAGCCAAGCAGACCATGTAGCTGAATGTTCTAGCTACTAAGCTTCTGAATTTGTTTATTAAACGTGTGCAAGTGGGTGAACGTGAGAAACACTTCCCCCACACAGCACCGAGTTAAAACAATCCCCCAGACCTGATACGCCTCATCATAAAAGCGGGGGCACCCCGCCCCCGCTTAACTGTTGATGATTTATGATGATGATAAGCTCAAATATGTCAGCCTTGAACCGCCGGACACCCCTGCCCGCCCAGCTTACGCTTGGCTATGTATAGCGGGTAGTCGATATAGCAGTTGCTGCGGCGGCACCCACCGGGCACGCCGTCGCACTCGCCCCGCTCGCCGATATATTGCCACATGCCGTAATCGCGGCGGCCGAGCTGGCGCCGCAGAACCGCTTCATCACAGCGGTAGTCAGAAATCCAGACATCGCGCGAGCAAAGCCGGGTGAGGTTCAGATAAGTCTGCGCAAAGGCGGTGTAGGTATAAAACATGCCGCAATAACCCAGCCGCTCTATTTCAAACAAAAAGGCGATGACGCTGTCGGTCAGACCCTCCTTGCCCTGACTGACAAGGCAGGGGAGATCGGTTTCCCACACACAAAAGGCAATTGGCATATTGATTTTACCGGGGTGCTGCTCGGCGATCTCCACCACCTGACCCGCTGCGCGGTGCGCCGCTGAAGGATTCTTGGTGTACGCATAGACGTAAAGCCCGACCGAAAGCCCCGCCGCGCTCGCCGCCTCAATGCTGTCGTCGATATAATCATCCTTCACCACGTCGCCGTAATAGCCCGCCCAGCCCACGCGCAGCATGACCCCCTCCACGCCAGAAGCCCGCACCCGCTGCCAGTCAATTGCCCCATGCCGTATGTTGTGTTCCGAAATGTCTATAACCTGTTTGTTCATCACTTTCTTCCTTTCTTGCAAGCCACCGCAGCCGTGGATGAACAGCGTGCGGCGCTTAAAATGTTATCCTGAATTTTGCGTTTGAGGCGCATTTGAACGCGCTTGTCTTTAAAGCTTATGAGCCAAAGCGGCGGCTTATCCCACCCGGCGGAAAGTTTATCAACCCTAAGTACATTCAAATTGACGCAAAAAGGCGAAGAGTCCGCGCCCGCTGACGGAGTCGAGTCCCTCCGCCTTATGTAAATGATCTGCTTGTTAAAACAAGCCGCCGCGCGCCGGATTTTTGCCACCCTCAGATTTTATCGAGCACGGAAAACCGTTGCCCGCCGCAGTGCCGCAGCAGTGTGACCTTATCGCCCGGCTTTAGGCCGCGCGTAATCGTCACCGGTACGTCGGTCAGCTTGATTTTGCGCACGGTGCCGGTGCCGGTAATTTCGACCCCCTGACCTTCGGTCAGCTCGCAGCTTATCGTCGCCTCAATCGTTTGAAGCGACGGGGGAATCTCGATCATATCCATTGGGATGTCGAGCGGCAGCGCGTCGATGCGCATAACCGTGCCGGTGTAGGTGCCGTACTGTACCCGCGTTAGCGGTTCGACTCGCAATATCTCGTGCACAACGTCGCGAATTGCTGTAAACAGGTCCATTTTAAGGCCTTCCTTTCGTTTGTTGGGTTACCAGTTGTTAGAGAGTAGCATCGCGCCGGAGTTTAGTTTGTCACATATCTGTTGGGCAAGATATTCGCCGATATTATTAAGCTCGCTCTTGCTTTGCGGAATACCCTTAAACTCGTTGTTGATATTTAGATTGATGTTCTGTTCAGGCGCAACACTGGTTGATGCGGGTTGCGCGACGACCTGTACTGATTGTGGCTGCATGGTGGCGATATGGGTTTGCATGTTGTAGATTTGCGTGGATTCATCAGCTCCTGTGGAGGGGTTGGGGATCTGCATGCGTGCTTCATAAGCGCCTTTTAGCTCTTTCCCTGCATTGTCAATTTCACGCTCTATCATCTTCGCCGCTTCCTCTGCCTTTCTGCGTAAAATTGCCATTGGTGTATGTGCTGCTTTAGCCTCAGCGGCAGCTTGGTATCCTTCTTTTAGTGGTTCTATCAATGCCGCAGCATCAGCGTCACTCCCTATAAATGGCAAAATACTATACAAATTCCCATTCATCAAAGGGGCCGGGCCGTTGGTGGCAGGATTTGGCATGGGGTTGATACTGTAATTTATTTCGCCAACAAGCTTTCCGGCATTCTCTTTAGCCCTTATTGCTTTGTTGGTCAATGAATTGTACTGATTAAGTTCAGCTCGCTTCATCTCTTCACTTCCATCTAATTTGGAGCCAAACAGTCCGGTTACAACTGCTGCCGCCTTAACCAGCGGATTAGTAGAATTTACAAGAGTGACCAAAGAAGATGCTTTAGAAACTCCATCAGATATACCTCCACCGCCAGTACCACCGTTTAACCGAAAATCAATGACAAGATCCATCAATGCTCCTTGCGCTTCGTTTATCGCATGTAGCATTTGAAAGGTGCTGTTATGCGACACCATAGATTCCTTGGCTGCCATAGCCGCCACCGTGCCCACTGCATTGACACTATCCATGAGCGAATTCAATGAATAATCTGCCTTTTCCCGTTGTTCACTACTCTGACATAAAATATATTTAAGATAGTCATCGACAGCCTTTCGGCTATCTTCAAAGGTTTGGCTCAAATTATATTCCATATTTTTCTTCCTTTCCGTTGTTTTTTTAAATTTTCTATACCATAATAAATTTGAGGTGATTTAAGTGATTTTGTGCCAAGAAATTTCATTCCTTACCGGTTGGCATTCCATACAAAAGATTAACGATCTCGTTCTTCCTTACCTAAACGAGATAAAGAGTGAAAATATCAAACACGTAGTTGGCATCCCTGTTCCAAACGGCATGTCAGGTTACGTCATTTTCTACGAAGACGAGAACATCTACGCCTGCCCAAAATGCGGCCACCACATTTCCAATACCTTTTCGTTTTGTCCCAACTGTGCCCACAAAATGGACCCCAGCGTTGATGAACCGCTCAAATGCCCCAGTTGCAACAACGACGTAGCTTATACGTTTGACTATTGCCCCCATTGCGCAACAAAGCTTAAATAATTTACATCGTCCCCCACCGCCCGCACAACCACGGGCGGTTTTTCATTTTTTCTACTGCGCCGCAACTTCCTCGGGCTGGGTCTCCTCCGGCTTTGCCGCCTGCGTCTCCACAGTATTGTGCAGCTCATAGAGCAGAATCAGCCGTGCCAGCTCACTGTCGGTGACGAGGGCGGTCAACGCCTCGGCGGGGTCAAAAACGTTCTACCGCGCTGCTGAGAGAGCGCATAGAGAAACTCAGCGTTGCGCAAGTTCGGTTTTACCAAAGCATGTGCTACCATGGTGGTCAGCATCCGGATGTTGCTCGCGTTTTCCCTTGCCAGCTCCGCGCCCTCGGTGGCGGTCAATTGGCGCAGCTCCCATTCCAGTGGGTTACCCGCGTCATCCACAAATTGGGGAACCCCTAGCGGGGATTCCCCACGGTAAAACGGTCTCCCAGACCGTTTCTCCTCCCCTCCTGCGCTTTTTTATGGGTATGGACACGACGGGACGCTGTCCCGCGCCCTGCAAACTTTTGAAAAAGTTCGATCAAAAACTTTAATCTGTTTGGGAATAGACTGTTACCACTCGCTGCGCTGAATCGTCAGCTTCATAGTGTGTTCCGCGCCCGAAAAGCTGTGATTGGCGCGGGTAATCAGCACGCGAAAATCTAAGCCCGCCTGTGCGATATCCAAACGCACCTCGCACCCCGCCCTCAGCCGCAGGTCACCGATGCAATCGACCGAGAGAGTCTCGCTTTCCTTGCCGCGCTCGTCCAAAATGCTTTGTGCAAGGCTTTTCATCTGCGCAGCGTTGCCATTTGACACCGTCTTAAACGCCACCAGCTTGCCCCACTTGGCGATCAGGTCGGCATTCTGCGCAATGATAGCGCTTTTAAGCCCTTCTTCGCTACTGCTTTTAGCCACCTTGACGTAGTTGCAGGCGTTATCCCCAATGGCGAGGCCATAGCGATAATCGGTGGCAAGGCTGCCGTCTCCCACAACAATTCCGGTGCGCAGATCATATAAATCGCGCAGCGCCACCGCTCCGAACTCGTCTCGCAGCATATAGCGGCAGCCATTTAAATTCCGAGTTTCGTCGATAGAATTATAGAGCATATTGAGATAGCTGCCGCTCTCGAACAGCTTTTGCGACAGCTTCACACCGGTGTTGGCCACTTCACCGATGCGAATTCTGTCCCCCGCCTGTGCAAGCACCCGCGCGACAAAATCGGAGAGCGTCTCGTTTTGGCGCATCAGCGGCGCTTCGGCCTTGAGATAGCGCAGCTGATCATAGGCGGTGCAGCTGGCCTGGTCCGACCCTCTGTCCACCTTGAACAGGAATCCATAGAACAGCTTGGTACCTTCGTAGGTGAAGATGACCTTATCACCGACAGAAAACTTCGCCGTCTGCGCAGCAGGGAGTGAAAAATCCAGCGTGGAAGGTCCACCGTTTAGCTCTTCAACCCAGCTTGCGCTATATACCACCTGAGAAACGTCAAGATTATTGACTAAAAGCATGTTTATTCCTCCTTAATTTGTTATGTGAAAAAAGCCCGACCCGCACATGCGAGCCGGGCATTTCCCTTGGGGGCTGTTATTCCGAGCCCATACTATTATCAAAATCTTCATAAGCACTGACCATGACACCGGTTATGGCGGCCTCTTCCTTCTGCTGCTCGGTGATGAACGCGCTATTGGAATCCCCTTTGATAACCCTAACAATAGCGTCATCCTTAAGTCCAGCAAGATTTTCAGGCTTTGTGCCGCTTGGTTCGAGAACAGGATACTCTATACTGGAATCTGGCACTTCAAAAGTCTTTTTACCCGCCAGCTCATCATATGCGCTCAAAGCCTTAAATTTGTCCGGTGCTTTAGGGCGTGTACCGGGGCGGGTGACGCTTGGCACGCCAGATGATTTCACCCGCGCCTTGACATACTCCACCAGCGAAAGGCTTACCGAATAGATGCCCTGATAGCTGGTTTCATATTTAATATCCCGCAGCAACGCCAGTTTTGAAAGCTTTTGCTGGTCGGACACGATGACCAGCCGCTGACCGTTTTTATCGTTGAGCATGTCGCGCAGGTCTTCGAGCACCACGGAGGCCTTGCGCCAGCCCTCTTGCCCGAGATTTTGCTGTGTCAGCTCCAGCTTGATATTCCAACTTTTAAGCCCCGCATTTTTCGGCATGGTAAAAACGCCGGAACCGATGGCATCGTGCTCGGTGACGTTGCGCGCGACCGATTCTTCCACCGAGCTGACGCCGTAGAGCGCGCAACCGCCTAAGTATATTTCGTAAGCCATTTTTTGACCTCCTTTTGTTGTGGAATCGCTTTTTTGACGTATTAGGTCGCTTAAAACTGTTTTGCGTGTTTTTACCGCCGCGCGGGGTGTCGAGCGGCGTCGAACGCATCAGTTTTCAACTTGTTATAGTGCCACAGCCTGTCCGCTTTTTGCGAAAATCCTCGCATTTCGGCGAATGTTTAGGCAACATTTTGTCGAATGGTTCGGTTTTCAACATCCGCTGGACTTTCTGCGACCGCAAAGCAAAAACTCAGCGCCGCCGCATCCGTCTGCGGGTTCGTTCGGCATCTTCGCGCCGTTCGTCCTGTTCGGTGAGGTCGCAGGCGAGCAAAAAGGCTTGTTCCTCGCAGGGGAGCGCCATAAATTCATGCGGGAGAATGCCGTGTCTTGAAAAGGCGAGGTAGGCGCGATAGCTCATATCGTCGCCGCCCCGCCTTAGGAGTTTTTTGCTTCATCTACCAGCTCATTAAAGTTATTGACCTGCTGATGCTTAAAGTAGCAGGCCAACAGCACCCCTAGCTGCGCCGCATCCAGCAGCGATTTTATCGCCTCGCACGGGTCGAGGATGGTTCTCCCCTCCTTCTGCGAAAGGCCGCGCAGCAGCTCAGCGTCGCTCAAATTCGGGGTGACCATGCTTTTAGCCAGCAGAGCGAGGGTTGTTTCCTCCTGCCCGCGACCCTCGTAGTAGCCGCGCACCTCGCAAAGCTCGCGTGCCGAAAGGGTGCGCATCTCCCACACGAGGGGCGCACCATCCTCGCCGACAAAATCCTCCGAGAGGATAAAGCGCAGGTTTGGTTTCTTCTTGGGGTTTAAGAATCCTTCGAGATTTTTCATAATTTTTACTCCTTTTAAGTTGGATTTTTTCAAAATATTTGAAGAATTTTCTAATATGTGGTAAAATTTTATCGTGGAGGGATTTTGACATGGTTAGAATGCAGCTTTTTCTCTTAAACCTCAAGGTATTTGATCTGACAAACTACGACGAGCTTTTAAAAAGCGGCAACATGCCAAGGGGCAAGGAACGCTATGCTCAAAAGCTCGAGCAGCGCAAAAAAGAAATGGCACCTGTCGAGGCATTCATCGCCGTGGTGGGCTTTGAGAACATTCGCAAAATCGCTGTCGCGCCCGGTGGCGAGGGCATTATGACCTACACCATTTTCTACGAGGATAACCTACCGGGTTAATTGATCTCGGCGCACCAAGGGGGAACGACATTGCCGCTCCCCCTTTTTAATGTTGCTCCCCCGCGTTTATTGCCAACCTTTTCCTTTGGTGCTAGAATGATAAAAAACATAGCGGAGGTTTTTGGTATGATACGAATGAAAATATTTAAGATTGACCCAGGAAAATTTGATATGGCTTATATTGATCAAAATTCAAGAGAAGATCAAAGCGAAAAAGGTATAGCAAAATACAAGAAAGAATTAGAAAAACACGAAAAAGAGTTAGCTCCCATAGAAAATTTTATAGCTGAGATTGGTTTTGAAAATGTACGAAGCATAATCACCTCAACGGGTAGTCCCTATTATTTAGCTTACACCATCTTCTACGAAGACAATGGTCAAGGCCGCAGATAAATAAAGATAAACCGTAGGGTGAATTCCTGCGGTTTTGCTTTACTCCACTGTTTCTAGATCACGCATCAACGTTTCGATAAACATTTCCTTAAACTCCGAGAGCGTCGCGTGGGTTTTAAGCGTATTGATGACAATCTCGCTTTTCACGTTGCGATCAGCGGGTTTGTCGGCTACTCTGCGCATTACGTCGGTCAGCTCGCTAAGCTGGGCGATCAGCTTGCTGTCCCCCCTGTCTTCCCGCATGGCATCCGCTGCTGTCATCTGTCCTTTGTCCAAGCTACTTGCCTGTCTGTTATTAAACATGTCATCCATGTTGCCTGAGGCAATAGGGTCCATAATAGACCGCTCGGTAATAGGCTCTCTAGCTGGCAGCGAAGGCGTTCTGCTGGGCATGTTCTCCATATTTTCTAAGGCAACTGGGTCCATAATTGATTTTTCGGAGAGAGTATCATTGGCCGCTTCGGCCTCTTTTTTTGCCTTATGGTTTTTATACGCCTTGTAAGCCATTGTGCCGATACCCGCCACCGCCAGACCGCCAACCAGTAATGGTGCAGCAGAGCGAGGGTTGTTTCCTCCTGCCCGCGACCCTCGTAGTA
Source organism: Oscillospiraceae bacterium MB24-C1 (assembly GCA_030913685.1). Taxonomy (NCBI): domain Bacteria; kingdom Bacillati; phylum Bacillota; class Clostridia; order Eubacteriales; family Oscillospiraceae; species Oscillospiraceae bacterium MB24-C1. The sequence continues at coordinate 2,529,685 of CP133187.1, read as the reverse complement.
GCCGCGCACCTCGCAAAGCTCGCGTGCCGAAAGGGTGCGCATCTCCCACACGAGGGGCGCACCATCCTCGCCGACAAAATCCTCCGAGAGGATAAAGCGCAGGTTTGGTTTCTTCTTGGGGTTTAAGAATCCTTCGAGATTTTTCATAATTTTTACTCCTTTTAAGTTGGATTTTTTCGAAATATTTGAAGAATTTTCTAATATGTGGTAAAATTTTATCGTGGAGGGATTTTGACATGGTTAGAATGCAGCTTTTTCTCTTAAACCTCAAGGTATTTGATCTGACAAACTACGACGAGCTTTTAAAAAGCGGCAACATGCCAAGGGGCAAGGAACGCTATGCTCAAAAGCTCGAGCAGCGCAAAAAAGAAATGGCACCTGTCGAGGCATTCATCGCCGTGGTGGGCTTTGAGAACATTCGCAAAATCGCTGTCGCGCCCGGTGGCGAGGGCATTATGACCTACACGATTTTCTACGAGGACAACCTGCCGGGGTGATTTCATCCTGCGCGCCAAGGGGGAACGACATTGCGCTCCCCCTTTTTTGATGTTGTCCCCCGCGTTCATTGCCAACCTTTTCCTTTGGTGCTAGAATGATAAAAAACATAGCGGAGGTTTTTAGTATGATAAGAATGAAAGTTTTTAAAATTAGCCCAGACCTTTTTGATTTTCCTTCTGCCGAAATAGCAGCTAGAAACGACCAAAGCGAAAAAGGCAAGGCCAAGTATCAAAAAAAACTGGCCAGACGTGAAGAAGAATATACCCTTATCGAGGAGTTTATATCCGAAATTGGTTTTGAAAACGTACGTAAAATAACAACATCTGGTGACATTTATTGTTTAATATATACCATTTTCTACGAAGACAATGGTCAAGGCTGCAGGTAAATAAAGATAAACCGTAGGGTGAATTCCTGCGGTTTTGCTTTTACTCCACTGTTTCCAGATCGCGAACCAACGTTTCGATGAACATTTCCTTAAACTCCGAGAGCGTCGTGTTGGTTTTCAGCGTGTTGATGACAATCTCACTTTTCACGTTGCGATCAGCGGGTTTTTCAGCCAGCCTTTGGAGAGCATCTGCCACCGCGCCAAGCTGCGCCGCTACGTCGATATTGCCAGTTCTGACCGCTTCGCGCAGGGTGTCAGCTGTCTTTTGGCTACTTTCAATTTGGCCTTGATACTTGTTGTAGGCTGAATCTTCACCCTGCCCTGTGTTAAAGGGGTCTACTAGAGCCTGTGTAGTATCAACTTGAACCTGAGCTCTCGCCTGTCCGGTATCCACCTCATCTTCCACGCCGGTCAGGGGGTTTGCTACATTAGTTCGAGCTTCCTCTTCCTTCTTTTCTTCCTCTTTTTTTGCCTTATGGTTTTTATAAGCTTTATACGCGATTGTACCAATGCCCGCCACCGCCAGACCGCCAACCAGTAACGGCGCAGCAGAGGTAAGCAGCGGAGCAAGCGCACCAAGTTTACCCATAATTCCAGCGGCGCCACCAAAAGTTTTAAGAGCAGTTCCAACCCCACCAATGTTAGATTTTTGGATAGCATCTCCTACACTTGACATTGCCCCAATACCACCAAATGCCGTGTTGGCTGCATCGTTAATTCCACTGGATTCTCTCATTTCCTTTAGCAACGGCAACACTTGCCCAATGCTTTCGTTAGTCGTTTCACTAAAATTCATCATTCTGAGCAGATACCCTGTCATCCTGTCTACATTACCCGAAAGTGTACTCGTTAGCAGATACATTGCAGACGCGCCTTCTAACGCAGCCGCATCGTAAAGCTGCTGTTCGCCCAACTGCGCACTGGCAAAGCTATTTTGCAGTGCAAGCTCACCCAACATAGCTGCAAAAAGCTGACTATGCATCCCGAAAGACATCAGCAGTGTGCCATCAAGCAATTGCAGGGTTGTCCACTGATTATTAAGCAACCCCGCAATGGCTCCACCTTGCTTTGCAACCTCTTTCATTAACTCATCAGGCTGCAAAACACTAGTTTTATCCATATTGTCTTTCACCTCTTTCAATTATGTGTTATTATTTAAGAAAAACTTGGGAGGGTAATATTGTGATACGTTTGAAAGTTATTCAAATAAACTCGGATATAGCTTCTAAGACCTCGTCTAATTACGCAGATTTAAGTGCCAATGAAATAGAAAAAGTTGAAGAATTTATTGCTGAAATTGGTTATGAAAATATTAAAAATATTATCGTTTCGGGCCCCAATAGCTCTTACTCCTGTTATTCTTTCTTCTACGAAGACGGCCAGCCCTACACCCCACGCACTAAAACGGACGCCGCCAAAAAGAAAGGCATCTTCGGCTAATACGCATCTTAAAAACGCACAGGGCTGTCCTGTGCGCTTTTTGTTTGCCTAAAGCCGCCCTGCCCCACAGGCGGTGGGTTATGCCAGCGCGCCTTTACCCTGTTTACTTCTCCGTATCGATCAGCTCGTCCGCCTGCAAGACAGCAGCTTGTTGATTTTCCACCTTTTTCTTGCCACTCCTTTATGTTATTATTAAGGAAAACTCTAGGAGGACTTTATTGTGATACGAATTAAAGTTTTTCAAATGAATTCCAATCGTTTGTATGATAATCAGCGTAAAGAACTATCTCCTATTGAAGAATTCATTGCTCAAGTAGGGTATGATAGTATCAAAAATATTATCATGTCCAATGCTGGTAGCGTGATAATTTGTTATACCATCTTCTACGAAGACAACCAGCCCTACACCCCCTACGTTGAAGAGGAGCCTAAAAAGAAAGGCATCTTCGGCTAATACGCATATAAAACGCACAGGGCAACCTGTGCGTTTTTCGTTTGCATAAAACCGCCCTGTGCATATTCCGCCCTTAGTACTTATCCAGAATAGTGAACTTCTGCCCGCCGCCATGCCGCGCCGCAATAACATGGTCGCCGGGCTTTAATTCCAGCGTGATAGTCACCGGCACGTCGGTCAGCTTAATGCTGCGCACGTCGCCGCTGCCCTCAATCGCCACGCCCTCGCCTTCTTTAAGCGTACAGGTGATCTTGCCCTCAATCTTCTGCATCTTAGACGGAATGTTCACCATATCCAGCGGCAGGTCAAGCGGCAGCGCGTCGATGCGCAGCGCATTGCCCAAATAGGTGGCGTAGATAATATCGCAGGGGCTTTCCGTCCGGATGGCGTCCCGCGCAATCTGCTTGAGCAAGCGAATAGTATTCATAAAAAATAACCCCTTTCGCCGCGGAAAATACAGCCCCGCGGCATATTTTTGTATTTTCTTGCATAGGATGAATAAGCCTTGCCCCGCGCGCCTTTTTGGACAAACCCTCTTGCGCGCGATGGCGGATTTTGTCGAGCGGCTCTCAACTGCCGCTCATATCTTGTTGTAACAAACAGAATTTTGTCTTATTATGACGCTTTTTGCAGCGCCTCTGTGCAAATTACCAATGCACTTTTCACCTAATTTTAACGCTTTATTCGCGCGGTGTGTCGCATTGTATCGAAAAACTATTTTCCCTGAGCTGTAGAAAAAGGGGCGGCTTTAATAAGCCGCCCCCCTGTTGTTTCTAGAACCGCTCAATGATGTCGAAATCGTCAAATGAAAACGCACTCTCGTTCATCATGGCATCGTCGGAAGAATCGTCTAGTGCGCCAAAGCTCACCGCATCGAGTACCACATTGCGCAGCACCACCTCGCAGCGGCCTTTGCTTCCGGGTGCTTCGGCGTAGTATTGCAGCGTCAGTTCAGGGTAGCTGTCGCCGTTCTGATACTTTTTCATCGCGTCAATAAGCGCGGTGGTCGTGTGGTAATAAGACACGTTGCCGCTGCCCGCCATGCCGCGGGCGGCGTTCTGGGTCATCACCTCACCCAAAAATCGGCGGCTTTCCTTGGTGACGTCGAGCTGAGCCGAAATCTTCGCGATGCGAAACGCCGCCACCACGCCGCCGTCCAGCGTGATATAGCCGTTGCCGTCGTGCCCCGCGGGAATACTAGAAAGCTTTACCTTATCCATGTGTTATCCTCCCCTTATCTCACGCGAACGGTGATGTTCGCCTTTTCCATGCTGTCAACGGGCTTAATGCGCAGGGTAACCACCACAGCGTCCTTATCCGCACCGGCGGCGACGGTCACGTCGTCAGATTCAAATTCCTCGATGGCGTTCTGATTTTGCAGCGCAGTCATATAGTCACAGATGCTCGCCTTAAAGCGGTTGCGCCCGTTTGCATTGTTGTGTTCCGCGCCCGCAAAGGAAGAATCAAACACCGCCTTGATATCGGTGCAAACTCCATCAATGACACGCAGCACACGGTTTTTACAAAAATCCTTCTGCTTTTGCACCGTGTAGGTCACCAATGTGTTGATGTCGCTTTCAACCTTGGCCTTGCCGTTGTTCAGGATAAAACAACCCAGACCCTGATTTTTGTAGACAAGCTGCTGAGATCTGGTCAGCTTTTCGGTGACGCTATCCGCGCCGTCGTAACTGTCGTAAGTGAGCGATTCATTCACCGCAGCCGCGGCGGTTGCGCCCGCCAGCCACGCCGAGACCATGTTTGCGTCCAGCGCGGTGCCATCGTTTAGAATAACGCCGTTTGCAAACGAGATAATGCCCTCGTAGTCGGCAGGCATATTCCCCACGCAGGCCTGAATGAACTTGTCCTCGTCATCGCGCTGTCGCTGGACATATTCGACCAGCTTTTGCTTGATGCCCGCATCGGCACCGGTGTAAGCGATGGTCTGGAATTCCTCAGTCTTGAGCGCTTCGAGAAAGATGTCATACGCCGTGTCGACCACCGCACCGTCGCTGCCGCCGGTTAGCTTTACAGTGGTTGCAGCAAGGGCGCCTGTACCGCTGATGGCGACAAAATCGTTGGGCTTAAAGGCCGCTGCATCCGTCACAAGCTGGCTGTCCGCCACACAGCCATCGATAAAGGTCTTTACCTGCCACAGCTCGCCCGATTTTACTACCACCACGCTGACATCGTTGCCGCGTGCGCCCTGTTTTAGCGCGGTCGCGGTCAGGTTTTCGCCCAGTGTTGCCGACGCCTTCACGCCGCCAGTGCAAAGCGGATAAATCAGCACCTTGGAAGCGCGCTTACATATTTCACGCACTTCGATCATATCGTCGAGCATGTGCCCGAGTTTTAAAAACGCGGAATCGTCGACGTTGAGCGTGATGAGCTTGCCTTCCATATACCAATCCAGCGGCAGCGCAATGGCCGCCGTGCCTCTGGCTCCCGCCTCAATGGCGAGGGTCTTTTCGCTGTAAACATTGATAACTGCGCCTGTCAATTGTGCCATTTTCATGTCTCCTTTTCGCTTTGATTATATAGATGTATTTAAAGATATAAAGTTTTGATTTAGCGCGGGTTACGCAAACTATCCTGCCTGTACCCCCAGCTCCAGCGTCCGCATAATGCCTTCGGCCAGCTCGGCGGCATCTTTCCGCCGAATCTCCAACCGAATTTCCCCCTTGGTGGTCGCCCCGAGTTCGGTGCGTTCGGCGGTTCGGTTCCGGCTGGAAAAATCCGCTTCCCCGCCGTTGATTGCCAGCAGCGCGTCGAGCATCGCCTGCATGGCCGTCTCGTTTTCGCCGTCGTCCTCCGCTGCCAGCGGAAGATAACGGCACTGTGCCTCGACGACTACCTGCTCAACGCCACCCAGCTTCTCTCGCGCCGCAATCTTGCCAAAGCGCACAAACACCGCCGGCGCGACCACCCCCTGCGCCTGTGCGGAAGCATACACCGTCGCGCCCGGCAACTGCACCGCTACCGCACTGCAAAGCGCGATTTTGCACAAATCCGCCGGGGTTAGCGTTTTGGCCTCCCGGCGCGTCAACAGTCCCGAGTCAAAAATAATTGCCATTGTCTTTTCTCCCTTTAGCATGGAATCAGGCGATCACCACGCCGTCGAGCGCGACGGTGACCCCGAGCGTGCCGTAATCGGCCAGCCCCGCGCGCCCACGCACCGTCTGTTCCCCATGCGTCACCGTAAGAAAATCGCCCGGTTGCACCGTAATACAGGAGTCAAAAAACACGGTATAGCCCGCGTTTGTCTGCGCCTGCGCCGCGGTCTGGCTCAGCGAGGCGGTGCGTCGCGCACCCAGTCCCTTTCGGCTTGAAAGATGACAGCGCACCCCGTCATACACTGTTTCAGTCACCATGCTGTTGGTCGCCGCATCGGTACAGCTGCGCTTGATGACAGCGGTGTCGCTATACATAGCCGACAAAGCAGCCCGCGCGGCGGCCCCTCCCGGAATATCCAAATCGATTCCCTCCCTGTTATAAAACGAGGCCGGACAGAAATCCGCCCGACCTCAAAAGATATTCTGTTATCCCAGTCTGCGGTAGCGGCCGGCGACCGCCTTGCAAGCAGCGGGCAACCCCTCATTCTCCTGTGAGAAGGTCACCGTCCTATCCCCTTCCGAAACGCTGGTCACCCGCCCCGCTGTAGCGTCGGTACGCAAAGATAGTAGCGCGCCCGTCAGTGTCAGCCAGCCGTAGAACATGCCGTCCGGCAGCGGGGCGAATTCCGACAAGTTGCAATAAGACGCTAACTGAAGTCTGGCCTGTTCTGCGACTGATCGCGCCTGCGCCTCGGTCGCGCCGAACATCAAATCCCGCGCCGACAGCTCTGCGACGAGCGCCGAAACATCACGCGCCACCATGAGGTTTTTCCTCCTTGTGTTTGCGGGCAGCCTTTCGGGCGGGCTTCTCACTTTTTGCCATGGGGACATAGCCCATCTCGACAAAGCGTGCCACGTCACGGTCATTGACTATTCTGATCAAACCGCCGTTTTTCATATATGTCATGTTGTCCACCCCCGCATTAAGCGCGCGCGGTGGCCTTGGTGTGGATGTAGATGCCCGCTGTCTCGTTATCCTTGACGATTAGGTCGTGGTGCGCACGGTAGAAGATGTCATAAGCGTCGGCCGACTGGTTGGCCGCGGGCTCGACAATCTTAGAAAACCGGCGCTTGATTACCCCGTGCAACGCGTCTTTGTTGGCGTAGACAAAATTAATGTCGCAGCTCGTACCCGCGATGGGGGTATAGCCGCCGACCTTCTGCTCGGCACTGCTGCCGTCAAGCAGGGCAATTCGGGTCATAAAACGCGACTGCGGCACCCGGATGATCGGGGTGATGCCGTCGAGCATCACGACGCGGCGGTCGATGTCGCCGGTGTTAGCGCCTACATCCAACCGGCGTGCAATCACGTCGGAAGATTTGAGTAGCGCATAAAAATCATTGGTGCAAAACAGCACGCGGCCCTCATCGGGCACCTCGTTTTCGTTGAGTGTTTTTTCAGCCGCATCAAACAGAGCCAGTGGCTTGGCGGTTGCGTTCAGGTCAGCCTGCACCACGGTGCCAAGTGTACCTGCGCGGCTGGCGGCGTCAAAGATTTCGGCAAAGCGGATGGCGTCAATCTCGGGAATCTCGCGGGTGCGCAAATATTGCAGCGCCACCTGACGGTAGAGGTCAAACGCGGCCTCGTCGTCGTCGAGTACGTCAATTCTAAACTTTCTGCCGCGGTCATACTTTAGGGTGTGCTCCTCAAAAGAGGCAGCCACCCCGCCCTGTGCGTAGCCGTTATCTCGGTCGTAGTCTCCCGCGCCGTCCACGGCAATTTTAGGCAACTTGATGGTCTTTGCGCCGGCAAACTGGCTGGAAAGCGCCGCGTCGTCTAGCATCGCAGTAATGGCACCACGGCGGTAAACCTCGTCGAGAACGTCCAAAAATTTGGTTGCCTTTTCAGTAAAAGTGTTCATAATTTAGTCTCCTTTTTTAATATCACAGGATGAATATTCGTACATTTGGAACAAAAATAGTGACAGGTCATAAAAAATGCTCCACCCGCGCGCAGCAGAGCAAGACGTGCCAAACTGTTATCACTGCCCGGCTATCGGAAGTCCCGCTTCGAGCCGCCACTTTGCCGTGTCGTCCGAGACAAAGCCTACACCGCCATTTGCGGGTGGCGGCGGGTTACCCTGCGCGCCCCCGAACAAAAAGGGGTTCTCACGCATGACCGCTTCAAGCTGCTCGTCTATCCCGGTGAGCGTGTCGCCATCCAACACAATTTCGTCAAGCCTAAGCAGCGCCTTGGCGGCGGTCAGGTTCTTGGCCTGCGCCCGAATAAGCACCTGCGCGATTCCCGCGTCTTTTTTCTGAGCGGTGAGCTGTTCGCCAAACGCTTTGGCATCGGCCTCGCGCCCAGACTTGGCCTCCGTTAGTTGCACCTCGAGCTGGGCAAACTTCGCCTTGTCGACATACTGCCCCCCGGCAAGGTTTGCCAGCTTTAGGTCTTTGCAACCTTGCAGCGCAGTTTCAAATTCGCCGTAGGTCAATGCCTTTTCGCCAAACAGTTGTTTCAGTTGCTCCATTTTTTGCCCTTTCCCGCCGTCGATTTAACTTTTAAGCGCGCAGCCGCTCTGCGCCGCGGCGATCGTGCCGTTTAAGCGCCCGCACGAAAGGCATTTTTGCACAACAAAAGGACGGGCGCAATTTTAATGCGCTTCCGCCCTTTTACTGTGTGCCATTTCTGACACCTACATCTTAGCATGGGTAACCTGTGGCTTTCTATGGTCAGTTTTAACGCATTAGGCTTTGACAGACTGTCGACAGACAGCTATTGGCACCGCCCTTTCCTTCTGCTGTGTTTTATGCTAATATGATGTAAATTTTGATATATATTGCCACGCGTCGCTTACAACAATTTAGCAGGGAGGCGCGCCCGCTTCGCGCGGTGGCACCAGATGGAGGAATCCCCATGACACGCCACAAAAATATATCTGAAACGCTTTTAATTGGCGCATTGTTAGCCGTCGTCGGCGGCTTTTTAGACGCCTATACCTACCTGTGCCGCGGGGGCGTTTTTGCCAATGCTCAAACCGGCAACATCGTACTGGTGGGCATGCACATGGCGCAGGGCAACTTTTGGGGCTGTCTCTATTACCTTGTCCCAATCATCGCTTTTGCGGCGGGCATCTTTGCCGCCGAGGCCATTAAACAGTTCTATTACGATCACGCCAAATTCCACTGGCGTCAGGTGGTCATTGCGTTTGAAACGCTGGTGTTGTTTTTAATCGCCTTTATCCCCCAAAGCGGTGACATGCTGGCCAACGTGTTGGTGTCGTTTGTGTGCGCGTTACAGGTGCAGAGCTTCCGTAAAATGTACGGCAACGCCTATGCCACCACCATGTGTACCGGCAACCTGCGCAGCGCCACCGAATGTCTTTGGGTGTTTGGGCGCACCAAAAACCCCGACGACCTGCAAAACAGCCTGCGCTATTACAGTATCATCGTGTTTTTCGTGATCGGTGCGGTGCTTGGTGCGCTGTTGACCCGCACCTTTGGCATGAACGCAATCTTTTTTGCCTGCGTCGTGCTGGCTGCCGTGTTTGCTTTGTTGTTTGTAGAGAAGGTTTGAGCCAAACTTACCGTTTTATAGGTAGCCTTTTAATTTTAGAATATGTCAGACCGTAAACATGTTTCGCTATAATAGAAGCGTGCTTTATAATTCCCCTCAATAAAATCACTTGTGCGGTCATTTCCATATAATACTATGGAGGTGATTGAAAGTTGTTCGAATATATTATCCAGCCCGGGGATACTCTTGACCTGATCGCCAGCCATTTTGGTGTCACGGCCGATATGCTGTTGGCGGCAAACCCCGGCCTTAGCCCTGCAAATATCGTTCCTACCCAAATTATCATGGTGCCGGTCAGCGCCTATCTGTACGAGCGTTTTCCTTGGTACATCACATTTCCCTACCTGTTCATAACCCAACCTTGGAACTTCTGGAATAATCCGCTGCGCTGGCCGGCCGGACCGTGGCGGCACCCGGGTAGAAGACCTGGCAGGCCCGGTGGTAGGCCTGGTGGCAGGCCCGGCGGTGGACCTGGTGGCTGGCCCGGCGGTGGACCCGGTGGCTGGCCCGGTGGCTGGCCTGGTGGCTGGCCCGGTGGCTGGCCCGGTGGCTGGCCCGGTGGCGGACCCGGCGGCGGACCCGGTGGTGGACCCGGTGGCTGGCCCGGCGGTGGACCTGGCGGTGGACCTGGTGGCAGACCCGGCGGTGGGCCTGGTGGCAGACCCGGCGGCGGACCCGGTGGTGGACCTGGTGGTAGGCCCGGCGGCGGACCCGGTGGTGGACCTGGTGGTAGGCGCGGTGGTAGACGCGGCGGCAGACGTGGCGGTAGAGCCATCCGCGCTTCGGCCACTCAAAAATCTGACGATACCGAAATTTAGTCATACCGACGTGCCTTTTCCTACCCAAGTTGTGGGGCAAAATGTCCGGCAACGCGCCGCTCTCAATAAGTCAGGTTACAAAAACAGGCCGCCTTCACCGGCGGCCTGTTGCTGTTCATCATGTTATCTGATCAGATAAACCAAAATTTCCATAATCGAATTAAAGCTGTCCGAAGGGCTGTTCTTGTCCGTCATAATTGTGTAAGTCCACTGCTCCTGCTGAAAATGTGCCAGCCGTTCTTCGTTGGCTTCAATTTGCTTTTGCAGCCGGTCAAGCTCCTGCCCCTGCTGAACCTCGGGTGTGTCCTTGAGCGAATACCCAAGTGAAGCCACGTTAACATCCAGCCGAGCCGAATCTTTACGCTGCAGTACAATTTTATATTTCTCGTTTCGGCTCAACTTGACCGACAGGTATAAAACGGCATATGCCCCCTTGTGCTGTTGCGCCGAATTATAGTGCAGCGTTGCTTTGAGCCCGCCATATTGAGCGGTTAGGGCGCGGTTGCCTTCCTCAAGAGTCTCCTCAACCTTAAAATGGTGGGTCTCAAAAAATTTTCTGAAATTGTGACAGGCCAGCGCCAGCTCAAAGGCGGCCTTATCGCGTATTTTTTCGTCAAGCTGCGCGTCAATTTGGCTCAGCTGCTCTTTTTTGTCCTCAATCTCGATCAATAACGCCAGACTCATGAAATACCGCTCCTTTTGCCGTCACTTTTATGGAAAGTTCCTTTACACTGGTTTATAGTAGCACGGCAAAGATGTAGAACAAAGAATTATTTGGAATAATTTGTCAGCTTCATGAATTAATCTACTCCTTCTGCCTTACTTTCAAAACAATCCGGGCAATTGGCTCCCCGCTTGACCGGACATGTATATTTCATTTATACTTAACCATAAAATAGTTATCAAGCATCTCAGGTAGGAGGTAGCACAGCGCCGTGAAAAAGAACAAATTCTGGTCGGCCCTTTCGTTGTTCAGGCAGGGACTTGGGCGCGCGCATATCAGCATATTCGCCGCTTCAAGCGCATTTTACCTTTTCCTTTCACTGGTGCCGTTAGTGATGCTATTTCTGGGTCTGCTCCCCTTTACTTCGCTAACCCAAGGAATGATTCTGCAACCGCTGCTTAGTTATGCACCAGAGCAATTTCAGCAATTAATCCATAATATTGTCGCAGAAGTGTATGACAGTTCGTTGTCTGTGCTCTCTCTTTCACTTATAGCGGAGCTTTGGTCGGCCTCAAAATTCTTTGCTTGTCTGGCGCGCGGCGTTGGCGAAATTTATGAGGGCTATCAGGAACAGGGCTTTTTCCGGTTGCGCCTGCACGGTATTTTATATACCGGGCTCCTCATCCTTTTCGTTGTGCTAGATTTTTCGATAGTCGTTTTCGGCAAATATCTCATACACATTATAGGCAGCTATTTCCCTTATTATATCGGACTATGGGAGGCGTTTTTGAATCTGCGCGGCCTAATTTTTATTGCGTATCTCACCTTCTATAACGCCATGCTTTTCGCTTCACTACCTCGCAAAAATCTCAAATTCCGGCAGCAGTTGCCCGGTGCCGCATTTTCCGCAATCGTGTGGTTCGTCTTTTCCAAGATATACGCCATTTTAATTGACATATTCCATTTCTTTGGCATCTATGGGAATCTCACCATGATTATTATTTCGCTGGTCTGGATCTACTACTCCATGTATATCCTCTATCTTGGCGCTTACCTCAACGCTTTTCTGCTCCGTTACAAGCCCGGATGGTGGCAAAAGCGGTTTAACCCCGCGCGTGGACTAAAATGACAGCGCCCAACCGCAGTATCTCCACGCCGTGGCATCCTATTTTGCTCCTTAAAACAGCTAAAAATAGAAATCACTTGGTATATGGTACCTTGTGACCGGTTCATACGGATATATGATGGCATAAGGGTTATCTTTAGATACCAGGCTTTCCATTCCTTGATCGAAAGGTTTTCCAGCAATCATATTATCCAGCGCTTTAATTGTGGCCACAGCTCTTTCTTTTCTATTTAGATATACCGTCATCGCGATTTTGCCTTCTAGAAGAGCCCGCACCCCGGGCTCCGTTGCATCAAGACCAACAATCACTGTTTTTGACGGATCCATATTTAGTTTTTCAAGCGCCTCAATTGCACCCAGCGCCATCGTATCATCATTGGAGATAATTGCGTCGAATTTGACGCCCGATCTGAGAATTGGGAGTAATTTAGATGTTGCTTCAGTGCGCTCGTAGTCTGCAATTATCGGCGGAACAGCCGGAATTGCCTTTATGCCGTTGTCAGCCAATGCCTGCAATGCAGACTGGGTGCGCTCCTCGGTTAAGTACAAAATCTCTTCGCCTTTGAGCAGAATATACCTAATTTCGTCCTTGCCCCTTATCTTGAAATAATTAGCCAACCATTCCCCCTGTAATCTGCCGGCAGCTTCTTGGTCAGCACCGATATAGATTGCATTTTCGTTGAGAATACTCATATCGTCAGGAACATGGGCGATAAATACAACCTTCATATCACCCGCAGCCTCAAGAATCGCGGGTGCGGACTGCGGCGTAACCAAATTAACAATAATTCCTTTGTAACCTCTTTTGCGCGCTTCTCGCACCTGCTCTAACTGGATGTCTGCAGAATTATTAGAATAAAGAATGGTTAAATCATATCCGGCGTTTTTGGCAGCCTCTTTAAGATCCTCTTCCACTTTAACGATAACTTCGTCCTCAGGTTTATATGCTAAAGAAATTAATTTTTTTTCACGTCTTGGCGCACTGTAAACAGAGTCCGGATCCATTAATCTATTCCAATACATAGCTTCGTCTCCTATTAAAGATTACTTTATATCTATGAATATTAAACCGATGTTAACCCTCAATTAAAAGAAGTAATCAAAAACATCGGCTTAATCGCGGTGAGACCTGCAAAAACCCCCGCCTGATGCGCGTAAAAGCGCCATAGGCGGGGGTTTAATCATGCTATTTTATTATGCGGCTTCGATTACATCACGCCGATTTCTTTATAGTACTTAGCGGCACCGTCGTGAAGCGGCAGGTTGGCGATATCCTTAACAGCCTCCTGCGCGGTCAGACCTTTGAGGTTGCCCTGCGACTCGCCCAGTTCGTCGATGTTCTCCCACAGTGTCTTGGTCAGGTCATAGACAGCCTGCTCGTCGAGGTCGGCGCTGCAGAACATGACCATCTTAATCGCGGTGGTCTGCACATCTGCGTCCTGATTGGGGTAGGTGCCGGCCTTGATGGTGTAGGGGGCATACCACGGATATTCCGCCTGAAGCTTCTCGATGATATCGTCGCCGATGTTCACGAGCTGGCAGCCTGCGGTGGCAGCCTGCGTCACAGCAGCAGCGGGTGCGCCACTCATAATCCATGCGCCGTCAAGGGTGCCGTTTTGCAGCATATCGGCGGCGTCGCCAAAGGCCAGCGGCTCTGCGTTGAGGTCGTCGGGAAAGTTAAGCCCAGCAGCGGTAAAGTGGTTCTTGCACTCGCCCTCAACCGAGGAGCCCGCAGCGGCAACAGCAAAGTGCTTGCCCTTGACGTCTGCCAGCGTGCTGATGCCCGATTTCTCGGTGACGACCACCTGATTGGGGTTAAAGTACAGGCCCGCGATGACACGCAGCTTGTCGTTTGCGGCGCCTTCAAAGCTGTCGGTGCCGTTGAGGCTCTGATAGCAGTTGCTCGAAATGGCGATTGAAACCTGCGCCTCTCCGTCGGCGACTTGGTTCAGGTTGTCAATACCGCCGTTGGAAGCACGGCTAGATGCGTTGACATAGTCGAGCTTGGTGCTCCACAGATCGGTGATAGCCGCACCCACTGCATAAAGTGCGCCCGAAGCGCTCGCCGTCGGGAAATTGATAACCACCGGGTCATGTGCCGGTGCGCTCTGGTCAGCGCTGCCTGCGGGCGCGGAACTGGATGCCGGGGCAGAATTGCCGCAGCCGCCAAAAGCAACGACCAGCATGCATGCACAAAGAATAACTGCAAGGGTCTTTTTCATTTTAATGTCTCCTCTTTTTCATTTTCTTAATCTATCTCAGGCGACCCCAACCGGGGCCGTTGTGAGCGTATGGGGAACTTATTTTCAATAAACGTTCCGCTTGTACCTTTTGGAAAAACCGCTTGACACGGTACCGAATGATCTCGGCTCGCTTTAATGCCATCCGCTTTAGGCGGGCTTGTTTGCCTTTCTGGCAGACACAAGCTTAAATATCTGGAAAGCTAACACCGCCGCCAGTCCAACAAACCCGATGGAATCGGTGCCGACGCCGGGGTCAATTAAAAAGAATGAAAAACCTAAAAGCACTGTGCGCTCAACCCAGTTGCAACGGCCGAGCAGCCACCCCCCCAGCCCGCTGACCATCGCAATGGTGCCGATGACCGCGGTCGCCACCGCCCAAGCGGTCTGCACTGCCGTCACATCAGGCGACGAGCCGATAAGTAGCAGCGGATTATTCAAAAAGAAAAATGGAATCACAAAGCCGACAAGCCCCAAACGCACAGCAAGCAGGCTGGTTTTAGTCTGGTCGGAGTTGGCGATACCCGCCGCGACATAGCTGCTCATCGCAACCGGCGGCGTAATGTTGGAAAGACAGGCGTAAATCAGACAGAACATGTGCGCCGCCATCGGCATAACACCCACCTTGATGAGCACCGGCACGGCGACCGCTTCAACAATGACATAGGCCGCAACACCCGGCACGCCCATGCCAAGAATCGTGCTCATGATCATGACGAGAAATCCTGTCAGATAAATGTGGCTGTTGTCCACGATGCGCAAAATCAGATAGCCCATATTGAGCCCTAAGCTGGTCAGCGTCACGGTGCCGATAATCACGCCGATGATCACGCAGGAAACACCCACGCCCACCGCGCCGCGCGCACCCTCACAGGTGGCGTCGATCACCTTTTTAAGGTCCATGCGCGTCTCTTTGCGCACCCAGCTGACCGCGATGGTGACAAAGATGGCGGCTACCGCGGCAAACAGCGGCGTATAGCCCATGAACATCATTGCCATAAGCACGACAAGCGGCGCAATCAGATGCCCCTGGTCTTTGATGACCCGCCCCGCGTCGGGGATATTCTCCTTGGCAATGCCCGAAAGGCCGAGCCGCTTCGCCTCAAAATGTACCGAGAACAGCAGCCCAAGGTAATAAAGCAGCGCAGGGATGCAGGCCGCAATCATGACATTTGTATAGCTGACCCCTAAAAACTCCGCCATGACAAAGCCGACCGCACCCATAATCGGCGGGCAAAACTGGCCGCCTGTGCTGGCCACCGCTTCAACGGCGGCCGCGAATTCCTTTTTATAGCCGGTGCGCTTCATCAGCGGAATAGTGATGGTACCGGTGGTGGCAACGTTTGCAATGGCGCTGCCATTAATCATGCCCATCAGGGCGCTAGCCATCACGCTGACCTTCGCCGGGCCGCCGGGGGTTTGCCCCACCAGCGTCAGCGAGATATCGTTGATAAACTGGCTAAAACCGCTGTGTTTTAAAAACGCGCCAAACAACACAAACAAGAAGATATAGGTGGCCGAAACGCCGATGCCCACACCCAAAACGCCCTGCGTACCCCAAAATTGGGTGAGCAGCACGCGCTTTAGCGTAAAGCCGTTGTGTCCCAAGCGCCCGGGGATATACTGCCCCAAAAAGTTATAGGCTAAAAACGCCAGCGCCAAAAAAGCCAAATTGCCCGAGGCGCGGCGCGCCGCTTCAAACACGACCAACAGCGCCAGCCCCGCCACAATCAGGTCGGCCCTCGTACCGCGTCCACCGGTGGCGGCAAAACGGGTGTAGTTTAAAATCAGGTATCCAAACGCAAAAATCGACAATGCAATCAACGCCACATCCCACACCGGGGGCAGCGCACGGGTGCGCTTCTCACGTTTATAAGCGGGATAGAGCAAAAAGGTAAAACAAAGCAAAAAAATGCAGTGAAACGCACGCAGGTTAATCGCGCTCATCGCGCCGATTGTGTTATAATAAAGCTGAAAAACCGCCCAACAAAGCAGCAGCCCCGTCACAACCTTGGCAAACGGGCCGGTGTAGGTGCGGATTCTCGCCTCTGAGTCCTTTTCTTCGAGCAGCTGCTGCGCCTTTAGCTCCAGCGCGTTTTGCTCACTCGCCGACAGCAACGGATTATTTTCCGACATGCGGATTCCTCCTTGAGCACTATAATAAGTATGTACGGCCTATTTTAGCACTTTAAACCAGCAGCGTCAATGCAATTTGAACATTTCGCCATTTTTCGGGTCTCAATTTCGTGCGTTCCGCTATTTTTTTTGTAATCGAAAGCGACAAATGCCCGCAGTTCCATTTTAAGGGCTATATTTAGGAAATTTTATCGAAAATTTTGTGATTTAATCACATTTAAAATAGTTTATTTATGGTATGATAAGGACAATCTCAAAACAAACATCTTTGAGAAAAGGCCTTTGGGCTTTTTATAACAAGCAATTCCGCATTAAAACTGAAAGGCAGGAAATGAGAATGAAAAAGTATGTCTGTATCGTTTGCGGCTATGTCTATGACGAGGCGATCGGAGATCCCGATAACGGCGTCGCCCCCGGCACCAAGTGGGAGGATGTTCCCGAGGATTGGGTCTGCCCCGACTGCGGCGTCGGCAAAGAAGAATTTGAGCTAGAGGCCTAATTTCTCCAAGGCCACCGCAAAAATTCACCGTGGGTAGCACAAATGTGATTTGGGCTGCCCACGGCTTACTTATTTTCGTCCGCTTAATCTTATCCGACAGAAACGCTTGGCTCCTTTGGGGGCCTTGCTTTTAACATTATAGGGAGGTAAAAGGATGAGCAAATATGTCTGCACCGTCTGCGGTTATACTTATGACGAGGCCACCGGCGCGCCAGACACTGGCATCGCCCCCGGCACCAAGTGGGAGGATGTCCCCGAGGACTGGCAATGCCCCATCTGCGGCGCACCCAAATCGGTGTTCGAACCGCAACAGGTTGAGGCGCCCGAAGCACCCGCGCCCGCCAATGCGCCCACTGTACCAATCGAGACCGAGGCGCTGCGCGAACTCACCGTCGGCGAGCTGTCAGCGCTGTGTTCCAACCTTGCGCGCGGCTGTGAAAAACAATATCTGGCTGAAGAATCGGCGCTTTTTACCCAGTTAGCTGATTATTTCAAAGCCAGAACCCCCGCCGAGCCTGAAAGCGATTCCGCCGCACTGCTTGCGCTAGTGCAAAAGGATCTTGAGTCCGGTTTCCCCGCTGCCAATGCAGCGGCAGATCAAAAGCCCGACCGTGGCGCACTGCGTGCGCTGGTCTGGAGCGAAAAGGTCTCACGCATTCTCAACGCCCTGCTCGCCCGCTATGAAAAAGAGGGCGACGGCTTCTTAACAACCACCAACGTCTATATCTGCGAAATTTGCGGCTTCGTCTACGTTGGCGAAACCCCGCCCGAGCTTTGTCCGGTCTGCAAAGTACCAAGCTGGAAGATCGCCAAGGTTGAAAGGAGGTAACGCGTCATGAAAAAAATTGCCGTCAGAAATATTCGCCTGTGCACCAAGGACTGCCTGTGTCTTTACGTCTGTCCGACCGGCGCCTCCGACACTGAGAACAGCGTCATCGACCGAAGCAGCTGCATCGGCTGCGGTGCCTGTGCCGAGGCTTGCCCTTCCGGCGCCATCTCGATGGTGCCGCTGGCATTTCCGCCCCAGCAGCCAAAGTCAGAAAATGTCACCGCTGCACTGCGCGCTTTATCTCAGAGCAAGACAAAGCAGGAGAAAATCGCCCTGCAGCTCGCCGCAAAATCCGAAAGCTCCGTCGTGCGTCAACTGGCCGAAGTGGTGGCAAAATCAAACCGCCTAATGGCTGAAGATATTCTGCGCGAATCAGGCTATATGCTGCCGCAGAGCAAAAACACCCGCGATTTGCTTAAATCGCTTTTGGAGCATCCCCCCACATCCGATTTCCCAACCGGGGTAGTCAAACGCCTGTTGGAGCTATTACCCTTAAACGAATAATTCCTGTGCAAAAATAACTGACAAAAACCCCGCCACGTTTTTACGTAGCGGGGTTTTAGCTTGACACTTTTTTAAATTCATAAAACGACGCTATGCTTCAGCGTCAGAATAACAAAAGCTAAAAACAGCGAGGGCCAATGACGTTGCTAAAAGCATTGGTTCGATGGCGTCCTTTTTTAAAAATGCTGTCGCACAGAGCATTAGAAAAAAGAACCCCCACCTTATAAAAAACGTTTTTAATAACTTCTTGCGGTCTTTGCGGAAGGCTTTAAGCATTTGGGCAACCGAAACGATGGTCATACTAAGCAGCGTCAATATTAAAATAATCCCAAATACCGGAATAAAGCCACTCCCAATGTCCCAATTGAGCTTTATCGCTAACAATATAAAAACCACTGCGATTATAAGTAACGCAATTAAACCATAGCTTATTTTCTTGATTATTTTAATCATAAATCCTCCCAGCTATAACCCTCGCCAATGCTTTTGGTTAGTACAGTATAGCAATTTTTCCATGACATCTCAATCATAAAATTCGCCTTGGCTTACAACGCTTACGCCCCCTGCTCGCGGGCAATGCGTGCGCGCTCCTGTTGCCAGTTTTCGGCCAGTGGATGTGCCTTGGTCTTGGTCTCATTCGAGAGAACCGTCGAATCGGTGCCGGAAATCATCTGTACCACCTCGGATTCATTGCGAGGCTTGTTGCGGGTCCAAACCTGCTCAATCTGCGCGTCGGGCAGACGGCCACAGTGCAGCGCCGCCTTAGCCAGCGCGTCGAAACCGCTTCTAAACTCGGTCTCCATCAATCCAGCCTTTAGTTCCAACAGCGAATATAAAAAGTCGATGTAAACGCCGCTGGCCTGACCAATTGCGTCTGGGAACGGGTTGACCGCCATGGCGGAGATGTACAATTGCCGGATCAGAATATCCAAAAACGCACACCGGGCTTCAAACGGAATCTCGCCGCGCAGCGTGTCGACGCCTCCGTCGCCGTCAACACTGATGAGCTTTTTGGCTTTCAGCTTTTGCAGCAGGTCAATTTCACGCGGGACGGGGTTCCCGTTTTGGTCGTAGTCGGTTTCAGCCGTCTCGCCCGCGTAGTTTTTGATCACCCAAATAATCTCCTGCATGTCGTCGATGTCGTTGGCAAAGCCCGAAACCAGCTTGTCGATGGCATCGACGAGCGCACGATACATCGGCAGATCGCCGACGCCGTCGCCGTTGTTACGAAATTCGATGAACGGAATTGCACCATAGCGGTGCGCCATTACACCATTTTCGCCCATCGTGGCATCACGGGCAATTACGCCGTTTTCCCCCACGGTGTAATAGGTCACGTCGTGGTCGGTCCAAAGCTCGTGGCGCATGGTTTTACTGTTTGGCGAATTGACGCTTCGGATCAGATATTTAAGCCTCGGCTTGATGGAATCGGAGTCGTACACCGGGCGGATCTGCTCGGGTGGCACCGGCCAGTAGCAAAATGCATCGTTTGCGTCGTACCAGTAGGCCAACCAGCCCGCGCCGCAGTTGGTGGCATCTACACCCAAAAGCTTTGCCACCTTTGGGTAGTCGCCGCCAAGCGCTTTAACGAGTTCCTTTGCGGCCAGTTCATTGCCGGGGGCATCGAGCTGCGGCGGGTAGGTCAGCAGATAGCCAATCTTCTGGTCGGTGATGATGCGGTGCCAGTTGGTTGGGATTCGATTGTCCGCCGAATGCAGCGGATTTTTGCCGAGCTTTCGCAGATAGCCGTTCACCTCCGCAATGGCGGCGGCTCCGCTGCGACAGACAGCGTTATTATTTTCGTAATAGCTGCGTGCCTCGCGGGCGAGCGCCGCTTTTTTGGCGTGTGCGTCCTCGGACTCACGCAACAGCTTTTCCAAGAGCTTTGGCATATGTCATCCTCCTTTTATTTGTGTGATGTTTTAATGTTTTGGTCAAGCTTTTTAAAAGCTTGTGGGGTCTTGATCAAGCCGTAGCGGGCATACATACCGCCCGCTGTGATAAGTGGAGTCAAGCAGCCGCGAGCGCACATATATTGCAAGCTAGCTGGACACCCCTAATTTGCCGCCAACAGCCCCCCTTGGTCGGTGGAAATAGGGGTTTATCAAGGGGGAAACGTCAAAAGGTTTCCCCCTTGAGCGGTCTTTTTCCCGCCTGCGGAGCAATATAGCCTTCGACAGCCTGCCGGCACCCCCGCGGCAGCCAGAAGAACCCCTTACTCCACAGCTCAAACGCCCTCAAAACTTCACCCCCCGCCGGGTCATATCCCCCTCACAGGCATAGCGGACGGCGTCAATATGGTGGTTGTCCCGATCGGGATATTGTGACAAAAGCCGTCCCTCGCGGTCCCTGCCAATGGCATAGCCGCAAAACTCCCGTGCGGATTCGGGGCAGCGCACCGGATCAATAACAATTTCCTCAAGGTCGGAGAGCCACTTGATGCCATAGCTCACCGAATCGGGCCCCTTTTTCGCTCCCGCCACCCGCAGGCCATAGCCTTTCATCTCATCAATGCTCTTAGGCTCGGCCGAGTCGCAGATAATTCGCGCCGCCCCGGCTTCTTTTTTGATGCGTTGAGCCGCCGCCCGATTAGAAATGCGTAGCGCATGCACCTCGAAGAACAGGAACAACCGTCGGCGCGCCGCGTCGAAGTGACAGACGTTATAGGCAAATGGGTCGGCGGCATAGCCCCAGTCAATGCCACGGCGCAGGTTATCAAACCGCGCCACCTCCTGTGGGGTCAACTCGCGCAGTGTCACGTTTTTAAAGACCTCGCCGCCGGTACCCACCGCCTCGCCTAAATATTCGTGCCGGTACGCCTCGGGTCGAACCTGTGCCAGATGCGAAGCCTCCGCCAAAAACTGCTCGCCCAGCCACTCGCGCGGTACACTGCGGTAATCGGAATGATGCACCAGCGTGTCACTACGCAGCCCAGCTTCAACCACCTCGCGGTTGACCCAGTCGCCCTGAGATTTGGGCGGGTTAAAGGAATAGAAATTGATAAACCGCTCACCGCCTCGGTTGACCGATTGAAGCACACTGCGGATTTTTTCCATCCCCTCCAGCTCGTTGACCTCCTCAAACCAGGCGTATTTAATATACCCGCGCTCTGCCTTAACCGATTTAAGCTTGGCCGCATCGTCCAGCCCGCGGAACAAAATGCTTTGCCCGCTCGGCAGATAGGTCAGCTTTAAGGGCGAAAGCGAAGGCTCCCACAGCGTCTGCACCCCCAGCGCCCCCACCGCCCACAGTAGCTGTGCGAACACCGATTCTCTTAGCGTCACCGAATATCGGCGCAAAACAATAGCGTGTGTGAAAATGCCCTCACGTGCGTCGCGCATCAGGCAAAGCAGCAGTTCCAAGCTGATGAAGGAGGATTTTGTCGAACCGCGGCCACCCTTTAGCCAATAGTGGGTGTGGCACGCAGCTTTCACGTCCTCATGCACCGCGTCAAACGCCGGGGCGATAAGCTGCGTCAGCCTAATCTCATCCATTGGTTTTTCCCCCGCCACCGCTGCCCGCTGCGTCGCCGCCCGCACCCGTTTCACCACCCGAACTTGACGCTGGCCGCTCGGCGATATCGTCGACGATCTTCACTGGTTCCGTTGGCAATTCCACCGCCGTGCCGGTCAGCTTGTGGTACTTGGCCAGCAGCTCCAGCGCGCGGATTCGCTCGGGTACGCTGGCGGTGTTTTCCACCGTGTTGCCCTGTCGGTCGGTCGCGGTGAATGCCCGCCGCCCCAGCCCGATGTCGGTCAGCTCGCGCAGCACTTCGGCGGCGGTTGCCGTCTCTTTTTTAGCGCCGGGGCGTCTTACGGGGGTCGCGTCGCTATCCAGTCGTTTTTTTGGCATCCTGCCATCTCCCTTCAGTATTCTTCTATACTAATATTGATCAAAGCAATAAAATCAAAAAACCACCTATTTTACCCCACTAAAAATGCAACGCAGGGCGGAAAACAGGCCGTTTTTCTTCATCAAATTCATCAAATATCAGTATCCGGGCAAAGAAAAGGGACAGCAACCGCTGCCCCAAATCTCTGCATTTACAGAATATCACATCCCGTGCGTGGCTTTCTATGGCCAAAATGGGGCTTACCCCCAGCCCAACACAGCTGAGAGACAACCCAGCGCCAAGCCGTTATAACCAATTGAAAAACGGTACTCTTCTCAGCCTTATTCTTGTGCCGACTGTTTTTTAACCGCTGTTACCGTCCAGCGCAAGATCACCCGGTCCAAAATATTCTTTGCAAGACGCTGCTCTCTCCCCTGGTCTAAATTTGGGCATGCGTGCTTGCCCTTGGCTCAAAATGTCGTGGGTCAGATCAGCGCCCCACCATCTATCTACGTAAAATATCTTATTCTCATCTTCATTTAATCTACATGCACCATTTGAAATCTCTACGTGCGTACCATATACCCTTGTCTCCGCGCTATCCCCCCAAAAACATAAACGCCACGCTCTTCCCTTACGCGTGTTTGCTTTCAACCCATTCGGCTGAGCCAACAGGCTTTTTTAGACTTCACACAGAGTCAATTTCGTTTTAATTCTTTTTCTTCCTCATTATAAATATTAAAATAACCCCAGTTCGCCGTCCAGCTCTGGCAACAGTGCCAGGGCGCGGTCGTGCAAGCGCAGCGTCCAACGGTAATCGCAGGTTAACGCGGTGGCCACCTCCTCCCAGGTCAGCCCGTCTATGTACCTATATTCCAACAATAGCTGAAGCCGCTGCTCCGGAACATTTGAAATAACCTGTGCGATGCGTCGGCGCAGCTCTGTCGCATCCACCAAGCGGTCATAAAGCAGGTTGCGCAGCTCGACAATCTCATCCACCGCCGACTGAATCCGATCCTCCCCCCTGTGAGACGGTGCGTGCGAAAAGCTGCTTGTCATCTTCTCGGCGCGCGACTCCCAGCGGCATATTTCTTCCTCCAGGCGCCTGATTGCGCGCTCGTTGTCAGAAAACTGGCTTAAAAAGCGCTTTTTAAAAGCGACAACCTCCTTTGCCGACAGTGTACTCCCCCGCATTGATGTGCCGCGCGGGGGGATGGGTATCAGCGGCAGATCTTCAGGCTTTGTTTTTCTTGTTTGAATGTTGGTCAAGATTTTTCCTCCTCTCCCAACAGTGCAAGCGCACGCTGGCGTTTATGTTGCCGTACCTCTTCGCGGCGGCTGTGCCCGGGCGCAACCACCGTCACACACAGCTCCAAAATACGGTCATAAATACGTTCATAGCGCAAATCCGCCGGATTTTTCAATTCCTCAGCTGTGAGGTTGGTGGTGATAATCAGTGGCTTACCTGTGCGGTAACGCGTGTCAATAACCAAAAAAAGCTGCTCAAGCGCATAGTCCGAACTGCGTTCACTGCCCAAGTCGTCCAGAATCAACAGGCTACACGTCGCAAACTCGTTTAGCAGCGCCGCTTTTTCCCACCGGCTCTGCAATTGAACCAGCAGCAGTGGCAGCGAAATCATCCGCACCGGAATACATCGGTCGATAAGCGCATTGGCTACGCAGGCCGCCGCAAAAGTTTTGCCGCTGCCCACCTCGCCGGTGAACATTGCCCCAATATTTTCGCGATAAAGCTGGTCAAACCGCTTTGCATAACGCCGCGCCCGATCAATCAGCGCGCTTGGCTGCGCTTGTTCAAAGCGGCAGCCAGACAGCGCCGGTTCGCTAAAGCAAAGGCTTCGCAGTCGGCTTCTCTCGGCGTTTTGCTCCTGGCGCTCGGCCTCGCGCTTTCTAATCGCTTCCTTCTCCTTTAGGCAGCGGCACATCACCGGTACAGTGCGTTGCTCCCCAAACAGCGTGACGGTGTGCTGGCGGGGTGTGTGACAGCTTTGGCAATAGCGCAGCCCGTCCTTGAGGTAGGTCTCCTTGCTGGGAACAGCCTGTTCTGCACGGGCAATCACGCCGTTTAAACAGTCGTTCATATGCAGTCCTCGCTTTCATATTTTTTTGCGGTGGACAAGCGGCAAGCTATTTGAGGGCTTGCTCGGGCCGATCCACCGCAGTCTGTGCCGTTGCGCTCCTCCCACCGGCGTACGGCGGCCCGCCAGTCGGTCATGGGCGAGGTGCCAACAAGCCAGCCCTTTGAGGCGTAAAAATCGACAAATCGCTGGGCAGAGACCCTGTATTTGCGTTTTTGGCAATAGCTGTCAACCTGTTCAACCGTTGGGGGGATAAAGCGGTGCGCACCGCACCGCGCCTTTTGTTGGGATTCCACCTCCACTTCGGATTCGACTTCAGATTCGGATTGGGATTGGGATTCGGATTCCGCGCCTACGCGAGCCGCCGATAGCAGCAACTCGCCGCAACTTTTGGCAGACTGCCGCAGGCTGCCATCTTCTGCCGTCGTCTGCGGCAGATTGCCGCAACTTGCCGCAGACGGTTGCAAAGCCTCATCCGACAGCGCGTTTTCCTCGAACGGTGGCGGATATTTTTCTCTTGTACAGCGCAAGCGCTGGTGCTTTTGCCAGTTGCGGATATAAAGATAGGGCTTGTCCGCCACGGTATAGTACGCAACCAGTTCAACTTCAACCAAATGGTCAATGGCGCTGCATATCTGCTCTTCGGTGATGTCGGCGCGGGTGGTAAATAGCTGCGAGCGCAAAAATGCGGGCCGGGCGTCCAACCTGCCATAGTCGTCGACCCGCACCATCAGGCGGTAGAACACCGTTTCTTCAAAGGCGGTCAGGCAGTCGAGGTCATCAGAATAGCAGATGCTTTCTTTTAAAATCCGGTTTGGCATGGCGGGCTCCTTTCTTAAAAAACATAACCAAACTGCGAAAGATTGCGGCGTATCGCGGCCTGTTTTGCTTCGTTGTGTGACAGCAGCCTCTCAAGATGGTCACGCGCTTCGAGCGGGGCGCCAAAGAGCCTGTTTTGCAGCGCAAATGCTTCGTGCCGCAGGGTATCAAGCGCGTCAAATAATCTATCGCACGCCGGGTCAGACATCGGTTCAGGCATTATTATGGCGTGTTCTGGAATTAGAGGAAATATTTTATAATAATTCATGTAAATTTTTACTCCTTTATAATCTTAATCCTATCATAATGAATGAGTGGCTTTCTATGGTCAAAACCGTAGGCATAGCGCGTCTTAAAAAAAGCAAAAAAGGGCACTGCTCAACGCATCTTTACTATAAGGATGCGCTGGCAATGCCCTAAAATTGATAAAAACTTTCTTACTGCCGTTTACTGTCTTGCCGTCTTATGCCGACGGGCTATAAAGCCATTTTGTAAAAATGTGTTTTTATCTTTAAAATTGTGCAAATTATGTTATAATATGTAATAGTTAGCAAAAATTTACGATTTGCTTTACTAATTTGACGGTTTAAAGAAGGGAAGAGTATGAACAAGTTTAAATCTCTCAAGACAAAACTAATCGTATGTATCACTGCAATCGTTTTTTTAACTGCAATTCTTAATCTATTTGTTGGCATTTTTGCTAGCAAAAAGAGTATTACTCAAAATGTAGAAAGTGATTTACGCTCTATTGGACAGACTGCTGAAGTAGCTATCTCTAGTTCTTTAAATAATGTAAAATTAGGTATTCAGTCGGTAGCGAAGTTAGATGTAATTGGAAGATTTGGCACGCCTGAGTCGGAGGTGCTGCGTACACTTGATCGGCAAAAGGAAGTACTAGGCTATCAATCTTTAAGCATCGTGGATAAAAACGGTAAGATTATCAGCAGCAACGCTGATCTAAACGGCAAGAGTGTTCTAGATCAGGAGTATTTCAAAAAAGCACAGGCGGGCGAAACCTACGTTTCTCCAACCACTTATGATATTAATGGAGAGCTATGCATTATTGCCTGTACGCCAGTTTCTAATTCCAACCGCTATACAGGCGTAGTATTGGCGACCCTTGATCCTCAGTTTTACACCGACATTGTAAGAAACATTGTGGTCGGAAAAACCGGAAATGTGTTTATGCTTGACAAAGAAGGCGCCATGATAGCAAGCAAAAACCCAGATCTAATCAATAACAGAACAAATTTCATTGAGAAAGCAAACACCGACCCCTCCTTTGCTACCGCTGCGGTGGTTTACAAAAACATGATTGCGGGCAAAAGCGACGTAGAAACTTATGCGTATGCAACAGGGGACAGAATTTGCTACTATGCACCTATTAATGATACCGATGGGTTGTCCTATGGCGTTGTGGCGCCCATTTCTGAAATGACGGCGACTATTTGGTATACCATTGCCGGCCTTGGTATATCTTCTTTATTGTGCATTATCTTGGGAATTATCTTTGCATTGCTGATCGCGAATACCATCGCGAACCCCATCGCTCTTGTTTGCCGCAGATTGGAGCTTTTAGCGGACGGCGATTTAAAAACCGACACCGTGAAAGTAAACGCCAAGGATGAAACCGGCATTTTGGCCTCTTCACTTAATAAAACAGTCCTGTCGTTAAGAAATTACATTACAGACATTACCGATACCTTAAATGAGATTTCGCAGGGTAATATGCTTGTGCAGATTCAAGGGGATTTCGAGGGCGACTTTGCCCCCATCAAAGAGTCTCTGGTCACCATCACAGAGTCACTTAATTCTGTCTTGTCAGATATTAATCAAGCCTCAGATCAGGTTTCAAGCGGTTCTGCGCAAGTATCCACCAGCGCACAGGCTTTAGCGCAGGGTGCAACCGAACAAGCCAGCTCCATCCAGGAGCTTTCTGCAACAATTACTGAAATATCCGATCAGGTAAATAAAAACTCGACTAATGCTGCTAATGCAAATGAAAATGTAAAGCAGGTAAGAGCTGAAATAGAAGTAAGTAATAAACATATGGCTGAGATGTTAAATGCAATGTCTCAGATTAATGATTCATCCAGCGAAATCGGAAAAATTATTAAAACCATTGAAGACATCGCTTTCCAGACTAATATTCTTGCACTGAATGCAGCGGTAGAAGCGGCAAGGGCCGGTTCTGCAGGCAAAGGCTTTGCGGTTGTTGCGGATGAAGTTAGAAATCTGGCAAGCAAAAGTGCTGAAGCGGCAAAGAACACCACAGCGTTAATTGAAAATTCTATAGATCAAGTAGAAAGCGGCACAAAAATTGCGAATGCAACCGCCAAATCTCTTCTCGATGTTGTAGAAAATATGAAGGCTGTTTCGGAGACAGTGGCGCAAATTTCGCAAGCTTCAAAACAACAGTCAAATGCAATTAATCAGGTAACGCTGGGCGTCGATCAAATTTCTTCGGTCGTACAAACAAACTCAGCAACAGCCGAAGAAAGTGCCGCGGCAAGCGAAGAACTGTCCGGACAAGCCCAAACCATGAAAGAACTTGTTGGTCAATTCAAATTAGAGAATAAAACCGATCATTATTTAAATGATTATGTTGAGCAAGAAGATTACGAAGATATAAGTGTCAATAGCAAATACTAGTTTTCAATTTATTGACGCACTGGGTCCTGTAATGCAGTAGAACTAGAAGCATCTGATGAGCGAACCGTTGAGGCGAGATTTTTCTCCTACCTCTGCGCACCAGCCAAGGATGCTTCTTCTTTTATTTAACGGCTGGATTTTCATTACTTTGTACGGTGTACCTCCGCTACCCGCATAAAAGGGATTACTGCCACCATAAGCGGCCTGTCCGCCCCCCTGCTTTTGGGTCGAAACGACCTTGCACCATAGCGCCCCCCGCAAACGACAAAGCGGGCAAAATTGCCCGCTTTGTTAAAAATGATGCGTTTTCGCCCCAGCTTTGAGCACCGCCTTTTTTACGTCCTGCTATGTCCTGTGTCTAATCGCAGTTATTCATATCGGAAAGCTTTGGCGGGAAAAAGTCGTCGGACGGGAATTCAACCTTGCTGAAAATTTCACACGGGTCGCTGTTCACCACTTGTGTATCAGACTCGCTCTTGGGCACACAAAAGTCATAAACCGGAATCATCACCTGAACCTGGCGCATCAGCTGCACAATAGAGAACATACCAAGGGTCACATAGAGGGTGCGCACCGGCTGCACACAGGCAAAACTGCCCTCAAACTTTTCGGCGATTTCGCTTGGGATTGGGGATGGGAAGGCGGGGGCGCCTTGCCCGGGCTCTTCGCAGATGTGGCTCGCCAGAATCATGGGATCAAGCACCTGAACATTGACAATTGGCGTGCAGTTGTCGGTATCCGTCAGCTCCTCGACGGTCGAGAAGGTTCTCACACCCGCCTCGCTGCCGAACAGAATCACCTTTTTGCAGAAGATGCCGCAGCCTTCAACCAGCACCGGGGTGGTGGTGGGCCCATTGCAGACGGTGCAGACAATCTTGAAGAAGAAAGTCATATCCACCGAGAAAAAGCCCTTGTTGAACGCGAGCGGCGCCACCTCAAAATAGACGCCCATTACTTCACAGCAGCGGGTTTTGATCAGTCCTGCCGAATCAATCAGCTCCTGGCCCTCGTCGGTGAAAATCACCTGTAGGTCCCGGATACAATCCTTATCGGACACTGCGTCATAAATCCTTCGTGTATCGATGCAAACAGCCTCACGAAAGACATTTGCCGCGCGTCCGGCAAGGTTGTCGTTGGCGTTTCTTGTTGCCATACAAATCCTCCTGTTCGATATATCAGATTGTACTCACTACATAGTATGAGTTAAACGCTTTTTTGTGACGTTTGGCCGCTGTACAATTGACGTCACAGCCAAAGAATATTGCACGTTTTCAAGGGATTCTCTAACCGCAATACGCCGCCACAAAACGCTTTAGTAAAAGTCATACCAACGCGAGCCATAATGCTCTGCGCTATTAATTATATTATGCCGAAGAATCGCAAATGACAGCATCGAATAGGTCGCGCGGCTGGCACCGGCAGAAAAAAGCCAATTAAAATAAAAGTTCCGGAGCAGCGCCCTAAAAATAGGCAGACTACTCCGGATTATTCTTGTTTTGGGTGCCCTGACAGCAGCCCCGCCAAACCAAATGATGTGGCACTATATTTTACATGCCAACAATCTGAAAGCCGATGCCTCCAGCTGGCTTTGGTGTGATAGCTATTTCCCCTGCCTCCAGCATCCCAAAAAGGTGTAAACACACATCAACTCGTCTTTTTAACTTCCATTTTTTTGAATAGGGATTTTAAGATAAAGCCTCGATCTTCCAAGAAGATTTGAAGAAACGCCAAGCCCGCCATAGCAAGACCCAAGCCGGTGACCATCAGGCCCAACGCGCAAAAGGCGCTGTCGCCCGAATTCCAAAGGTCGCTGGGCATTTTTAAAAGCGTCTTCCAAAGGTCAAAAAGCGTTAGATTATATTTCGCCAACAAAGCCTTCGCCATATGTACAGCAAAAACCAACCCACCAATCATCATGGCGGCGTCTCCTAGAACTTCTCTCACGCTTTTCATTTTCATTTGGCTTCACCTCGTTATTAGCATAACATAGCCTTCCAGATTTTTCAACAATCGCACCGCGGCACGCCCCTCTCCCCTTTATCATAGTTTTTTGTTTGTCTTAATGTTCTAAACAAAAGCGCCCCACCCCACCAAAAACGGCAGGGACGGGCGCTTTATAATAATGTATAGTATACTGTTAAAGCTTTTGCAGCCGGGCAAAGGCAGCCATAATCTTCTTGACTCCCACTTTGTCAAACCGCACTTCAAGCATATGGTCGCCGCCCATTGGCGTAACCGAAATGACGGTGCCGCCACCAAACACGCGGTGCATAACACGGTCGCCCTTCGCCAGATCAAACCCGGCCTTTTCGGCGGGCGCGGGCTTGGGCGCTGCTCCAAATCCGGTGCCAGCGCGTGCCGATTCAGCAGCAGCCTGCGCGGCGGTCTTGCCGAATGCGCCAAACGATACCGGCTCAGGCGTTCTGGCGCTTTGGGCAGTGGGGGCGGGCTTTCTGCCTTCACGAGAAACCAGCCCGGGGGCGATGTCGCACAAAAACCGCGATTCACGGCCATAAAGCGTCTGGCCGAACAGCATGCGCCGCTTTGTGCATAACATCACCAGCTTCTCTTTGGCGCGGGTGATGCCCACATAGGCTAAACGCCGCTCTTCCTCGAGCTGTTCGGGGTCGGCAAACGACCGGGTCGAAGGGAACAACCCCTCCTCCATTCCGGGCAGGAACACCACCGGGAACTCCAAACCCTTTGCGGCATGCATGGTCATCAGCGTCACCGAATCGGTGTCGGCGTCGTAGCTGTCCAGATCGGTGTAAAGCGCCACCTCCTCGAGAAATCCGCCCAGCGACGGCTCCTCGGTCTCAGACTCATAGCGCTTCATAGTCGTTTTAAGTTCCTCAATGTTCTCTAAGCGGGTCTGACCCTGAACGCCCTCAGCCAGCAGCATGGCGCGGTAGCCGGTCTCCTCCAGCAGCTCATCCAAAAGCTCATCGAGCGGCAGCAGCCCAGCAGATTCCATCAGGCCGGACATCATGGCCGCGAACTGCATCAGGGGTTTCGATTTGCGTTGCAAGGGCGCGTATTCTTCAGCGTTTTGCAGCACCTCGAACAGCCCCACGCCCAGCACGTCGGCAATCTCCTGCGCCGAGGTGACCGTCGCGTCGCCGATGCCGCGCTTTGGTTCGTTGATGATGCGCATCAGGCGCAGCGTGTCGGCGGGGTTGTGCAGCACGCTTAAATAGGCGACCATGTCGCGGATCTCCTTGCGGTCGAAGAAGCGGGTGCCACCCACAACCTTATAGGGGATGCCCGCCGAAACAAGCGCCGATTCCACCGTCTGCGACTGGGCGTTCATGCGGTAAAGCACAGCGCAATCGGAATAGCTGCGTCCCCCCTTGTCATGCTCGCGGTTGATGATATCGGCGATGGCAGCGGCTTCATCCCGCTCGTCATAGGCGGTGTAAACCACCAGCTTGTCGCCGTCGCCTGCGGCAGTCCACAGCGTTTTGCCCTTGCGGGCGGTGTTTTTGGCAATAACTTCGTTGGCAGCGGTCAGGATGTTCTGGGTCGAGCGATAGTTTTGCTCTAAGCGGATAACCCTCGCGCCCTCGTACTGCTGCTCAAACGAGAGGATGTTCTCAATCGTCGCGCCACGGAAGCGGTAGATGCTCTGGTCATCATCGCCGACGACGCACAGGTTGTTGCTGCCCCCCGCCAGCTGCGAAACCAGTTTATACTGTGAGCGGTTGGTGTCCTGATATTCGTCCACCATCACATAGCGGTAGCGGCGCTGATATTTTTCCAGCACGTCGGGATGCTCACTAAACAGTCGTACCGTCAACGTAATGATATCGTCAAAATCCAGCGCATTCGCCTCAAACAGGCGCTTTTGATACGCGTCATAAAGCTTCGCCAGCTTTTTCAGGCGGAAGTCGCTGGCGGCCTCGGCCCTTCTCATCGTCTGAGCGGGCGTTTCGAGCATATCCTTAAACTCGCCGATTTTTGAAAGCACACTGCGTGCCGGAAACTGCTTGTCGTCTAGGTTTTGCGCCTTGATGATGTCCTTGACGACCTTCTGTGAATCATCTGAATCGTAAATGGCAAAGCCACTGCGGTAGCCCAGCCGGTCGATGTCGGCGCGCAGCATGCGTACACAGGTGGAATGGAAGGTCGAGGCATGCACCTGACCGCCAATCTCCTCACCCAGCATGGCGGAAAGGCGGCTTTTAAGCTCGGCCGCCGCCTTGTTTGTAAAGGTGATCGCCATAATCTCCCATGGGCGGGGCGGGCTGTCGGCCAAAAAGCGCGAGAGCCTGCTGTCGTCCGAAACCTCGCCGCGTGCGGCCTGTTCCAGCCAGCCCAGCGCCGCCTCATCCACGTAAAACGGCACGTTGCCGCTGTTATACCCCCTGCCGAACAGCAAAAGGTTCGCGATACGGTTGATCAGAACAGTGGTTTTTCCGCTACCCGCACCCGCTAAAATAAGCAGCGGCCCCTCGGTGGTCAACACCGCAGCGCGCTGCATGTCGTTCATCTTAGAAAATCGTTTCTCAATCAGTGCGCGTCTTAGCGCCAGATATCGATCGGCCTGTGCCTTCTCCAGCATTCAATTTCTCCTTCGTGACATGGAATCTAGCTTTATCCGCTCAAAACAGCGGGCAAAGGTTCGGTGGTCATATGGCGACCGCGCGCCACTTGTGTTCCCACCCCGTCGTCCCTTATTTTTTCTATTGTACACCATTTTGGCACGCAAGAAAAGTCATAACGTTGGACGAACGGATAAAGCTTTCTCAAATAAAATTTTGATCAAGCTTTTTATAGCTTGTGGGGTATTGATGGAGCCGCAGCGGGCATACATGTCGCCCACTGTGATAAGTGGAGCCAAGTAGCCGCTCGCACATATATGCGAGCGGTCTAGCCAAACGCCCCATACGTTAGGCGTTTTGCCGTGCGCGCCTGCGGTTGCACGGCTTACCCCACTTTAACCCCTGCCCAACGCAACAAAAAAGGGCGCATCACAGCTTGCACCCCTTCTTATATTCATACATCCGGTGTTCTGCACGCATCAGCACGCTGTCGGGGTCGGGGTCTATCTCCGGCTTATAATAAGCGATGCCCCACGAGACGTCAATGCCCGCTTCTCCCTTTGCATTGACCTCTCGGTCAAAGGACTCGAGCGCTACCCCCAGTGCGCGGCGGTCGGTATTGTCACAAACCACCACAAACTCGTCACCACCAATACGATAAATGGTGCCGAAATCGCCTAAATAGTGCCGCAATGCATCGACGGTATCAATAATCAGGCGGTCGCCCCGCGCGTGTCCGTAAGTATCGTTGACAATTTTCAGATTATTGGAATCGAACATCGCCATCGCCAGACCCTCGAGCGCGTCGGCGCGATCCCCCTTACGATAGGTTTCAAGTTTTTGGTCGAAGGCGCGGCGGTTCTCACACCCGGTCAGCTGATCTCGATAGGCCGCTAGCTCCAGCGTATGCATTCTACTTTTAAGCACCAGCGTATCAATGCCGCTGACCACCAGCCCAACAGTAAAGCAAACGGTAAAAAACAAAATACCGAGGTTAAATACAAAATTACAGTAAAAACCTTCGCCGAAAAAAGTATTGAATAATCCGATTATAGCACAGCCCGCTGCGCCAGCCATACCAAGCGCCACATGGGAGCCAATATCCTGATATCGGTAATAGTCGGCCAACAGCAAACCCAGGCTAAAAAAAGCAGCGAGCAACACCGTAATATCCAACAGCAAAAAATTGCTGCTTGTGGCAGCCGGTAAAAACACGGAACTCAACAAGGTGACCACCGAATTGAGCAAAACCAGCAATATCATAAAATTAAAAATCCGAACATGTCGCTTTTTATTCAGGAAAAATATGAACAACAGCCACATTACGCCCATCATACCAACCAGAACATACAGCAGCATATTGCAAAGCCCCTGGTCGGCAAACAGCGCCATCAGAACGTTGGAATAAGCATTGTTCCAAATGGAATAGCAACCTAAAAACATCCCCAACCACAGCATGGCAGGGTGATGTGCATGGCGCAGCATGACAAAATAGGCCAGCACCATCATCAGCCCCACGACCATAATGGCAAAATCGAGGCAGATGCTCCAAAGGTTATCTAAAGTTGCCGCCATCAGCACCCCGGCCTTGGTGGTCAACAGTGCCGAATCAACCGCCACCGTGCCGCAACCGCGCTGAGGCAGCAGCGTCATGCTCAGGGGCTGGCCAAAATCGTCAGCCGCTATGGGAATATAATGATCGCGTTCAATATCGGCCGCTGCCAAAAGCCCGACCGCTGTATTGGAACAGTCATAAATGGTTCTGTCGCCAATGCGAACCGTCATATAGCCCGGGGTGGTTTTAAAATGTACTAAGTTCACCAGCCCCTGCTGGATGCCTACTTCATCGAGATAGGTCACAAGCGTCACGCCGTCGGCAGCCTCATAACTTTGTGACAACAAGACTGGTTGGGGCGCAGCACCGCCCGTCACAATCTGCCATCCATCCAGCAATTTTTGAGTGCCGGATACATCACTGTAAAAAAGCCGGCTCCCGCTTTGAACCACGCCCATAAGCACAATTACAAAGCTCGCCGCCAGCAAGCACAGTAGGATATAATTGAACTTTTGCAGCGCGGAATGCTTCATGGTGTCCCATCTCCCAATGCAGGATGGTCGTCGCTGATATTACTGCACGATATAAAGTATAGCAAACAGGTTCTCATATTTCAACAGAATTAACACATTATGGTAATCTTTGTGTAAGCTTCATGAACTTGTTACCACTATATGTCATTAAACAGCAGATCAAATTTTATCTTTTGAAAGACCGGTTTTAAAAGGTTGTTAATAACGCCATTTTTCAAGCTTTTAAGTAACCTCTTGCGTGATTGGTCATCAAAATAAAAGGCGGAGGCTTTTCGCCCCCGCTTTTTGCATTATCTCATCATAAAACCGTCATTTTTGTAGATGTACATTCATATGTGGATAGCTCATTTCCACCGCGCCCTTTTCGAACTCCTCGCGGATTTCTTCCATAAGCGCAAAATAAATGGTCCAATAGTCGTCTGTCGGCACCCAGGCACGCAGTATATACTCGATGCAGGAATCCTTATAGTCTGAAATGTTGGCAAACACAGGCGGGTCAGCACAAATCTCTTCATGGCGGGCCGCCGCTGCAAACAGCGCCTTTTTGACGCTTTCGGTTGGGCTATCGTAAGAGGCAGTGACCTTAATTTCCAACCGACGCTGCGCTGCGTTGGTATAATTGATAATTTTGGCGGCGGAAATATCACTATTGGGTACAAACACCGTCTTGTTGTCCGGCATCATAAATTTGGTGTAGCTCAGGCCAATTTCATCCACTGTACCCGAAATTTCGCCCGCCTCGACATAATCGCCAACCACAAACGGCTTGGTCAGCAGAATCATGATGCCACCCGCTACGTTTGAAAGCGCACCCTGTACCGCCAGCGAAATCGCCAAACCGGCGACGCTCAATGCCGCGATCAGTGACGTGATCGGAATCTCCAGCTGATCCGCTACTATGAGCCCTGTAAGCAAATAAAGTAGAATATGCACCGCCGAGTGCAAAAAGGTGTGCAAGGTTTTATCCACCTTTGATTTGGCCAGCGCCCGGGAGAACAGCCGCATTAGCACCTTTATGCCCACCAGACAAAGTAGCAGCACCAAAAACGTCGGCAGCAGCTTGCCTGTGGTGATGGCACCAACTTCTATTTCAGGCAATGCAAAATTCGTAAACATTAAAATCACCTCATAGTTGTAATCTATACTTGGGTCAAAGGCCTCATTTCCGCCGCAGCCACACAGCCCTCGCCATTTTTTTGGGGGTCCAAGGTGGGGGCGGTGAGCGCCCCGCTCTTGGTCGATGAAAAGAGGGGTTTCTCAAGGGGAGAAACATCGAAAGGTTTCCTCCTTTAGCGATCTTTCCCCCGCCTCTTTTTCTGGCGGCAGAAAAGCGGCGCCTACGGAGCAATACAGCCTTCGATAGTCATGGCAACTCTCCCCGATAGCGAGGAGCTCCCCCACCCTACAGAGCAAACAAACCTTCGGCGGTTGCGCCGCAATCCCCAGCGTCAACCAAAGCTTTATTTTACGCTTGCGCTGCAAAATACCCCTTCCTTCGCCCCCAACCCGTCTTTTTCGACCGACTTAGGGCAAAAAAGAAGATTATTTACGATTGGCCTCATCCAACAATGCCGTATAAAGTACCGCAAAGCCATCTGCGACATCTTCGTTTTTCACCGCTTCGGCAGGGTTGTGGCTGATGCCGCCCTTGCAGGGGATGAAGATCATGCCCGTATCAATAACCGAAGCGACGTTCATCGCGTCATGACCCGCGCCGCTGGGCATCACCTTATATTTAATGTTGCACTTGTCGCTGGCCTTGCGAATAACGCTGATCATGCGGTCGCTCATCGGCACCGGTTTATCACTGCTGATAACACGATGTGTGCACTGCACGCCCCGCAGATCGGCAATAGATTTCAAATGCCGCTCAACGCCAAGCACACAGCGGTTGATGCTGTCCATCTGGATGCCTCGAATATCCACCGCCATTTTGACATGGCCGGGCACCACGTTCATCGAACCCTGAACCAGCTCACAAAGCGTCACCGCCGCCACCGACTGGTTGACCGCCTCCGCAATACCGATGCGCTCCACCGCCAGAGTAAACTCGGCCGCTGCGGTAAGCGCATTGCGCCGCAGATGCATGGGGCAAGCACCGGAATGGGCATATTCGCCGATAATCTCCACCGCCAGTCGGGTGGGGGCAGCAATGGCCGAAACAACACCGACCGAAATGTCGCTGCTCTCCAGCAGGGGTCCCTGCTCAATGTGCAGCTCCAGCATCGAGGCGGCGCTTTTCAAGCGCTTTTGCCCTTCTTCGGGGTGTGCCGGGTCGTACCCGCGCGACACGAGCGCGTCATAAAGCGAGATGTCGTCCTTGTCCACCATCTCTTTGAGCTTTTCCGGTTCAAGGCGTCCAGCCAAAAGCTTACTTCCTACGGTGGGGTAGTTAAAACGGGCCGATTCTTCGGTGGGGAACACCACCAGCTCGATGGCGCGTTTGTGCTTTTCGCCGCAGCGCTTTATCTGACGCATGGCCTGAAAGCCCAGCATAACCCCTAAAAGACCGTCATATTTTCCGCCGTTGCGCACCGTGTCGATATGCGAACCGACCAGCACAGCGGGCAGGTCGGGCTGTTCGCCCTCAAGTCTGGCCCAAATGGCCCCTGTGGTGTCAACATCCACCGCAAGGCCCTCTTGTTCCAGCATCTCAATCAGTGTTTTGCGCGCCTGAATGTCCTCGTCACTCATCGAAAGGCGCTCGCTACCGCCCTCGGGTGTTTTGCCAATGTCGGTGATTGCTTCAAAGTCTTTTAAAAATTCGTTAAGTTCCAGCTTCATTTAGTCCCTCCTGATTCTTCCTGTCATCCAAATTATATATCCAGCGCCCTTTCAGGCACGGAAAGACATGTCGTCAGGCGACGGCGGCAGAAGTTAGGTCAAGGCCGCCGCAGAGAACCCATACGGCGCGTGATGCGCCGCCCCCCTCAATGAGCGTGCCAACCGCATCAGTGCAGATAGGTGGCGCTTTTCATAAAACCGTCAGCCAAACTATCCACGACCACAAACGCGGCCGCAGTACCTTTGGCGACACATTCGGTGGGGTTTTCGGCAACATGCACCTCTAGGTGGGTGCTTTCGGTGAGCAGGCGGTCGATGCCGTGCAGCAGCGCACCGCCACCGGTCAGCGTCAACCCGTTGCGGTAGATATCCGCCGCAAGCTCGGGCGGGGTGTTCTCTAAAATGCGGCGCACGGCGCTAATAATAAGCTCCATGCACTCAGACAGCGCCTCACAAAGCTGTCCGCGTGTAATGGTCATCTGCCCGGGCAAGCCGGTGCTCAGGTTGCGGCCCTTAATGACAATTTCGCAGTCCTCTTCAGGGGTAAAAGAGACGCTACCGCAGGCAAGCTTTGCCCGTTCGGCCATGCGCTCACCAATGAGCAGACCAAAGTTTCGGCGGACATATTTGACGATGGTCTCGTCAAACTTACGCCCCGCCATGCGCACCGAGGTTTTGCACACGACACCGTTTAAGCTGAGCACCGCAATATCGCTGGTGCCGCCGCCGATGTCGAGGATGATATTGCCCTCGGGCTTTGCAATGTCGATGCCCGCTCCGATGGCGGCTGCAACCGGTTCTTCAATGAGATAAACCTTGCGCGCACCAGAAGAAAGAGCCGCCGAAACAACAGCGTTAGCCTCCACCTCGGTCACGCCGCTTGGCACACAGATCACCACTCTGGGCTTAATGAGATTATTCGGATAAATTTTGTGGATAAAATGCGAGATCATCGCCTTTGTCATATCAAAGTCGGAGATAACGCCATCGACAAGCGGCATGGCAGCGCGAATTCTATCCGGGGTACGCCCCAGCATACGGTAAGCCTCATCGCCCGCTGCAATAATGTCACCGCTGCGGCTATCCACCGCCACCACTGATGGCTCTTTTAACAGCAACCCCTTTTGCATATCATAAATAATAACAGTTGCGGTACCGAGGTCGA
This sequence comes from Oscillospiraceae bacterium MB24-C1, assembly GCA_030913685.1. NCBI lineage: Bacteria > Bacillati > Bacillota > Clostridia > Eubacteriales > Oscillospiraceae > Oscillospiraceae bacterium MB24-C1. The sequence continues at coordinate 2,491,482 of CP133187.1, read as the reverse complement.
TTCCGATATCGTTAGAAGTCATAAGTATATTTCCACCTTTCAAAAAAACAGACGCCTGAACGGCGGTATTTTCATCACACCTAATCATACCACATCATGATAGATTTTGCGCACGTTTTTTGGTAGTTAGGCACCTTGAGGAAAACTTTTCCTGAAAGATCTGCCGTCGTTTTTTGGCTGTTTTAACCGGTGCCGAATACCTTGCGCAAAATTTGGCGCAGCTGATCGCGGTCAAACGGCTTAGAAAGGTGAAAATCCATACCACTTTCCAGTGATTTATGAATATCCTCGTTAAAAGCGTTAGCAGTCATCGCCACAATCTGCACCGTTTTGGCGTCCTCGCGCGGCAGCGCCCGCAGCAACTGCGCAGCGGTCAGGCCGTCCATAACCGGCATCATGATATCCATAAAGATGATGTCATAATGCCCCTGTGGCGAATTTTCAAACAGCGAAAGCGCCTGAGCGCCATCTTCGGCGCTGGTCACGGATAGCCCGGCCGCCTGGAGCTGCTTTTCCGCGACCAGACGGTTGATCCGGTGGTCGTCGGCTACCAACGCGTGCCGCCCGGCCAGCGTGCCGTCCGCAACTTGACCACTATCCGGTTCTTTACCGTGTCGTCTGCCGCGCACCGTCACCGTAAAGCCAATTCGGGTGCCCGCCCCGGGCACACTGTACGCCGTAATTTCGCCCTTCATCAGCTCGACCAAGCGCTTGGTAATCGCCAGCCCCAGCCCGGTACCTTTTTTAGCAAAAGAGCGATCAGCCTGAATGAACGGCTCAAACGCGTCGGCCAAAAAGCCGGAAGACATACCGATGCCGTTATCCTCAACCGTTACCGATAGCGAGACCAGATCATCGACCTGAAGCAGCGCCTCGACTGAGTAGATTACCTTCCCGCCAGCGGGCGTATATTTCACCGCATTTGCCAGCAGGTTAATGCAAATCTGATTCAATCGGTTTCCGTCGGTATAGATGCTCTCACAGCCGTTCCAATTAAAATGCGAAGTGAAGGACAGCCCCTTTTCCTCGGCCTGGGGCGCAATGATGGCGTCAATATAAGTGACAAACTCATTGGTGCTCATCCACGCCTCGTTCAGCTCCATCATGCCACTGTCAATTTTGGACATATCGAGAATATCGTTGATGAGCCCCGTCAAGTGCTTCGCCGATATGATCGCCTTATCCAGATAGAGCGACAGGTATTCGTCGGGGTTTTCTTTGATGATATCAAGCATCCCACGGATGCCGTTTAAGGGCGTGCGAATCTCATGCGACATATGCGCCAAAAAATCGCCCCGAGCGCGGCTGGCCCGTTCAGCCGATTCCAGCGCGCGCCGTAGCATCGCGTTCTTTTTCTGCTCCTCATTATAAATGTCGGTGACATCGCTGCGCGTAATCAGCACCAGCTTCTCCTCGCGGTTGAGATAGGTGAAATTCACCTTTTTGTGCGCGGTGCGGCCGCCGGGTAACGGGGCCTCCAAAAACATTGAGTCACTGGTCACCTCTTCTAAGCGTTTGGCAATAGCAGCAGATGAGAAGGTACTGAGCTGTTCGGGGGAAATGTTCAGCTCGCCCGCTGCCAGCCGCCGAAGTCGCTCACTAAAGTTTTCGGTCTCGATGACCGGCTTTGCGTGGGTCTCGCTACAGATGCGCACCGCATAGATAAAATCGGTGTTGATATCCAGACAGGAGACATATTCATAATCTAAAAGTACCGTGCTGCTAGAAAGCATCTCAAGCAGCTTTCGCCGGGTGATATCGCGTGTGTAAACAAAGCCCAGCACCTCCTCCGAGGTGGGGCTGTGTATCAGGTTGACCGAACAGGAGATCCAGTGCAAATCTTTTTCGCCTCTGCTCAAATCGCGGCGATATTCCACATGATAGCTGGTCTGTCCCGCGGCAAAGCGCTCGAGCATGGTGGCGGTGTTCAGCTCGGTGAGCATACGCTCGCGTTCCTGCGGGTTGGTGATCGTCTCAGCCACGCGGGCGGCCATCTTGTTAAACGAGCGGATTCTGGTCAGCCAGCTCAGCCGGTTGTCATAACTGATAGCGTCTTCAATCGTGTCGGTGGTGCAGTTGATGCAAAACGAAATCAGCGTGTCCGGCCCAGAAATCTGCCGGAATGCCACTTCATCGCGGTAACGCTTTTCGGCCGCCTTTTGCGCTGAAATATCGTTAGAAACCCCAATGGCGCGCAACGGTCTTTCCTCTTCATCAAAAAAGGTGGTATATTCTATCCGGTTCCAGACATAGCCGTCCGCCTGGCGCATCCTGATCTCAGCCGAGACATAGGGCTCACCGTTTTGCACCCTCTGATGCATCGCGAGATAGGTCTCAATATCATCGGGGTGAACTAGGCCAGATTCCACTATGCTTTCCGGCACATTATCGAAAATGCTGTCGGGGATATGGGTATCCTGTGTCACGCGGCGGTTGACAATGTCATATTCCCACACTCGAGTTGAAGAGCGGCCCAGCGCAAACGTCAGCTTTTCCCGCTGCAGCATCGCCTGTCGCTCGGTATACAACAGCTGTTTACGGTTCTTTTCTAGCAAGACGGTGTTATAATGCCCAATCAGCATTAGCAATGCCGCCACCAATGCCAAAGAAAGCAACAGCACAAGCAGCAACAGCCACATGCTGTGTGTGCTTTCGACAATTTGTTCCGCAACCCCGGCACCCGTCATGACGTTAAAAAGCACCCAGTTGTTCATCGCCGAGGGCTGATAGGTCACATAACAGCTGCCGTTATCTGTGGCCAGCTCAAAGATACCGCTTTTACCCTGCCGGATATTCGCCTCTATCTGCAAGACAGAGCCACCACTAACGATTTCAGCCTGCGCCAGCGCTTCAAATAGGTCGGCCGGCTGCATGTCGCCAAATAAAATATTGCGCTTGCTGTCCAGCAGCAGCTTTCCGTCGGTGCTACACAAAAAACCGTAACTGCCGCCGCCGTAATCCCTTGGGGTCAGCATACGCCGGATTACCATCTCTTCGCAAAAACCGAACACAACCCCCTGCACGTCACCGTTCTTTAAAATGGGTACCGCCAGACAAAAATGGCTTTGGGCATCAAAATTGTCGCTCTCAACAAGTGTGATGCTGCGGCCACCCCGCAAGCTCTGGGTAAAAAAGCTTTCGCCGCTCACATTGGCCGTGCTGCCCATATCGGTCAACGCCGCGCCATCAGGCATGGCGACGCCCACAAGATAAAAGTCGGAGGTATCGCGCACGACCTTCAACTGCGCCAACATAGCGTCGCGCATATTCTCAGCAGTATCCGGCTGCCCAGCATAAAGTCCGGCGTACATCTCCAGAACCTCGTACTGAGACTCAATCATCAGGTCGGTGGACTGCATCTCGCGCGCTGCGTTCATCTGAAGGGTATAGATCGCCCGCTCGGTTAAATCCCCCTTGATATGCCGGTTATAAAACAAGACGCTGAGCACCGCTGCCATCACAACAACAATAGCCAGCGCAGCCGCTGCCATCTGTCTGCGCAGTCCTATCTTCCCCGCCATCTTCATGCTGCTGCCCTCCCTGCTGTATTCGACGTGCGCTTTGTTTTTATTTTACCGGCAAAGCCGTTTTGGTCATGCGGTCGCCCCGGTTTACCACCTTTTCGCTAAAAATAAAACTTCGCAGCTTATTTCTTTGATAGCTACAAGATACAATTCGCCGTGGTTCCAGTCGCCGAGCTGATTAGACCTACTCGAAAGGACATAAACGGTGGCGTTATAATGCCAGTTATAGGATTGGTCAAAAAAATCCACCGTTCCCCCAAAAACGCCGTGCTCCCCAGCTTGCAGATTCCCTTCTTTCCCGATCCATTCGGCCTTTTCTGAAAATTCTTCGGTATACCGATCAATCGCCTCCGAACTGGTTTTAAACTTCAGCGCGAGATTCTCTCCCCCCTGTAAAAAGGCGGGGTTATAACTAAAATAAACGTCCTGTGCATCGGTTGGAATCTTGTCCGGAAAACTGTTACTCAGCGCACTCTCTGGAAAGCTGGAGAGTCGTAAAGCACGTTCATATTTTTTTACATCGGTTGTTGTAGTTGTCGCCGCGTCAAAAACTGAAATAATAAATGCAATAAGCATCACGCAGCTCAATGCACCGACTAAAACGCTGGTTAAAACCAGAGAAGGTAATTCTTTAACCCACCTATTTGTTGTCAGATAGGTCACAATGGCAAAGCAAACCGTAGGAAGCGCAAAGATCAGACTCTTAAAATAGCGCGGTTCCATCGCTGTCAATATCTCGAAACCATAAACAGCGATAAACAGCACCAGCGAGATGACGGTCATAATTGCTGGGAACAGCGCTTTTGTAAACGTCCGAGTAATTCTGCTTGTCTTCATCGTGATACTCCTTTTCAAGTTCACCTGGAACACAAATGCTGTCTATTTTACCGCTTTTAGAATTGATGTTGGTCAAGCTTTTATAAAAGCTTGTGGGAGGCTTGGTGGCACAGCGGGTAAAATTACCGCCATCCAACCGGCAGGGCTTTGTTTCGCACGTTGGCGCTGCGAAATTAAACTCACCCCTAACCCCCGCACGTGGAGCAACCAAACCTTCGGCGGTTCTACCGACTCTCCCTGCGATAGCACAAGCCCCCCGCCCTGCGGAGGATTAAACTTTGGGTGGTACGCGTTAACCTCACTTCTGCCAAAATAAGTATGCCGCGCAATATTATACTAATAGTAATTTAATTCTTCACATTCCCAGCTGATACCGGATCCTAGGCGCCAAATTGGTATACCGCAGCGTCTTGCGGTTGTTTTCAACCATCGTCGCCACTGTGTCGGCATGTCCGACTAAAATCAACAGCTTTTTGGCACGGGTCACCGCTGTGTAGAGCAAGTTGCGGTAATGCAGCTTTTTGTGCCGCCCTAGCAGCGGGATGATCACCACGTCAAACTCGTTGCCCTGGCTCTTATGTACCGTGATGGCGTAGGCCAAATCCAACTCATTGAGCATATCGAAGGCATATTCCGCCCGACGGTCTTCAAACGCGATAATGACCGAACGAGTGGGCCTGTCAATCATCTCAACGGTGCCGATGTCTCCGTTAAAAACGCCCAAACCCTGCTCGCCATCGGGGCGCTGCCACTCGATATCATAGTTGTTGCGGGTCTGCATGACCTTGTCGCCCTCGCGCAGCAAAAAATTCCCCGCCTTGTGTTCGCACTTGCTTTTATCGGGAGGATTAAGCGCCTCCTGCAACATTCGGTTGAGTTCGACGGTGCCCGCCGCGCCCTGCTTGGTGGGGGCGATAACCTGAATATCGCGCACCGGCGAATAGTCATAGGCTTTTGGTAGCCTGCGGGCGCAGAGATCGGCGACAGTGTAGGCCGCCTGCTCCTGCGAGGTGCTAGGCAAAAAGAAAAAGTCGGCGTCGTTGCGGTTTAGCGTGGGCATCCGCCCCGAGACAATGTCGTGCGCCGATGTAATAATCAAGCTATTGGCCGCCTGACGGAACACCTCGCTGAGATGCACACAGGCTACCGCCTCGCTGTCGATAAGGTCGCGCAAAACGTTGCCCGCACCAACCGACGGCAGCTGGTCAGGGTCGCCCACCAGAATCAGGCGCGCTGTGGTACGCACCGCCTTGAGCAGTGACGAAAACAGCGTTGCGTCCACCATCGACATCTCGTCCACCACCACCGCATCAAACGGCAGAGGATTTTGCTCATTGCGCTTAAACTGCAAATCGCCGCGCTCACGGCTGCCAAAATCCACCTCTAACAGGCGGTGAATGGTCTTAGCCTCGCGCCCGGTCACCTCTGAAAGACGCTTGGCCGCCCGCCCGGTCGGCGCAGCGAGTGCCACCTTCATGGCGCGGCGCTCAAACAGTGTGATAATGCCGTTTAGCGTCGTGGTCTTTCCAGTGCCGGGGCCGCCGGTCAATATCATAATCGGGTGCTCCGCCGCCCAAAAGATCGCCTGTCGCTGCTGCTCGGCATAGCAAATGCCAAGCTCCCGCTCCAGCGCCGTCAGCTCGTCAGACGTTACGGCGGCATCCTGCGACAAAAAGCGCATCATGATCCCCAACCGTTCCGCCACATACGCCTCGGCAAAAAACTGGTCGGGCAGGTAGATAAAGCGCACCCCGAAAATTTCCTCGCTCATCACCTCGCCGCGTTCACAAAGATCATCTACGCCGATCTCAACCGGCTCAGAGCCGATATTGAGCAGACGGCAGCAAGCCGCCACTAGCTTTTGGATGGGCAGGCAGGCATGTCCGTTATTAAGATTGTGGGCCAGCACATGCAAAAGCCCCCCGCGCACGCGGCAACCGTCAGTCTCGCCCACGCCAAGCGTCGCAGCAATGGCATCCGCCCTTTCAAACGGTACGCCGACATCCCTGTCGCACAGGCAGAACGGGTCAGCGTTGATGCGCTCTCTGGCCATTGCACCCCACTTTTTCCACATTGTAACCGCCGCCGTAGGCTCAATGCTGTGTGCCGATAAAAATGCCATCACGGCGCGCATACCCAAAAGCCGGGTATATTCCTGGCCAATGCTTTCAGCCTTCTGTGGCGAAATGCCCCGCACCTGCGCGAGTCGAGCTGGGTCCTTTTCCATGATATCCAGCGTTTTGTCGCCGAACTTTGCCACAATGCGTGAGGCTGTCACCGGGCCGATTCCCTTGACTGCCCCGCCTGAAAGATAGCGCAAAACCGCCGCAGCAGTGGCGGGCATCACGTGTTCAAAGGCCTCTGCCTTCAGCTGTCGGCCATAGTTCGGGTGCATGACAAACCGTCCAGTGACAATGACCTCTTCTCCCCGGCTAACCCCGACCGCCCGACCGGTAACCGTGAGCAGCTCGTCCCCAACGGTCAGCTCCAGCACGGTGAAGCCGCTCTCCTCCGAGTGGTAAACCACGTCGTTTACAACACCCTGAACCCTATTGTAGCTCTCCACAAGCAGCCTCCTCAAAACCCTTTTCTGGGCGGCAGCGATATCCAACAGGAAAGCGCCTGACACCCTATAAAAAAACCCCGCGGGAGCCGCAGTGGGCCCCCATCAGGTTGATATTATTCCTTTTTAGTATAATACAAGCGCCACCGCTTTGTAAATGGCATCGTTCCCGATAATCCGGCGCAACCCCTCGGGTGTACAGACCATCACACCGGGTCTATCTCGGCAAAACAGCTCGGCCTTGAGCAGCGTGTTCCCGGTTGCGCCACAGTCGACGATGACCAGCCGCTCTCCCCTGCGGCAGGGATGCGACTGCATACAGAAATATTGCCAGCGCAGCTGCCGTTCCAAACTTGGGCACTCCCCTGTCACCGGCAGCAGCGTCACTGTGCCGCAGTGACGCGCTGGACGCAGCATCCAGACCAGCCCTTGCTCACAGAGCATTCCTGCAACCAGTGTTCCGCACACCCCTAAAATGATTAAAAGCACATCGCGCATTTGCCTCACCTCTCGATTCATGCTATGCGCCGGATGACTTAACGGTGACGGCAAAATGATAGAATCTAAAAAGCTGTGCTGGAAAATCGCAAGACCACTTTTAAAGCAAAACCACCACTAAAGCAGTAGTATGTGCCTTGCCTCAGAAGGGTACAATAAAAAGCCGCAGGAAACAAAGTGCTCCTGCGGCTCTCCATATTCATCTATACCCACCAAAGCAAAAACGCGTTTGTACTAGCGAAACGCCTGATTTGCCTCCTGCTTATACCGCTGCACCCGTCGACGGGTTAATCAGCGGTACCGATACATAGGGGGTGTCGTCTTCGTCGTCACCACGATAAATGTAGGTGTCATCTTCGTCATCTTCGTCATCTTCGTCATCTTCGTCGTCATCGGAAGAGGTCCCGCTCGTGGGCAACCGCTCGTCCGAGACAACATACTTGCCCAGTACATTGGTATCGATCACAAAAGCGTCTTCATCCTCGTCATAGGTGTTACTCATATTGGTCAGCTTGTTTCTGTCGCCGATTTTATAAAGATAATTGCCATTATCGGCTTCAATAATCAACTGCCCGTCTCTAATGTTAGAGAACTCAGCGTTATTGCCGATATAAAAAGTCATATCAGCACTTCTCTCAAGCCGAGTGATAGCTGAAATCTTGGCGTGGCTCATCGCTGCAAGCACGTCTAGCGAGCCCCTAGTTCTGCCAGAAAAGCGTCCGTTTCCGTTGGGGAATTCAAGCTCGAACTCGGTGTTGCTTTTAAAGGAGTAAAGCTGTGCCTGTTTAGCCAGCTCGTCCTCATCTTCCGCCTCGTCAAATCGGATGCGATCCAGTGTATCTTCAAGATCTATCGTAAAGGTGCTGCCGCTCTTGCGGGTGACCTTAATGGTACCATAGACCGAAAACCCGTCCTCGGGATAATCTTCTACGTCAATATCCTTGATCTCCAACACAGCAAAATACCATTCGCTACCGTCTTCTACATCCAGCTTTTCAATGTCCAGACTACCGGTTTTAATCAGCTTATAGTCCTTATCGTCAATAAAGCCCTTGGTTTTAACCGATGTGATTTTTGCTGTGGTCGGAACCATACTGTTGGAGATTTTATAGTCATTATCTTTATTTGTTGCCTCGGCCAGTGCAATGTAAACGGTGCCGCCGGGTGTCGACTGATCCACCCGCTCATCGTAGTATCCGTTATCCTCAATATAGGCAGCGCCACGTGAGGCGGCAAATGTACAGATGTTCAGCGCCGCCAGCGTTGCAAATATCAGCAGTACGGCAAACAGCTTCTTCATGTCATAAATCCTCCCGATGCAAGATTGTCAATGTCAAAAGGGGATGCCGCAAAATGCAGCACATTTTGCAACACCCCCTAAAAGGCCACAAAACTTTAGGCGCTGGCGCCGGTCTGCGGGTTGGTTACCACAGGATTGCTGGGCAGCGGCGTAGAACCGATATATTCGCTCGACTTTGAAGAAGAGCTGCTGGAACTGCCGGTGCTGTTGGAATCCGACTTGGCCGACAGCTTGGTATCTGAAACGATATATTTGCCGATCTTGGTGGTCGAAATCACAAACGCATTCTTGCTGCTGACCCAGGTGCTGCTGCGGTCGGTCAGCTTGTTGCCCGAAACCTCATAGAGGTAGTCGCCGCTGTCAGCGTAGATGGTCATCTTACCGCCGGTTACGGGGAAGGTCGCACCATTGCCGTTAAAGAAGCGGATATCAGCGCTAGGGTATTTGTTGAGCAACGAGTTGTCAACGTCGGTGTCCATGGCGGCAACAACGTCAAAATCCTTGCGAGCAGTGCCGGTGAAGATGCCTGCGCTGTCGGGCAAATCGATGTCAACGTCATCGTCCTTCTCATAAGTGAACATCTTCTCGTCTTCTTCAAACTCGTCGTCGGCCTCATCATATTCGATGGAGTCGAGATTAACCTGAACATCCTCGTACTTGTCGCCGTCATAAGTATACTCCAGCGTCAGCGTGTCGATGTCGAAGCCATCATCGGGGTAGCTCGATGAGCTGACCGATTTGACGCTGATCTTGACAAACCAAGCTCTTTCGTCGCTGTTTACTTTGAGGCGCGAGGCCGATCTGTCAACCGAGATCAGCTTCACAGGTTTGCCGTTGTCCGAATCGAGAACCTCCATATCATCTATGCGGACGCTCTTAGGGCCGGTTGTCTTGCCGTCCTCATAAGGGCAAAGATAAACATAACCTGAGCTTCCAGGCGCAATTGTGCTCTGGGGGCCGTCATCATAGTAATCATCGTCCTTGATGTACACATCGCCCTCATCGTAGTCCGTTACATTCTTTGCGAGTGCGACCGGTGCCGCTGCAACAATCATAGCCAGTGCCAGCACGGTGCAAAAAAGTTTTTTCATGAAAAAATCCTCCTGTTTGACTATATTTTTCCTCATACAATACCATTTTAACATTAGGTGTTATACTTTACAAGTGTTCGCACCCTAAGAATTTACTGCATATAAACCCAATATTTTCTTATTTATCGTGCGCGCCCGTTGGCGGATTCGGCTGGGGAACCGGCACAGCCGCAGGGTCGAGCGGTCTGTCTGAAATAACAAAACCCTCTAACCGACGGGTGATCACTACAAAGCCGCCCTCCTGCTCAGAGTAGCCTTCGGAGAGTTCGACCAGTCTGTTACCATTCAGGGCATACAAAAACGAACCCGGCCCGGCATAAAGAACCAGTTTACCGGAGCGGTTAAAAAACGGCCGATTCCCCCAGGTTAAAAACTTCAGCGTTGCACCGGGGTAGCGCTCGGCAATATCGGTGACCGGCTCGGTGCTACACCCCACATTCAGCGGGCCTTGCCCGGTTACGTTCACCTCAAAAAATCCCCTGTCATAAAATGCAATCTGCACCATTTCTTCAGCGCGGCTAAACTCCAGTATCAGTTTTTTCTGGGTACAAGCCACTATTCGGTCGGTATCCTCACGGCCATCCTGACGCACAAGAATGGTCAGCGAAACTTTCGGCGCCGACGCATTGGCGCGCTTGGCGATCTTGATATAACCGCGCAGCGTGTGCGGCTTAATGTCGGCGGTATCCAGTATATCCACCGCTGCCACATACCGAAATCCCAGCGACGTCTCGCCCGTTTCGTCCATCATCCGGCGATATTCTATTCGTGGCATTTCGGTCAACTCTCCGCCCTTGCTCCAGTCCACCACCACCCGCAGACCGTTGAGATCCTCAGCTCGGGTGGCATTAGCAATCGAAAAATAGATGGTCGACCCTGGCCGGACCACCGTTCGCAGGCTTTCTCCACCGCTTTCTATCTGACAAGGTTCACCGCCGGCCTCTGCCACAAAAACCTGTGTGCCGTCAATGACGGCGACGGCCGCCTCCTCTGCCATTGCACAAACAACGCAAAGCAACGCTGTAAGCAACGCCGCTAACCAAAAAACTATTCTTTTCACAGCCGCCACCCCCTTTTCTGTTTACTATATTATAGGATACCCCCAGCATTATTTCAACCTTACAGTTGACATCTCCCGCCTCCTATTGTAAAATAAATAAGCGATTTTTTATCAGCCGCTGTGGCGGAACAGGCAGACGCAAGGGACTTAAAATCCCTCGGTAGAAATACCGTACCGGTTCGATCCCGGTCAGCGGCACCATCCTTGTACGTATCAGATGGGTTTTTATTACTATTAACAAAATTTGATACGTAATGCAGAAAGCCGGAGGTTTAACGCCTCCGGCTTTCTCTTTGAAAAGTTAACTTTAACAGTTACCTTGTTGCTTTTATGCGATGTTTTAATTGTTATGAACTGATGCATGACTATTAGAGATAGACCTTTTAAACAATTCATTAAAATATTTTTTTGATGGTTTCTCCAGCAACTCGTGAGTAATAACAGCAAAAATTAAATTAGAAATAAAAACAATTATAAAAAATTTAAAATAAGAAGTATTTGTAGTGCCAAAATATGCTTTCGCTCTTACGTATCTGCCCAAGCGCAATGCAATTGACTGCGTGACATAAAATGTGAAGGTCAAATCACTTAAATATTGAATGCTTTTATTTTTCGATATAGATATTATAAATTTGTTATCAATATAGGCCAGTTGATAGATAATTAACGCAAGAGCAGGGATATTTATAACATTAAAATAAATAGGGCTTTTACTAAATTTCAACCATTCGAATAAAGTTAAATTATATAAATAATTTATTGCAACATAATATAATGCAATTGTAATAATAATTCTATAATTTTTGAATTTTTTCTCTCTTTTTTGATTCTCAATATAAATCTTTGCCAATATCATCCCTATTAAAAATTCCGGAATCCTATTAATTGGGTTGAAAAACAAATAAATTCCGAATTGCGCTTGTAGCACAGAAAAATAGACAGAGATTAAATATAAAAACAATAGAGCAAAATTAGCCTTCTTTAAAATATTCCTAATATAAAAACACAGAAAAGGGAATATTAAGTATAATAAAAAAATGACCGATACAAACCAAGAACCTCCATTTCCAAGATTATTGGCAAACTGAGGAAATAAGCTTTGAAGTCCCAATAATTCTAAAGGGAGAGCCAAGTATGTTTGTAATGGTGTTTTAAAAAAGCCATACTTCGTTACATAAATATAAATAACAAAAAATAGATAAACAGGATAAATTCCGATAAAACGCTTTATATAAAAATTTTTTAGTGATGATCTATTTAATATCTCTTTATCATGATAAGTATAATATAACACAAACCCTGATAACATAAAAAATCCAACCATTAGTATATTGCCCATACGAAAAAAAGAATTTAATCCCATTCCTTCAGGAAAGACGACTTTGAAATGTAAGACCAAATGAAATATTAGAATGAAAAATGCCATAGATATTCGTAACAAGTTAAATTGCTCAATTTTAGGCTTCATGATTTCCTCCAATTAATTACCTTTATATACAATATTATACAAGAAAATTAGTTGAAAAGATAGGGGCAAAACTAGACGTTACTCCATAGGTTATACTCTAATTGTTTATGTTAATACATATTCTTATATAATAAAATGAGCCTCCTGAAAAAAATCAGGAGGCTCATTTGTCACATTTTAATAAGCTTTATTTTCCATTGACCAGCGCCTGCAACTGGGCGATAATCCCCTCATACAGAGCTTTATAGTCCGGGTCGGTGTCAAACTCAGCAAAATGGGTATCGCCCGGCACGGACTCCTTATCCCAGCCGTTTAAACCCGCACCCTTGATAATGCTCGGGTAATCCACATATCCGATATTTACATCGCAGTTTGTACTCACGCCCAAAACGGCCCCATGGGTAAAATAATCCTTGCCAAGCGTACCATAAGAGCCAATTACGCTGTTCTGCCAAATACCAACCTTGCCGGAATAGGTGCAGGCGCTGGCGTACTGAGCCACCCACGCCGCGAACTTCGACACGCGTGCCGGTGCGTAATCGTACAGCTTTTGCAGGTAATAGGCACTCATGTAAATCATGCCGAAGTAACCGGCCTTTTCAATAGCACCCAAAAATGCCTCGATAATTGAAAGCTGCTTGTCCAGACTGTACCCCACATGCTTTACGCCCTTCTTATCAGTGCCACCAATCTGGAACGGTTCCTCAAAGTCAAACGCCACCGGCATGGTGGGCTTGTACGGCGCAATATGCCGCAGGAAGAACTCTGCCTCTTTGACGGCATCCTCCGGGCTTTCGGCATAGGAATAATGATAGAAGCCATACGGCAGGCCCACGGCCTCACATCCGGCGATATTCGCCATCATTTTCGGGTCAATCTGCTTGTCATTGTCCCAACCATAGGTGGCCTTTATCATGGCGAATTCATAACCTGCAGCTTTGACCTTTGCCCAGTCAATCACGCCCTGATAATGTGAAACATCTATGCCTTTCATTCACTACACCCCCGACTTGCCTTTTTCTTCGGCCTGCTGCTGCACCCACTTGACCATAGGCAGCAGGAATGCGGGCGACTTCACGCCAATGTCGCCGATGTTCTCCAGAATACTAAGAATTTCATTGGCAACCAACCAGATTGCTACCAGCGCAGCAAACAGGCATTTGACCGGCGACACCATACCGAGCGTTGCAGCGGCGAAAATCAGCAGCCAGTCAAGCGCCATACCAAGGCCGACCAGCACCAGCATGCACAGCTTTTTTGCAATCCCACGAAAGCCCTTGTCGCTGTTGCGCGTCTCACCGCGATAGGGTGCCGCAGTCACGCCGGTAATATAATCGGTAATCTGCAAAATCAGCAGCAGATAGACCAGCGGAGCCAGCGTTCCCAACCATGCGTTAATGACCGTAAATATCGCGATAAATATTCCTTTGACCTCATTTGTTTTCATAGACACTTTCCTTTCATATCAAATCCCCGCCACTTTTCAGCAGCGGGGATTCTTTTTTATATTAGTCTGTACGACGGCATTTTGTCGCCGTACCACTTCCAGCGCAGTATATCATCCAGTATGATTATCGGCCCGGATAGCACCACCCACAGGAAACTATACTGTGGGCAGATTTGCCCCCACAGGTTGCCCAGCAGCGCGGAATAATCCCACACATGCCAGCCCAGCCAGAGGTTGACGACGATGCCGGTTAGCAGTTCGCCAAGCGTAATAATCAGCCCGCCAAGCAGCATTTGCTTTAGCAGCGACATTTCCCACGGCAAATAGTTATTCAGCCCGCCCACCAGTACAAAGCATAGCCCGCCGAGAGCAAACATTGTCCAGTGGCTATACCCGCGCCAAGCCGTTTCAAACAGGTAATACAGCGCCCCGCCTGCTAAAAAAAGGGCGCTTGAGCGCTTCATGAGCCGTAGGCGATGGTTATCGCCTCGACCTGCTGAACGGTGGTGCAAGCGCTGATTGCAACCTCTGCGGCTTGCTGCTGAGCAACAAGCGGCTCGACGTAGGCGGCAATCGCCAAGGCCAGCGCCGCGAGTTCGGCATGTTCCCAAACAGTGCATTCTTCTCCGGTGGCGTTCCACTTTAGCGCGGTGGTCACGCCTGCGGCGGTGGCAATCTGGTGCCGTGCCAGTGCCGAGGTCAGTAGGCTTTGCTTCTCGGCGGTGACGCTGTATTGCTTGCCGTCGGTGTATGTAAGCGGGTGGGTTTCTAAATACTCTGCGAGCTGTGTTTTGCTGGCGGAAATTTTGGAAGATTTGATTTCATTCAATGATCTTTCTGACCATTCCCCGCCGCTGATGGCATAACAAGAAAAATCGGATATGCCTTCAAAGCTAGCGATGCAGTTGCCGCCACTGTCAAACAGATATATATCCCTGTCTCCCTTAACGGCTTTGGCACACTCAAATTGTGCTCCATATGCTGTCATTTTCATGTTTTATCCCCCTTTTTTAGCCAGTATATGCTTGACCTCCGCGTGTCTTTGAGACTTCTGTTGTTGAAAATCCGCTTTGCAAAGTCCCATATGTTATAATTCCTCCCCACGCTCTAATGCCAATTCCGTTCCCGTTCCCCATAATGGTATTGGCATAAACACGACCTGTTCCGTTTGCTGCAATAGCAGCATTGGTCATGTCTGTGATGCTTATTGTTCCGCTTGCAACAGCGGTGTTCATGTTGCCGCCTAACTCGGCTAATACTCCAATAACCCCTGACAGGCCACTGGTATTAGTTAATATCAGCGTTTTATTGTCAAGGTTAAATGTTCCGCCTCTGTTAACATTCACCAATATAGCAGACGCAGACGTAGCATTTATCGTAAGATTATTACCGAGAACAATTTGCGCTCCTGATATGGTCAGTGTTCCGTTTATCGTGGTACTCCCAGATGGGCTTAACGTTACAACATTACTGATATTTGCAATCAAAATATTCTCTGTGTATGTCCCGGTAGCTATATTGATGGTGGTGTTATAGTTGCCCGCAGACACAGGCGTTAGCATGCTTACGGCCTTGCTTATAGTTGCGTACGGATTTGCACTTGTGCCATCGCCAGTAATGTCGCTCCCCGTAGTTGCTACGTATATGGTGCGGCTGCTTCTCATGAAATCAGGTGCGGCCCCTATCTCGCCAGTCGTTGGTAACCAGTCATTAGGCCGTGCGTCTACGTCTGGCGCAGTCAGCGTCACATCAGCAGAAAGCGCCTTGCCGTTCACCTTCCGCGTGGTCGGAACAGCGCCCACCGCCGCCGCTGTGTGGTTGTGGTTGCCCAGCGCCACGGTGCCGGATGTGGTGCCGGTACACATCCACGCCGCCGCGCCGAAACTTGCGTACCACTTCATGAGCTTGCCGAAGATCACCGACAGCTTTTCACCGCTGGAAATGTTCAATTTTGACGATGCCTGTGTAAAGTCCGCCGTCACATTCGAGCCGTTGCCGTCAGTGTTCAGCTTACCGGTGTTCAGTTTCTCAATATTCGCCTTGAAAGCGTCGTGGTCGTAGGCCGTGAAATTTCGCGCGATGGTCGTTCTGTCCGCCCACGTCCGGGCGGTACCGTTCACCGCGCGCTGAATGGTCAGCGTCGAGCCAGACACCGCCGTCAGCAGTACCGTCTCGGCGTCGGGCCTGTCGCCGCCGATCACCAAAAGGTTCGGCGGCACCGGTATTTTGGTAATGTCCTGCACCGTCACGGTGGTGTCGGTCGGCGAAATCGCGCCGAGCGTCACCGTTTCCGGGCTGTTTACAAAAGCCGGGTACATCGTTTGCATTTAATAATCCCCCTTGCCGCGAGAATTGATGAAAACCTGCACCATGACCGACGCCTCTATGCGGGTCAGCAGGTTGGGTATAATCTCGATAGAATGCCACGCCGACCGGGTGATCTTCCCCGCGTTGTCGGTGGCGAGATATTGCACGATATCCAGCTCGGTGTCAGCAGTCGCCGGAATGGCGCGTCCGTCTACCTTTATGGTCGCCGCGCTGGCCTTGGTGCCGGTAAAAATACCGTGCTGCATGTCGTGCGTGTGCGTCGGAACATCCACCTTGTGGGTGTGGGATGGAATATCGAAAGAATGCCGGTGATCCGGTATCGCTACCTTATGTGTATGACCCGGGACGGTGTGCGAATGCGCCATTGTCCCCGTTCCCACCGTGTGGTAATGCTCTTCGATACCCTCGCCGTCGTCATATTTCGGATAGCTCGACGACACCGAATTGTAGGTCGGGGAATAGGACACCGTCGCCCTGCCGCCCGATTCGCTCGTCACACTGTCCCCACCGCCTGCGTCGGAAGTGGCACTCCGCCCGCCGCCCGACTTTGAGGTCACGCTGCTGCCGCCCCCGCTCGCGACACCCTTTGAAAATGAGCGAAACGGCAGGAAGGAATAGGTCAGCTTCACCGCGTTGATCCGCACCGCCTCGGCAGGAATATAAAATCGCAGCGTTGCCGGATTAGAGGCGTCGCAGTTGTCGGCGAAATCGTGGGAATCAATGTTGGTCGCCCCTTGCGCGTAGAGGTCGGCGATCCGCTGCCGGTCGGAAAGGTCGGCAATCGTCGCCGCCACATCCTGCACCTTGTTGGCGATCTGCACCGTCACATTGTCCTGTGACACCGTGACCGCAGCCACGACAGCGTAAAATTCGATGCCGTCCTCGTCGTCGATCACCCGCACCATCTCGCCGATGGCCGCCGCTTTGTCGGTCGCCTGCACCATATAGCTGACATACGGCTCCTTGGTTGCCTCCAGCACAGCCCGCCCCGCCGCACGCAGACTTTCACGGGTCTGCTGGCTGCGGTCGACATAAATTTTTGAAATAATGCCATAGCGGTCGATGGTGTCGGCATCCAGATACGGCGGGCTGCCAATGGTCAGCTGGTTGTCCCCCTCCCCGTACCCGAGGCAGTAAAGCCGGGTCGTTAGGTTGGTGGCGTCCACCGTCTTGGTGATCTCCGACATGTTTTTGCGGTATCGGATTTCCTTTCCACTGAAAGCCTCGTCGGCACGAATGAGATTCAGCACCCACGGGGTCACGGTCGTGTCAAACGTCCAGCGATATGCCGCCGCGAACGACGCCGGAATAGATAAGAGCGCCGACAGCAGGTTTTCATTCTCCCACGCATACTGATAAAGGTCAGTGAAATCACACCGCCCGAGCTGCCACCGCGTCACGACCTGCCGGTCGAGGACATAGCGCATGATCTGCGGCGTGGCCATGTTGCCCAGCTCATGCCATCCGAACAGCACATCGTCCATCAACACCGCCAGCACATGCTCGCACTCGTAGGTGTAGGCGTGAGTGTCCGCCGTTCGGGTGAAAGTATACGGCATGATGCGAAACAGCTCGACCCTTTCGTCGCCGTCGAACAGCTCCACATAATTAAACGGCGTACAATAGGCGTTTTTTTCGTCCTCCGCTGGGAGGGAAAACCGCGCCGTGTGCAGGCCGTTTAGGTTTATTGAATATTCAATGTCAAAAGCATTTTGCAGAAAGCAGAGCCGCTGCCCTGTTTTATGGTCATAGATCGTCGTCACCATATCACAACCACCTGTCGCGCCATGTCACCGTAAGCGCCGCCTTTCGCGTAGATGCGGTGTCGTAATAGATAAACGTGTTCTCGCCGGGTGCCAGCTCAAAAAACTTGCTGCCCAGCTGCCAGTGCTGCACCGCATTTTTGCCGTTGATCGTCACCGTCATGTTCTCGGTGTCAATCTCCAGCGTTTCGCCGGGCAGTAGCTGAATGCCTTTCAGGTCGATGTAATCATAGGCGGTAGTGCGCAGCGCCGGGGTTGATAGCGAAAACTGCGCGGCAATTTGCGCCGTGCCCATATTGACCATATATTTTGGCCTTGCCACGCCTGAGAATGCCGACTGCATCGAACAGCGAGCGGCCAGCGTCGCCGACATCCTGCCGGTCACGCCATGCGCCGCCGAAAGTGCCGTGCGCTCCAGCTTCACCAGTGTGGACATACGAGCCTCAACCCTATGCAACGCGCGCACATCGCAAATAAAGCTTGTGGTGTCCCCGCCCGAAACATTAAACTTGCCCCTGTTAAAGCGGATCATTGCCCCGCCCCCTTATTCAAGGAATACCGTCAGCGTCCCCGCCTCAAATTTAGGCGTTGTCCCGGCCAGCACATCCAGCGCCGTACTTAACGCGCCGTAATACAGCAGATTGCCGCCCGTCGCGGCGTCGCGAATGCCGAGATACGCCACACGCCCCCAAGAGCCGCCCGCCTCGAGAAACGTCACAGCCGCCGAGTTTGATACCGACGAAGATGTCCCGCTCGATGTGGCGGCGGAAAATGTCACCGGCGGCCGCTCATAGCCTACGCCGTTGACCTCGGTGCCCGAATCGCTCGCCCCGGGGTTGGTGGTATAAAGCGCGAGATAGCAGGTGCTTGGAATGGTCGGCACAGTCCCGCGCAAAAACGCGTTGAGGGATTGCCGCTGTAAATAGTTGCTTGCAGGCATATCAATTGACCTCCTTCCGGTGCCCGATCTGAATGTTATAAATCGGGCTGGTACCGGTATTTTTGATGCGGATCACGCAAGGTGTATCAGCGGTGCCGCTGACCGCAACCTGCGCGTTTTGTTCGTTGCTGTTGATGATGAAGTCCGCCATATTGGGCTGGCTCAACGCAAACGGAAAGCCCGAGAATGCAATTTGAAAGGACTGTGTTGACTGGTTGGGCGACAGCACAATCTCCCCATCTGGTGACATGTCATAAATGCGGCCGGGCGTTGAAAGAATCACCAGCTCGCCGGAAGTGGAAAGCCACTTGGCGATGGCCTCCACTTTCAGCTGCAGCGCGGCGCGGTTGTGCTCAATGAGTATGCAGTCCATGAGAATCTGCCGCTCGGCATAGGTGCCGTCGGTCTGCCGCGTCACACCGTTGCGCCCGGCAATGGTCAGCAGGTTCACCCGCTTGGCCGGTTTTAGTAGATTCGTGATCCGCTGCACTATGATCCCCTTTGACGAGGCGCTTTCACCCCTGAATGTAAAACCATTGACCATTAACGCAACCCCCTTCCGCGCTTTTCACGTTGGATTTTCCGATGCAACGCCGTTGCAATCTTGTCGATGTCGGCCTCTTCCCGCACGATGATGGTGTCGGCAAGCTTTTCAATATTGACGCCGCCCTCCTGCCCATAGCCGCGCGCTTGGGCGGCGGTCAGCACCCGCTCACCCTCGTGAAGCTCGGCGATATAACCGTCATACGGCACATAAGAAAGGCCGGTTGCATGGCTGCCGTCGATGTCGTCGCCCTCGCTCATTTGAGACTTTCCGCTGCGCCAGAATGCGAGCTTGTCGGCCAGCCAAGAAACTTTTTCACTCACCCAGCTGACAATGCCTTCCCACACACTTTTTAGACCATCCCATAGTGCGTTGAACAGACTTTTACCGACGTCAAACAGCAGCAAAAACCCCAGCTCAAAAGCTTTGATGAATGCTTGCAGCAATAGCGGCACCAGCTTAACAATGCCGTCCCATAAGGATTTCAGCAGGGCTTTAATCTCCGCCCAAAAGCCCGACCAGTCCCCTTTGAACAGGGCGGCGAAAGCCCGGAACAGCGCCATGATAATATTGAGGGCCGTGTCAATGATAAGCTTAATACCATCCCATAGCGGTTTGACAATCGCAATGATCTCGCCGCCGTGGGCTTTCCAAAAGGCGCTCATTGCATCCATAAAAGCCTTAATCACTTCTAAAACGGTCGCCGCCAGCTCCTGCACCCACTCCCAAAGAGAAGTAAGTGCCGCCATAACGGTGTCTATCGTTTCTTGGTTGCTTGCCGCCCACTCAGCCCATGCCGCAATGAGCTGCGCGATAAAGTCCACGACTACCGAAACGCCTGACCCGATGATGTCAAAGACCTTGCCCACAACCTTCTGAATCATGGGCATATTCGCAATAACCCAGTTTGCCGCCTGCTGAATAATAGGCATCAGCTTGACGCCCACCTGTGTTGCGGCGGCGCCGAAAGAGCGCTTCATCTGGTCTATCGTATCGGTAAACTTTACACCGGCATCAACCGCATCGTCCGCAATAACAAGCCCTAGCTCATGCGCTTGCTTTCGCATTTCCTCCATGCTTCCCGCCTGCCCGTTTAACAACGGCATCAGCTCGGTGCCGCTTCGCCCAAAAAGTTCCTGTGCGAGACGGGCCTTTTCGGTGCCGTCCTCCATCTTCTGAAATGCGTCGATGGTATCAAAAAGCACGTCCTCCTGATTGCGCAGTTTGCCATTGGCATCTGTCGCGGACACACCGAGTTTTTGAAAGTTCTCAACAGCTGCCTTGTTGCCAGTGCTGACGCCATCAATTGCTGTGGTTAGCGACTTCATGCCCGACTGCATTTTATCGACCGACGTGCCGCTCTGAGATAGCACGAAGTCCAGTTCCTGATAGGCGGTGCGCGAGACACCGATCTTTTGGCTCATTTTGTCGATGGTGTCGGTTGCTTCGGCGGCCTTGGTCGCCATGCCATAAATAGCGGTCGCTCCGGCAGCGGTGGCGGCACCCACCGCCACCGCCGCACCCGCAACGGCTTTAATTCCGCCGCCGACCGAATCCATCAACCCTCTAGCTTTGCCGTCGGTCTGGCTGATGCTGTTAAGCGCCTCTTTGTTATCGACCAGAATTGTGCCAAACAGTTTAAAAAGTTCCACAGCATCACCTCGCCATACTCAAAATAGACTTAACGTCTTCTAAAATATCCGCTTCTTTTCGGGTGTCCGCCCGCGCCGAAAGGCCACGCTTGAATTCCTCAAATGGTATATGCTGATACCCTGCCACCCAACGCTGGCGTAGAAAATCCTCTTCCTGCTGCTGCATGGCATGGCGGATCAGCCGCAGCCCGTCCCCGGACGGCATCGCCATGATGAATGCTACTTCGCGATAGCGGCAAAGGACGAGGTCGAGGGCTTCGGTGTAGTCAAGCCGCCCAGCAACGTAAAAAAACCGGCGATGTTGTTCTCCTCCGCCATCAACTGCAGGTTATTCGCCAGCACCATGAGTTCCAAATCGCGCACCTGTTCGGGTGTCATTTCAAACGGCCCGGCTAGAAATTCATAAACGCGCCCCTCTGCCTTTTTAGAAACAAACAGATCCAACACCTTCATAAATGCCTGCGCGCCAATTTCATCACGGGAAAGTTCCTTGTCATTGGCCAGCTTCGCAAGGGTCTGCACCTCGTCTTTAAGCTGCAAATCGGATACAATCCGCAGCGCTACAAAAACGTCCTGTGTGGTCAACTTTCTCATGCACTAGCCCCCGCTTTCGGGTAGAAAATCTTAAACGGTGGGCTGTCAAGGCTCGCCTGATCGTAATGCCCGGTGAAAATCATCTGCACGACGCCCTCGTTTTTATCCTGCATGGTGGCGGTCAGACCGTTGGTGTTAATCGCGTTCAATACCTGAATAATCACCGGATTGCCGCTGCCCGAGAGCTTGCCCACCCATGTGACATTCTCGATATAGTCCGCCAAATCGAAGTAGTTGCGCGCTGAAAGAATGTTGTAATTGGTGTTGGTCGTGGTGTCCACATCCACCGAAACAAGCGCCAGTTTCAACGTGTCCTCCGACAATTCAAGGACGTTCGCCATCAGCGTGACGGCCCACTCGTCGATAGCCTCCAGACCCTTGGCCGCACCCTTGACGCCGTCCACCTCAATGCGGCGGATAGTGGGCGCTGCCTTAAATTCACCGCCGCCGCGCGTCGCACCGATTAGCTTTCCGGCAGTCACCGCCGTTTCAAAGGTATCGGTCGCGGCATCAAAGTTTTTAAAAAAGGCCCCGGCGTCTAAAAGCAGACGTTCCGAGGTCTTAGCAGTAAAACCGCTATATGTTTTGCTCATATGTTGCTCCTTTCGTAAGCATAAAGTTCAAAAGTCAGCCGCCGACGTCGCACTTCTTTGTCGGGGTCTTCCACCTTGTTGCGCGTCGCGCGATAAATGCGATATTGCAGCGTGTCGGTCAGTCCATCGCGGTGATCCAGCGCCTTGGTGCAGGCGTCGGCCAGCGCCTCGACCGTTGCCGTGTCGTTCGACTTGTCCCAAACATTGAGTTCCAGAGAATAGTCCCATCTGTTACCACTGAAAAAGCAGTTGAGATCAAACACAATGTGCGGGAACAGCTTTTCGGGCGGCGCGTCCTCATAAAAGACGTTCGGGCAAAGTTCCAGCAGCAGCGCCCGGATAATGATTTTAAGTTCCTGTGTCACCGTCGCCCGCCTCCCCGATTTCCTCGTTCTCGTTGATTAACTCCTGCGCGCGCATATCGTCCTCAATGGCCGACAGGTACGCGCCCTGAATCTTCCGGATGTCCTCGATGCTCTCGCGCACCGTGGATTGCAGAATCTCGCGGCGCGGCTGGTTGGATGTGCCCAGCTCCTGCAGCTCGCCATACCAGGCATTACCATACGCGCCTCGCTGCAGATTATGGATGCCGACAATTAGGTCGTTTTCCTGCTTGCGCACCCAATACTGGAATTTTCCGGTGCGCTTTTTGTTCATATACTTTGAGCCGCCCGGCAGCGCCCGCAGCTTTCGCGCGCAGCGCATGAGGATTAACCGCCCGGTATCTTTTAAGGCCGCGCGGGTTAACTCGGTCAGGGTATAGCTGGCGCGGTCAACGCTGGAAACAAGCTCGACCTGCCCCTTTTTAAACTTTACAGGTGAAGGAATGGCCATTAACCCACCCCCGACTGACAGACCAGTTCCATGTGGTCGCCATTTTGAAAAGTCCGGTTAATGCGGTACACCCGCCCGCCGATCTCGGCCTGCCGCTGGTCGCCGTACTCCGCCGCCCATATGACGGCTTTGATCTCCGGCTTTTGTCCCAGCGCCTGCGCCTGATAAAATTCAGACTGTCCAATTGAGCGAATCCGCGCGATTATGTCGGTGCGCTCGCTCCCGGGGATGGCATCGCCCGCCGCGTTGACAGCAGGCGCACCACCGATCAGCGTTATAACAATGTCACGATCCAGCACGATAATCCCCCGCAATCATCAACGAGCCTTTCAGCATGTCATAGGACTGCTGATAGCGCCCGGCGTTATCGTCCGCACCAAAATGCGCCTTGCAGTAAAGCACAGCGGCCCGCTTTATCAGCGGGTCGCTCTCTTTCCCGACAACAGTCACGCCGCACAGCGTCAAATCGGCCTGCGCGGCAGCAATCAGGTCGTTTAACTCGGCGTCAAAATATTTGGTGGTAATCCGCAGCGCTAATTTGACCGCTTCTAGCATTTGCTTCTACCCCCCGTTAGACGGTGGGCTTTACAGTCAGCAGCGCAAAGGACTTATCATCCATCAGCGCGCCCTCGCCTCTGGCATACCCGGCGTAAGTATAAACATGGTTCTTGATGTCCTTATCCCGCTCGATCATGATGTCCTGCACCATGTTGAACAGCACACGGTTCGGGTCGCCGATCAGGATCTTGTCGTCACCGACTGAATCCTCGATGCGGATCAGGCCGCCCAGCAGCGCCCCCTTGGCACCGTCCTGCATGTTGGACTGGAAAATCGGTCGCCCGGTGTCGTCAGTCATGGCAACCAGACGGTTGTAAAGGGTGGCATTGGTGACATAAACCTTGATGTCACGCGCCCGCTTAAGCTTGCCGAATACGCCCGCCAGCTCCTTGTAGGTGACGGTTGCCACTGCCGCTGTCTCGACCTTGTTGGCCGCGTTAATACCCGTGATAATAGTCGCGACGGCGTCGTCTGCCATCGCCTCGCCCAGCTGCTCGGAAAGCTCGCTGACCAGATACGCCTCCAGCGCGTCAATGCTCATTTGCGCCATTGCATAGGAAACATTGATGTGCTTGGAGAAGTCGTTGCCGGTCAGGGTGACGTCGATAAATTCGTTCTGCTCGTCGTCGTTGGCAACGCCCTCTGCGACCTTCTTAGCCTTACCCTGCAAGATAGAAACATGCTTGGCGACCTTGATAACGGTGCCGGTTTTCAGCACCTTAATATCCTTCATGATGCTGTGCTGCCCGCTCACCAAGTCCCAAATCTGGTTCAGGGTCGTGGTCGGCAGAACGGCGGCGGTGTTGGTGGTCAGGTGGGTGAAAGCAGCGCGTTCCTCGGTGGCCAGCTCTTTGCCCAGCAGGTTTTTAAAAAACGCGCTGCGGTATTCAGGCGATTCGGCGGTATACTTGCGCGGCTCGGAGCCATCGTCAAAAATGCGGGTGATCTGCCCCTCGCTGCCGTTAGAAATGCTGTCGAGCAGCTTCTGGCGCTTCTCGATCTGGTTAAGCAGTCCCGTGCGCTCTTCCTGCAGGTCGCCCGCCTCCTTGGTCAGCGCGTCGATATCCGCGTCGTCCTTTGCCGCCTCGCCCTTGATGGCCGAAAGGCGAGCTTCGATGTCCTTGATTCTCTTTTTCATGCTAAAATCCCTCCGTTGTTAAATTTAATATCAGCTTTTTGGCTGCGTTTCGGTGTTGGACGGCCTCCGCCGCCTCTGCTTCGGCCTGCGCCTCAAAAAAGGAACGTGCCGAAATGCTGGTGCTATCGTAAGCCGGAATATCGACCGCCGCCACGTCAAAAATGCGCTCGAATCCGGAAATACGCCGTGTGTGGGTTAGCCTGTCGTAGCTGTCCCGGTTGGGGTCTGCCTTAAAGGAAAAGGACATTTTATCTATGTAACCGCCCTTGACCTCTTCGTAAAGTCTGCGCCCCTCTTCGGTGCCGGAAAGGTCGGCCTTGATTTTAAGGCCCAAGTCGTCCACCTCTAGCGTTAGGGTGCCGTTTTTGGTTCTGGCCACCGGCTTGCCCCGGTGGTTATAGTTCATCATCACGTCGGACATCTGCGCACCGGTGAACGCCCCGCGCGCAATGACCTCGTAATATTTAACCCCCTCGCATTCATACAGAATGGTGGGCTGCTCAAAGGTTGCTGCGTAGCCCTCCACGGTCATGCCGTCGCCCGCCGCACGAATTTCAAATGTGCGGTGCTGCCTGTCTTTTGTCATTTAAGCGGTTCCTCCTTTGTCGGGTGATATTCACCGCGAATGTAATAACCGTCTCCATCCTCCAGCGACGGCAGGTTCCAAATCTCCCGTATTTCGTTGCGGTTCATAAGGCCACGGTCGAACATCAGCGTCGACACCCGCAACTTATCGTTGTTGGTCATATACTGCAGCCGGTTGGCGGTGAGAAAAATCTGGTTGCCGGTTGAACGCTCGCGGTCAGTGAAGGTCATATTGGTCATGACGGTGGATATCTGAATGGAAAGCGGCTCGATCTGCCCCTCATAGAACGCCGCCCAGCTGTCACCAATAGCCTTGTTCTGCAAGATTTCCTCATTTACTCCGAAGTAGTTAAACACATTCGCCTGAATAGCCTGCATCTGAGCGGCATCCACCACGAACGGCTGGCTTTTAATCTGCTGAATGTTGGTGTACCCGTTTGGAAACAGCAACAACCCGCCCGATTCTTCGGCGGCGAAGTTCTCAGCGGTAAAGCGCTTGCGCTCGGCAGCCAAATCGGTGCCCTTTGCGAAGTTTGAGGCTTGCGCCATGAATCGGAAGGTCGCCGAATTTTTGACACCCTCCTCAATGCCCTGATTCTGTGTATGGATCAGCTGCATGGTCGGGTACATAGCCGCATTTGTTTCTCCGAAAAAGTCGTCGCGGTACTGGTGCATCGTCAACACGCCTGTCCGTTCCAGCTCAATGGTCGCGCGTTTCCCGCTCGAAAAGGTATAGCGCAGGTACGGCCTGCCGCCCACGTCCATGACCTCGCAAAGCTGCGGCAGCGCTGGATAATACCCGATGATGTCCTCGAATGCGTCCTCAATTGGTACGAGAAACGCCGTGTTATTCACCAGCAGAATGGTAGCCAGCCGGTACAAAAACTGCGGTGTTGACGAAAACGGATTCGGTCGGTATGTCAATGTGCGTTTTAAATGCGGCTTTGCGGATCCGATTACCTCCGGTTTTAGCTTGCTGACGTGGTTCGCCACCGCGTGAATCGCTGCGCGGGTTAGTTCCATTTCATACAGCCCGCCATCAAACGACGTGAACGCCGGGCGGTAGGCCGTCAGGGTTTGGAAATACTGCCCGACATTGTTGGCGCGGTTGGGCCGTTTAAAAATGCTCTCGAAAAGTCCCAAATTATCACCCCTCATTTTTTAGCTGCTCGCCAATGTCGGCATACCATTTTTGGCGCACTGTCATGGCGTCGATCACAGCGACAAAGCCGTCAATGCGCTCGCGCTGGCCGATCTTCACCGGGCGGAACTTTCTTGTCTCGCTGTTGTGTTTCAGAGCCACATTCAGGAAATGCGCCTTTAACAGCGCATTGTCGCCCATGTTAAAAGCGCCGTCTTTCAATATTCCCTCAAACTCCCGGATCACCGGCGTGAGGTTCTCACCTTGATGCACGTCGTCCATGTGAAAGCCATATTGCTTCATTTCTTCTACGAGATACTGCGCCGAATAACGGTCGTAGCCTATTTTAAGCGGCAAAATTTCATACTCTTCCACCAGTTCGCGGAACCAGTTAAAGCAGTCCCGATAGTCCACATAGTTCTCGCCCGAAAGCTGCAAAAGCCCACGCTGACGGAACAGCTCATACGGGACGCCGTCCTCTGCTTGCGCCGCCTCCAGCCGGGACGCGGGCATAAAGAATTTTGCAAAGGTGTACAGTTTACCCTCCCGCTCGATTACCACGCAGCAGGCGGTCAGGTCGGTGGTCTGCGAAAGGTCGATACCACCCACGCAATAGGAAGAACGGAAATCCTCGAGGCTGTACGGCTCCTTTGTGTTCGCGGCCTTGTCCACCGTCTGGTAGTCCAGCCACGCGACGGAGGCGTTCTGCTTGATGTTGCAGTATTTGGTCAGAAACTCCGCCCGCTTTGAAAGGCTATTTTCGGCGACCGCGATCTCTTCCAGTAGGAAATCCACCGCCACCGACACGCCGAGGTTCGGCCCCGCTTTCTGCAGCTCGTTGATGTCGTTCCACTTGTCCGGGTCGTCGATCATGTACAGAAACGGCAACAGGCGACGCTCGCGGCTACTGCCCAGCAGAAAGGCCGTGGCGCGCTTGACCAGTTCGTCATAAATCGAATCGTTGACATAGCCCGCCGTGGAGATTGACAAAATGAGCGGCTGCCGCCTAGCGCCCAGCGCCGACTTCATGACCTCATACTGCCGCAGCCCCGCCTCGCCTGACCAGCCCGCGATCTCGTCGCAGATCACCAAATGCGGGTTGAAGCCGTCCGACTTCTTGGCGTTGAATGCAATAGGCTTGATGCTGGTGTTGTAGTCCGCGATGTAAATATCTGACCGGCGTTTCTTGGCGAGCGCCGACAATTCCGGCTCCTTTTCCACCATCTGATAAAAGTTTTCGTACACGATGGCGGCCTGCTCCAGCTTCGGCGCGAGGCAATAGACCTTTGCGCCATACTCGCCATCGAGATACGCCATATAGGCGATAATAGCCGAGGCGAAAAGCGTCTTGCCCTGCTTGCGCATCATGACGATTAAAACCTCGCGGAACACCCGCAGGCCCTCCGCGTCCACAATGCCGAAGATGCAGGAAAGTATCGCCTTTTGCCACAGCTCCAGCCGGATCAGGTCGCTGCGCCCCTCGCAATGGTGACAAAACGCCTCCACAAACCGGATGGCCTTACTCGCCTTTTTCGAGGAAAAGAAAAACGAGCCGTTTTCCAGCCCGTTCACGATATATTCGTACACTAGCAAAATCCACTTGCCGACGATGATTTCCCCGGCCTTGATTTTCTGGTAATACTCCAGTATGTAGTTCATCCGCTCCCCCCTTACTCGCCGCGCATCGCGTCAAGCTTGGACTTTCGCTGCTCCGGCGGCAGCAGTTTTTCAAGCCGTTCCATGACGGTGTTGTAATTCTTGAAAAGGCTGTTGTACGCCTGCAAATCGGACGAGGCTTTCTTCCCGAACTGGTTGGCCCCGTTCCGGTAGTCCTCGCTGCAGCCGTTGGAGTTGAGCGACGCCTGCAGGTCGTCCAGCGTGACACGCATAAACGCCGCGTTTTCGATCAGCGGAAAGGCGAGCGCATACTTACCCGGCTCCAAAACCTTGTAGATTTTGTTAAGTCTGTTCTTCTCCTTCTTGATCCGCTCTGCTTTAGTTTTTTCTGGCTTATTTTCCATGGGTACACCCCCCTTCGCGACCCTGCGGTAAAAAATGAATGGCCCCTCTCGGTCTTGAGACATTGATAATTGAAAATTTTTTAAGGGGGGAGTACCGTTCCATCTGCCCCCCACCGGTACCGCTGCGGGCGCTCTTGCTGCCGCGCGGCATGTTCTTTGTTGTGGCACTCCTGACAGAGATATTCCAGCCTTGCATGGTTGAGTGTGACACCCGGGTCGTTGATGTTATGCGGTGTGAGGATGGTTTTGTGGTGAACGATGTCGCCCGGTTTGCCACAGCGTTCACACAGGCCGAACACCGATGCAATGTAGCTATCCCGGCAGGCTTGCCATGCTGTTGAATTGTAGAATGCTTTCGCCCATTCCTTTGCCATTATTCATCTACAACCAAAGCGGGAACTTGCTCCTGCAAATTCTCTTTTGCCCACGCGTTGTATTCCTTAATTGCAGCATTTGCACCCTGTAAATGAAAAGTCAGCTGTTTTTCAGTGGATGCAATCAAGGCCCTAAGGGTTTCAATGGTTCTTTCAAATTCGCGCACTCTTATCTTTTGTTCATTAAGCCATTCGGCAAACTGCTGCTTGTAAAGTTCATCGCTCATAATTTTGTCACGCTCCCATCCTCTGAAATTACTGAAATATCATGTCTGCCGTGGATAGTAACCACGCCATCTCTCATTTGATGCATTATGCTTTGTCGCAAAAGTTCCCTGTCGTGGTCATTCATGAGCGGCGTCCTGATTATTAATAACGGATATTGGATCGGGATTGTAACCTCGGCTTGCTTGTTGCTCATATTTCTGAAAATACGTCCCGATATAACAGCGTCACCTATTGGCACAGTATATCCCCTGCACGAAACGCAGTTGCATCCGTCCGCCATATTGAACGGGAAAAGGTTTATCTTTCCGCATTTTAGGCACTTTACTGCCGTGTAGTTTTTCATGCTTTGGCACATCCCTTCTGAAATAGGAAAAGCCGGGGAATCATCCTCGGCTTTTCTGATTGCATACTTTCATTGCCCTTATAATACCACTTGATTTTTGCCCCTAACTATCAACTAGGCTAAACCGGCATTTTTAGCAACGTACCAAATATAACGAGAGCGCCATCGCTGCCACGTTGCACTTCCGGCTATAATCGGGTAGGGCATACCATAGAGGACGTTATTCCACACACCGCGCCGATATTCTTCAGGTATCTTTTCCACCGCCCGCTCGATGGCTCTAATTTGATCTTCAATTCGGCTCAGTCGTTCCGCTTTACTATATGTTTGGTCTGCTGGATCAGTAGTGCGCGGCATACCGTCATGAATTGGCATAGCGCATAATATGTCTTCACGTTCTGCGCGTAGGCGATCATAATCTTTTGCCATGTAAAGAACCTGCTTATAAACGTTGTGCGGTAAGAGGTATGGGTTTCTCCGCTGGCGCTGGTAATCTCTCAATTTATCACCACCTTTTCAGATTGAATTTTTTACTGTATGTTTAAGGTGTTGTTAGTAAAAGTAAACACGGCCACAATGAATTAAAATGCCAGCATAAAAATCCTATTAGAGCAAACCATGCAACATAAACAACCACAATGCAAAAATATTTCATTTCATTTATCCTCGGTCAGATAAACGTTCATTTAGTGGCCTTCTTGTCGCATATGTAATAATGTGGTAGAATAATAGCAAAACTGTGGAGGTAATAGCCATGCTAAGAATAGAAAAAGAAGCTAAGACGCCCAGCGGTGGCAAGGTGACTCTTCGTTTTTTCGAACCGGACGAATGCCCTTTATGCAAAAAGGCAATTAAGCCTAACTTTCTTTATGCATATGCTAGTAGCCAGCAACGGTCGGCATATGTATTTTTTGAATGCAGGGGGTGTTGCAGCGCATTTGTCAAAGCTATTCAAAGCATGGATGTTCAGAATACTGGCACTGCCGTCTATCTCGTGGAAGTCGAATCCACGCCGTTTTTTTTGGCACCAAATCCCGCAACTCCTGTTTTATTTTCTACTTATATCAATGATATCTCTCCCTCCTTTGTAAAAATTTATAATGAGGCACATTCTGCCGAGTGCGCCAATCTATCTGAGATCGCAGGAATAGGCTATCGCAAAGCTATAGAATTTTTAATTAAGGACTATTTAATTTCCAGTTTAGAAGAATCTGAACACGACAAGATTAAACGCGCGCCTTTGGGACCTTGCATAAAAACATATATAGAAAATCCCCAGCTTAAGATTGTCGCAGAACGTGCCGTTTGGATCGGAAATGATGAGACACATTATATTCGCAAGCATGAAAACAAGGATGTCCAAGACTTAAAGCGTCTCATAGAAGTAACTGTTCGATGGATTGAAATGGAATTAATGACCAAGGAGGCGTCGGATATACTACCTCTCTGATTTCTTCACAGTTTTTTTAATAACTGTGTACAAAGTTCCGTGCTTTGTTTTAAAAGCGATTGATATGCGCTAATAAGGGCGTCTTGATATTCAAGGCGCTCTAAATATTTATCAGTTGTACACCCTCCCTGTCTCTCGGCCTCACATATTTCAGCAAGGCGTTCAAGCGGTATGCCCTTGATTATGTCGTGTGTAGTCATGCTGTCACGTCCTTTCTATTGTTTGTTGCATCAGCAAAATATTAGCCAACTGTTTTATGCTCAAATATTTATCTTGACAATACTGGACAAACCGGGTATACTTAACGAGTGTTCTAAATGTACGAATTGATCGCCGCGGGTTGTAAGTCAATTTTCGTTTGACTTATTTCACCCGTGGTTTTTATTTTTGTTGTAGGATAACTTTTTTTCAGGAGGTACTTTATGAATAAAGGTACTGTCAAGTGGTTCAACGAGGGCAAAGGATTTGGGTTTATCGCCAACGACGAAGGCGGCGAGGATGTGTTTGTTCACTTCTCTGCCATTCAAAGCAACGGTTTTAAATCGCTGGTCGAGGGGCAGAAGGTTTTCTTTGATACCGAACCCGACCCCAAGGATTCCCGCAAGCTGCGCGCCGTTAACGTTCGTGTAGCTTAACCCTCGCTACACAATCCGCTTCTTCACAGGAGCGGATTTGTGTGGGGTATACAATTATAAATTGAGGAAGGAGAATTAAGCGTGTTTCTAAATATTGGCGACATAGATGTAGATGATCTGATCTACGAAGACGAAGTCCCTTATGTAAGTGAGAGATAGTCAAAAGGAAGAGACCCGGGGCAGTTGCTGGCCCTGGATTTTTTTTGCCTATTTTTCCTCTGCTTTTTTCATACTTGCGTCCTTTCTGTCGGCAATCCGTCGATAAACTGTTATTTAGCGGCCTATACCAGCCGCCCGAAATCAATCACGCGAACAGGAAACGCGCCGCGTTCCGTTGGGCCTACAAGCGCATAACATCCGTCTGGCCACTCTGGGTTCCCAAACCGAAAGGCGCAGTACATATCCTGCACATCGGAAACGGTGGGTTCGCGCAAAGCTTTTAAAATTCGGTTGTGGAAAATGGTGCGGTCGCGGAATTTGTACGCACATTCTCGCTTGCAAAGCACGACCGTTTCTTCTGCGGTGTATTTACTGGCGTGGGTGACAAACATATCCTCGTCCCCGGCGTCATACCCAAACGTCATAAAGTCAAATTTGCTCATGATGCACCTCCTGTTATTTAGCGGCCTGTAAAAGCTCGGGGTTGTCGTGGATTTTACCAATGATTTCGCAGTCCCCAGCGCCTAGCGTTGATTGCTTGCACGCAAAGTTGATGCTGCCATTGTGAAAACGAAATCCGCACCTAACATATGAATTGCAAAACTGAATTTCATAATTACGGTAATAAACTCCGGTATCCGCAAACTCTCCACCGTGGCGGTATTTAACAATATCGCCCTCAAAAATCTTGGTACGGTTTATGTCGGTTAGGCCGGTGAATTGGCCGATGGTGGAGGGGCCGACAACGTGAGAATTACCATCGCAATCAATGATGTGGTGCGTTTGTCTGGTCGGTGTTTCGTTGAGCCAATAACCACCCTCAATCCATTTTTCGTTATCAATTCGCTTACCGCGAAATAATATTTCTCGCATTTTTATGTACCTCCAAATTACAATTTGTTGTTATCTCCGGGAAAACCTTGTCCACGTCACACGAATTGGGAACGGCTCAATCTCACTCGCCCACCGCGCCGAACCTGCGCCGTTGATCTGCTCCCATATCAGTGGGAACCCGCCAATGCCATCAAACAGG
Organism: Oscillospiraceae bacterium MB24-C1; assembly: GCA_030913685.1. Taxonomy (NCBI): domain Bacteria; kingdom Bacillati; phylum Bacillota; class Clostridia; order Eubacteriales; family Oscillospiraceae; species Oscillospiraceae bacterium MB24-C1. The sequence goes on along the minus strand of CP133187.1, from coordinate 2,458,781 downwards.
CTGCCCAGCGTGGCATCCCGCTCGAATTGTGCAGATAAGCGCTTCAATACCCATTTCCAAGATGGGCGTGCTATGCTGTTTCCAAGGCTCTTGTATCGCGGACCGTCTGCGGGCGGCTCGGAAAGCCATTTAAGTATTTGCTTGTCGCTGTGATGCTTAACGCCGTTGATATCGTCCCAGGTATTAAATACCTCTCGCCAAAAGGCCATATCCTGCTCTGAAAGCTCAGTAATTGGCGGCACATCCGTCCAGTAATCAGGGTAACCTTGCAAGCGTTCACATTCCAATGGGGTGAGGCGACGAACAACCCAGTGCCATAAATTCACGATAAGGTCAGTTGCGTCCTTATACTGCCTTGCGCTTTGTGTGCTAACGACATCGTTTTTCATATACTCGTCACTGCGCTGCTGTGAATACGCAATGCAAAAATCCGTTTCGTTTTTCTGCCCTGCCGGTCTGTCGGTACCCGCTCCGCTGGCGGCGAGTGTTCCCACGACTTGCGGGTGCATTACTGGATTTATGTAATTAAGCGATTGACCACCGTTGTTTTTAGCCTGTATTGTTCCGCTTAGTTCTGGATTTACGGCCATGTTTCGACAATCAAGCGTTACCGATTGTACCACCGCAATACCGCCTTGATTGCAAGCAGGGTTGCCGCCGTTGCAGTCTAATGTGCGCGAGGTGTTGGCTTCATAAAATCCGGCTTTTGGGTTATCTGACATCATCCCGGCACTGTTATATCCGCCGATTCCGTAGCAAACCATTGGCAGCGCGCCATGACACTCACTTCTTGCGGTTTCAGCTACATCCCCGCTTACAAGCCCTCTGTTCGTAAATCCATAACAAATACAATGTGACGGCCTGCTTGGCCTGTTTTCTCCCTCTGCCCTCAGGCATCCAAATCCGGGCATCCAGTATCCTTGTCCGCTCTCATTGTAGACTTTAGCGCCCTCTCCAATATCTCCGGCAACTTCTTCCCGCGCTTTTCGGCTCGGCGTAAAATTCCTTCGCAAGCCTTGGCGCTCAAAAAGTATTTCGGGTGCGGTGTTTCCTCTAAAATCCACGACAAGCGCGATTCTACGGCGACGCTGGGGCACTCCCCAAAACTGTGCATCGAATACACGGTAGGCGATTGACCAGCTTCCATCGCAAAAGTAATCCGCCTTTCGCCACTTGCCTTTATCGGGCAAATTAATTCTGGCTCGTGGGTCGCAAAGTCTACACAATTCTTCAAGGACGGCGGCAAAGTCTCGCCCGCCATTACTGCTAAATGCTCCGGGCACGTTTTCCCAAATAGCGTAGTTTGGATATAATCCATCGGTTGCTTCCCTCATTTCACGGATGATTCTCACGGCCTCCATAAACAGGCCGCTACGCTCACCACTTAAACCTTTTCGCTTTCCCGCGACGCTAAGGTCTTGGCAAGGTGAGCCAAATGTTATAACGTCCACCGGCTCAATTTTAGAGCCGTCTATCTTGCTAATATCTCCGAGGTGTATCATTTCGTCTTACCTCTCGTTGTCTGATAAATCATGGTTTATCGTTGTATTTCCTGTACTTCTCCGGTGTCCTGATTTATGGTCAGTCCCATTTTGGCAAGCTGCTCGGCCTGCTTATCGGCTTTGGCTCGCTCGGCGGATCGTCTGATCTGTGACGCCAGCGCAGCCAGAGAATCGGCAAATTTACCCCCCGGCATCTGCATAGGCATAATGGCCGCCTGCGCTATGAGGCCGGTTTTAACAACGATATAGGACAGGCCGTCCCTAGTCTTGCGCTCGTATAGCTCTTGCATTTCCTGCTCGTCGGAAACAGGCTTTAGATATTTGGTTTGAATGAGAATTATTCCGTTGCTGATTTCCAGCGGCTTTAATACCCGTCCGGCATAAACAATTTCAGGATAGGTGCCCCGCTCATCTATGAGCTGCTCACCCTCGCAGCAGTCAGACAGATTGATACCCTCCGGTAGTACTCGACTGTTCACAAGCCACTTGGTGCGGTCTTTCTCCGGCACATCAAAGATCGTGAGTAAATTGGATGTGTCCAGATAGGGCAACCCAAACAGTTTATAAATAGCGGCACCGTCACCGACATACTGCTCAACGGAATCATCCGCGCCACTTTCATATAGAATTGCTATTTTGTTTTTCTTGCACAGAGTTGCCACATCTTTAATTTTCATGCTATCCTCCTATCCCGCCAGATATCTTTCATGGCTGGCCTTTACATTTTTCTGGCTTACAACGGCATAACGGGTCGTTGTCTCAATCGACGTATGCCCCAACATCTGCTGCACCTGCTCGATAGGCATTCCCCGCCCTATGGCGGTTGTGGCAGTCGTGCGCCTAAATCTGTGCGGGTGCGTGTTCTCTACCCCTGCCCGCTCGCCTATAGCCTTTATGATCTTCTCGATCCGGCTTATGGATAATCCCTTTACCTCGCCCTTTTCGCGAACAATCACGGCGGGGCAATCGTCTTGGCGGCTTTTTAGGTAGCGCATAAGGTGCAGCTTTGCGCGAGCGTTTAGATATGTCACGCGCTCTTTTGCACCCTTTCCATATACGATTACCTCACCAGTCAGAAAGTCAATACGGCTGATCTCCAGCGTTTCCATTTCACCAACACGCATTCCCGTAGATGCGAATAGTTCCACCATGGCGGTTTCGCGTAGTGTCCGGCAGGCCCCGCGCAGCACTTCCACCTGTTCCTCTGTGAATGGTTGCTTGATAATCTTTTCCGTTTTAATCTTCTTAATCTTTCGCATGGGGTTTTTCTCTATGTAATCCTCGTTGTATGCCCAACTGAAGAAGCTGTTGAACACTCGGCGCTTATTGTCAAGTGTCACCTTTGATATGCCTTTTTGTGATTGTTTTACTAAGTAAAACCTAATATCATCTGTGCCTATTTGATCTAATGGCTTTTGGATAAATTCAATCAGCGCCTTAATCTCCATTGCGTAGTATTTAAGGGATTTTTCAGATAGTCCTTCAATCTTCTTGCTTACAAAAAATGTCTTAAACACCCGCTCGGTCAAACTCTCAACAGGTACCATTGCAGTCTCGGCAAGACTGATCTCGTAACTGTGCAGCGCGATGGTAATGCACTGTTGCAACTGCTCAATCTGCGGTGTTTCCAAAAACACTAACGCCGCGTTGATAATCTCGCGTGTTAGCTGCTCTTTCATGATTACCCTCCATCCTCAAACGACAAAAGGTTTCTAACTTCGTCCGCGCTGGGTGCCTATCCTCTGGACGCATGTGCCGCTCTATCCAGCTGTAAGCATCCGGCAGCAGGTCACTGGGGCGACTTCCGGATGTTAACAGTACATCCATGCGGTTAATCAGGCGGGCATAATCCGGGTAGGTGATAATCAACTCGGCATATTTCATCCTGAATACCCTTTCCCATTTTGCGGAAGGGTGCGCGGTTGATACAGCCCTGTTTCCTCGGTTCCTGCGATATATCGCATAATCACCCGGGCGGCATCCTCGCAGGAATAGCAAACCGCAACGCAATAGCCTTGACCGACAAGCTGTTCTATCCACCACGTTTGACTTTTGTCTGGACGGTTTTTCCCGAATTTCATTTCAATATAAAGACCATGGTATGTATCGCGCGCCACCGGCAGGCACAGATCGGGAACGCCCGCTCGTAGTCCTAACCGCTTTTGGTGAGCGCCACCGGCAAGGCCGCGCTTGCCCTCGTTTGGTACATGATACAACAGCTGTAATTCCGGGTGACGGGCAGTCTGCCATGCGGCCCATGCAATAAGCTGCTGCTGTTCGTTGTCCTCACTAGATTGAATAGGATATTTCATTGCTGGCGGTTCCTCCTTTCAGCCTCTTGGTCTGCCTGCTCGAAGGATTCAAACAGATCATGCGGGTAAACAAAGCCCGGTATATCACCGTCCACATCCCGAACGGCATATTTTCTGCTTAAGCCTAAAACATAAATCTCGACGATACCGGCCAATTTCTTTTCGATCGGCTGCCACTGGTTTTCATCATTTGTTACAAGCACCCAGCAAGATTGACCTAACGGCACCGGAAACCTGTGCCAACACTTTCGGTTCCGGTTCCAGTCCCGATCTTGCCACGAGCGGGTTAATTTTTTCTTTGCACGACTATTCATTTTCAACATCTCCTTTTGATCGGCTTTAAACGTATGAGGGTGTAGCGCAGGTATTCGGCCCCGCTGTATGGATTTCGCCCCCGCTCCGGTTCGGTCTGCGGGTCGAGCATCCAGCCTTTTGGTACTTTGACGCCCTCTCGCCAATGTTTGGCCTTGATGGTTTTCTGTTTCGGTTTCGGCCTGTCTAGCCCTTTTGAGCATTTCCAGCGATTTCCCACCCGCTCGGGTGTGTCGGTGTGGGCAAAGATATACTCTGCCAACCTGCGATATTGCCCGGATTCATCGAGCGGGCGCACATTGACATGGCCATATGGCCATAGCGCCTGCAGCTGTCTCAGCTTGATGCCCGGCAGCACCATGTGATGGTGCGATTTCTTCGATGGTCTTTGTTCTGTGACAGCCACATACCGCAGTGGGACGTTTTCAGCAGAATATATTTTTCTGATATTCTGCATTAAGGTGTGATAATGGACTAATGCTTCAGCAGTAGTCGGGCGCAGCTCTTTGCGATAAGTAAACGTCACCCATATATCTTCCGGGCCAAAATTTGCATTTAGGATATGGCGCAGCCGCCGAAGGGCGTTACTGCGGTTTACCCTTGCGATCTCTTCGGGGGATGGCTTATGCCACTCTTCCCCCGATCCTGTTGACTGGCTGCGAACTGCCCGCTGCCTTAGTTCTACCTCTCGGGTTCGACCGGCGTCGGTCGTTCTCTTACAGTAGGGCATGCTTTGTTCCTTCTGTCCCCCTCGGGGCGGGCGAACCAAAAGTTAATACCCCTTAATCAAGCTAAAAGGCGCATTCTGGCGCACTTTTCAATTGATTTATTCGCGCAAATATGTTATAATATTTATGTTCAGTTGACGCGAAAGCGTTGGGTATTTTAGGGGCATCACCGTTTGCGGCGGCGATGCCCTATCTCTTTATGCGCTTTGATGCCGGGGGCGCGTCCCGGTGCGTTGGCTCGGCAAATTGTCGGGCCTCTTTGCTTTGGTAGAAGTTGCAAACGGTGCGGCTGCTGCTCTGGTCGAGGAGTGGGCAACCGCTGTAACAATGGGTCAAGCAGACGGGTGCCTGATGCTTCGGACAGCGTACCCATGACCGCTGTTGTTCCGGTGTCTTTCCGCAGATCGGGCAGCGTGTGTCATGCTCCGACATTCTCGCGCACCTCCCCGGTATAGCGGTTACGCCCGCTCGCTTCGAGCTTGTCCCCAATGGCGCGGCGACCATCCGTTTCGAGGATATTTATAAAGTTTTGCCATGCGACAAGCGGGTTCTCGTCCCACATTGCCCGCTCGATGGCATCATCCACAAGGCGGTGCAGCTCTGAGCGCTTCATAGCGGTAGTGGTTGCTATAACTGCCACCTCCCCCACCCGATCAGGAACAGTCCCAACAACACGAGGCTCACCCGCGACGGTAAATAAACAATATGTATCACGGCGGGCAGCAGCATTACAATAAGGCCAGTAATCGTAAAAATACGCTTCAGTCTGGCGCGCGCTGTCTCAGCAAGAAAGATGCTCTTTAAGGCAAACAGCCGCTTGAAATAGGATGAAAGGCGTTTCCGTCGTATTGTCCGGCAACCTTTCAGCGAGGCAAGGCGCATGTCATGGGTAATTTTCGGGGCGGTCAGCATAGGCCGCTCTTTTCCAACTGCGATTTAAGCTGCTTCGCCCGGCGGTAGAATGCTTCATGGTCGTAATACATCGCGTCGGCCAGTGCTACGCAGGTATTGGGGTTAGTGGCATACTCAACAAACTGCTCCAGCAGTTTCAGCGCATCGCCGGTGATTATTGGGTTCATCTTGCGGGCCTCCTTTTGGCGGCGGCTTGCTTGGCTTTCCAAGCCTCTACGCCACCGGCGCGAATGATTTCAGCCGCCTTTTGTGCCAGTATTTCTACAAACGGCCCAACCGGCAGACTTTCGACCGGTGTGCCGTCCGGGTACACGCATTCTTTTATGTAAAGCTCATTTGCCATACTCGATTCTCCCTTCTACCCCGCCATCCCCAGCACTTTGTTGATGCTGTCCTTGATTTTGGGGTTGTTGTTTCTGCCCGCCATCACCTTATGCAAATACGAGCGGTCAAAATATAGCCCCGTATCTTGTGAAACTTGGCTAATTAGCCACTCTTGCGTTTTGTCGATGTCTACAAGGCGCTTTTTAATCTCCTTGCCATATTGACAAATTTTAACTTCCGACAAGTTTTCACCTCCTAAAACGTTGACATTTACGCTTATGTGTAATATATTAAGAGCGTGACCAAACAATAAATACACGTGTGCGTATGTTATATCTGCATATTACTACGCATACGTATAATAGTCAACCCTAAAATTAATACTCGATTGTATAATTTATGTTTTGACTAAAAAGGAGCGTATTAATGTGGCCAATTTATACGAAGTGCTTTCAGACCTTTGTGCTAAAAAAGGAATCACCGGCTATAAAATGTGTAAAGATATAGCAATTCAACCCAGCATTATGACCGACCTGAAAATGGGGAGAAGATCAGGAGTCAATGCCGAGACAGCTGCAAAAATAGCTGACTATTTCGGCGTATCTGTTAATTACCTTCTAGGAAAAGAAGAACTAAAAGAAAGCGCGCCCGCTCTCAATACGAGAGACGAGCGCGATATAGCCAAGGACATGGAACGCCTGCGCCAGAATTTAGAGAGCGGCGAGGGCTTAATGTTCGACGGCGATCCTTTGAGTGACGAGGCCAAAGAGTCTATTCTTGCTGCCATGAAAATAGGATTGGAAATGGCCAAGGTAAAAAACAAGGAGAGGTACACGCCTAAAAAATTCAGAAAGGAAAACAATGATGCTTGATGCCAAGGGCTTTGCAGAAAAGGCGGTCAAGCGTTTTAAAACGCGCAACCCCTTTGACATTGCAGAATCTCTTGGATTTGACATAATATATGTTCCTCTGGTCGGCGTCCGGGGATTCTATCAACAATTAAAACGCAACAAGTTTATTTATATAAATGAAAGCCTGAATGACCATCAAACTCGGCTGGTATGTGCCCACGAGTTGGGGCACTGGTTCATGCATAAAAAGTTGAACCGCCTATTTTTAGACTCGCGCACCTTTTTCGTCACCAGCCGATATGAAACAGAAGCGAACCGCTTTGCTGTTTGCCTCTTATACTCAGATGATGATATGATGGAACTCCAAGATTTCACCATAGATCAGGTCGCCTGCATCATAGGCGTCAGTCACGATCTTGCCGAATACAGGGTACGAAATACTCTGTGCTTAAAATGAAGGAGGTTTTATCATGGCATTTGGATTCAGCTGGAAACGCGCACTTGGGGTTACCAAGGTTAAAACAAAAATAGCGCACGCAACCGGAATTCCGACCACCAATGCCGGGCGGAAGAGAAAAATGCAAAATATGCTCTGGAAATCTATTTTCGGGAAATAAGAAATCCCGCTCGGTGGTGTCACATTTAACGGGGATATAAAGTAAGCGGCGAAATAGATTAATTCTTAAAAATGAGGAGGGTTAACCGTGGGGAATGAGAATTTAAAATCATCTCATTTACAAGGAGATGAAATTGCATCCATTGCTACTTTGGAGTTTGAGATAACAGAAAGAAGAAATAGCCTATCAACAGACAGATTAGATATGTCCTTTGGCGAAATAATGAGCATGTATGAGCGGGATGAAATTATTATATCGCCAGAATTCCAAAGGCTATTTCGCTGGAGTATTGATCAGCAAACCAGATTTATTGAGTCACTCCTTCTAGGAATCCCTATCCCCCCTATTTTCGTGGCTGAAGGTCAAGAGGGCAAGTGGGAATTAGTAGACGGCCTGCAACGATTATCTACTGTTTTATCTTTTTTTGGATTACTAGAGGATTATGCTCAAAATAAATGGGTTCTTGTTAGTGGAGATCTTATACCTTCCCTTGAAGGGTATAACATAGATTCTTTACCCTTAAAATATGTCTTAAATTTGAAAAGGACAGTATGCCGTGTTGAGGTAATAAAATGGGATAGTAAATGGGATATGCGGTATGAACTGTTCAGCAGATTGAATACTGGTGGAGAACCGTTAACTGATCAAGAAATACGAAACTGTATTTTCAGGGGGAAATTATCTTCCTTTTATCAGTTTTTAGAGGAAATGTCCAGAAATGAAGAATTTCAAGGAATTATTGCAATATCCGATAAGCAAAAGAAACAGCTATATGATCAAGAGTTGGTTATTCGTTTTATGTCGCTATTTCATGATTGGGAAAAAGTATCAACATCTGTTTCTGTTCACATGACCAATTTTATGAAAGAAAAAGTTAATGCTGGCTTAGACCTTAGTCCGGCGGATCAACGCGTATTCGAAAATGTTATCCATTTGTTATCGCCCCTTGGTAAAGAGATTTTTAGATTCAATGGCAGCAATTTATTTTCCCCTAGCTTATTTGAAGCAATTACGATAGCGACATCATCGTTTTATAATTTTTATTTAGATAAGCCAATCTTGTTACAAGAAAAAATAGAAATGCTTAAAAACGATGAATTCTTTAAAAAATATTCTGGATCAGCTTCGGGAAGCCAGCAACGAGCCAAAAGGCGTATTCAACGTGCCATCGAAATTTTTGAGGTCGAAGGCAATGGACAGAACTAAGGACTCAATAGTTGAAGATATTAATTGGCGTTTAGGTGAGATAGCTTTAATAAAAGCAATTGCAATTGATCCCGGCTTTTCACCCCAAAAAAAAGAGATCGCCTTGAAATATGCAATTCCGGCTTTATATTCCATTTGGGAAGGGTTTATCGATTTTTCATTTTCAGAGTATGCTAAGTACTTAAATAGCAAAGAACTAGACTTTTGCAATGTTAATATAGATATGTTAACTCATAACTCTTTTTCTTTGCTACAATTGCATAACCCTCCCCGGGATTATAATAAGCAAAAAGAATTTGTAAAGCGCATCTATAATTTTTTATTTCAAAAGTTCACCATAGCCCCTATTCCCACTGGATCAAACGTCAATTATGATCAGTTAAAAATTATTTGCCTACGTTTCGGGATAAGTATGGTGCCCGAAGAAAAGTATAAATCGAAGCTTCAACGATTTTTAATGTTTCGTAATAAGCTTGCCCATGGAAGCAAAAGTATTATTGTACACACATCTGATTTAGAATTTTTCTCAGGATTAGTCATTGATTTGATGTTTGAAGTTCAAGAGAATATTTTCAGCAGTATTGATAATTCATCATACACATTTAATACAATCGATCAAATATAAAATCCCGCTTGGTGCAGCGAACACCAAACGGGATGCAATACGAGCAGCCAATCAGTCAAAAAGCCACTCTGCAAGGTAAATTATAACACCTCTGCAGGGTCTGCGCAAGCATACTCTAAGGAGGTTTATTTTTATGATTAATGCCGCAATATATGCCCGGTATTCAACAGACAACCAAAACCCTGACACTATAGAAGTGCAGGTTAAAAAGTGCGCCGAGTATGCAGCCGCGCACAACATGCGCATTGTGGATGTATATGCCGACGAGGCAACCTCCGGCATGAAGTCCCACCGGCCAGAGCTTGACCGCTTTTTTCGTGATACTAAAATAGGATTGTTTAAAGCCGTCCTCATATACGACCAGTCACGGTTTAGCCGTGATCTGGTGGACTGGTTCAGCTTTCGCAGACTGTTGCAGGCTAATAAAATCAACCTAATTTCGGTGACGCAGTCATTTATCGGTGGCGACATCAACGACCCCTCCGTCTTTGCCAGTGAGGGTATTAATGCACTAATAAACCAAATGCATGTTTTACAGACGCGACAAAAGGTTAAAGCTAAAATGAACTTTTTAGCACAGCAGGCGCTCCACACCGGCGGCGTGGCCCCGTTGGGTTATAACGTCATAGATAAAAAGTACCACATCAATGAAACTGAGGCCGATGTCGTGCGGGCGGTTTTTCATATGTACGCTTACGGCAGCAGCTACAACGAAATCATAGACCAAATGAACCGCGTCGGTGCAAAAACCAAACGTGGCAGCAGCTTCGGCAAAAATTCCATTCATGACCTACTTTGCAATGAACGCTATATCGGCACTTATGTTTATGGTAAGGTTCCACGCGACGACAACGGCAAAAGAAACACCCACGCCGAAGACGTCGAATGCATCAAGATACCCGACGCGATACCGCGCATTGTATCGGATGAATTATGGGAGAAGGTAAGAAAGCGCATGGCAGATAATAAGCGAAACGCCGCCAATACCGCCAAGGTGAAATACATGCTTTCGGGCAAAATCTTCTGCGGCCATTGCGGGGCGGCTATGGTCGGCGTCAATAACCGCAGCAAATATTTTTACTACGGCTGCAATGCTAACCAGCGGCTGCGCACCTGTGACAAAAAGCTTGTGCCTAAAGATGCTATTGAAGAATTGGTAGTCAGCCATGTTCGCGAGCTGATCCGCCCGGACAATGTGCATGTACACGCTGCATATATCGCCCGCTCGATTGAAAAGGCCAAGGATGCTGGCCAACCAGATAAAGCAGCACTTCGCGCCGAGTTGCAAAACGTCAAAGATAAAATCAAGGCCATCAACGAGGCTATTGCAAATCGCATCTATTCCAGCTCAACGGTGGACACTCTGAAAGATTTAGAAAAGCAAGCCTCAAACATTGAGGTGATCCTATATGAAATCAGCCTGACCGAACGGGCTATGAATAAGTACAGCGAGCCGGAAATAGCCAGTATTCTTCTGTTTGCACTGGAACAGTCCGACCGCGATCTTGTCGGCATGTTCGTGGAACGGGTAGAATGCTTTGACGATGGCGGCGTGAAAATCACCTTTAACCCGCTTGGCATCGACGTTTCCAAGCGTCCCCCGCTCGATATTAGCAATGCAATAGCCTATACGCCCACCGCCCTGTACGGGTCAGCGGCACCAGAACGATCCTCAAGTAAACCTTGAGGGTCGTTTTTCTATTATTTTTAAATAGTTTATCTTGAAAATTAAAATATCATCATAATGGCGTTATAATGCGGGTTTATATTTTATAGTCCTATCCCCTCTCAATGCTATATTTTAATCTATCACCCTGCTATACCGGATTAAGGAGATAATTAGTCTGTTTGGATATTTTAAATCACAGATATTTATATTGAGACATTATAGAACAACTGCTATTTATGTAGTTTATTATCATCTAATACTGGTATTGAAACATGTCTACACCAGAAGTAGCGCATGTAGGGCGTGTAGTTTCGAAAATTTCTCTCGTCATTAACGCAGTCACATATTATATTTGAGATAATTGGCCAGAGCGATAATGGACTTATTTTAGTAGAAAAGTTTCAATTATACATGCCCTACACGCCCTATCCATAAAACACCAATAGTATTATTTTATTAATGAATGCCAGCGGATTGATAAGATAATTAGTCTGCTTAGGTATTTTCAAACGACGGATAATTATATTGAAGCACAATAGGATAGCAGTTATTTATGTAGTTTATTATCATTCAATATTGGTATTGAAATATATCTGTACAGAAAGTAGGGCGTGTAGGGCGTATATTTTCGAAAATTTTCCTCGGCATTTAGCACAGTCACATATTATATTCGAGATAATGGTCAGATCGGGATATCAGCTTATTTTAGTAGAAAAGTTTCAATTTTACATGCCCTACACGCCCTATCCATAAAATACCATTCAATATATTTTTGATAAAACAGCGCTACAATTTTGAAATTAATAATCTAGATTTTTGTAAGTATCCTTTTTCACATCAAGCACGATACCGTTAATAACAACTGTGTCCTCATCTGACCATCGCACGTAAGCAAAGTTACAGTGATATTTCCAATAAATATTTCTTGATCTATTGGTTTTTGTATTTTTCACACGTCCTAATACTGCAAAGTCCGTTGTCATATTACCGCTGTTCAGATAGGCGGTAACAATATAGGTGCCATCAGGTGAAGGATATGTTCCTATGACTTGATCACCCTTAATAGTTTGAATATTCGAATGATAAAGTAAAAAAGCAACAAACAGTAGAATCAAGGTAAGAAAGCTGATCAATATTATTTTGATCGCTTTTAATATAGCTCTTTTCATAAATGAACCCCAGCTTTCTAGTGTGTTTTGTTGTAATATTCAATGCCCTTGCGTATCATTTTATTGTCATAAGGATCATCAAAGTAGGTGGGCCAAAAACTCCAATCCCAAGTGCCTTCTTTAATCTGATATGCACCTGCTCCGGCACTAAGAAATTCGTCATGATAGCCAAAGAGTTTGCCAACATATCCAAAAAGGAGGTCTGCATCAATCTCATCTAATATATGGTGTATTCTATCTGCTGATTTTCGCAAAGCTTCACGATAATTGTACTTTCGATCATCTGCCATAAGGCCCGATAAAATCCCCTTATTTAGAGCGGAAAAATAGTCTTCAGTTCCAACGACATATCCATACCTATCTCTAAAGGCAATCACTATTGCATCTTCCAAAACAATACACCTCCTAAGTTCAATCAGGGATGTAACACTTTCAAAATATTACCTCCTGATTGTAATTTTAGCATAATCAAAGTGAATGTGGCTTGCAATGGTCAATTAATTTCAAGTTTAAAGCAACTTTTGAATATTCTCTGCATCTATTCTATCGCAATATTTAATCGAACCCTCACTTAAAATTCAAGTGAGGGTTCGTTGTATTCTTAGGCAGTTTTTATATTTTTCCTGTCTATGTCTTTAGAAAAGCTGTAATCAATCGTATTATCAATATCTCTATCAAAACAAAAAGCGACCTTAAAGGTCACTTTTATTTTATCATTATTTATAATCATGCTCCCTGTAATCATAAGCGTGCGTTTCAACATTTAAAGTTATATCGTTTATAATAACAGTGGTCTAATCTAACATTCAACCTCTGCGGTTCTTTAATGGTATTGCCAGTAAACATTCCGCGACAAATGGGTTCTGGTATTTTTCACCCGCCCGAGAATCGCAAAGTCCACGGTCAGGCTGTTTCTGTTATTAAGATAGGCCGTCAGAATATAAGTACCGCCTGGGGAAGGGTATGTGCCTATAACTTCCTCCCCTTTGATGCGCTGTGTATTATAAAAGAGATTGTAAACCGTCATTAGCGTAAAAAGTAGTACAATAATAATGATGACACAATCCTATTTTCTTTAAGCCATGCCTTGTTCATATATAGCACCTCTGTCTGATGGAAAATCCTGACCATACCGCCCAATCTCAACCGAGCAGAGGCGAAGTAGCTCATGACGCCTCCTTTTCGTGGGGGAATCACCAGTGCTTGACTTCGTAACCGTCGTCATTATAAACATCCTTCCCGACGTTTATTACCACATCGTTAATCACCACCGTGGTGTCGTCCGGCCATCGGACATCAGCCACACTACAGTGGTATTTAAAATAGACGTTTTTAGACAGATGCGTCCTGGTGTTCTTGACCCGGCCAAGCACAGCGAAGTCAACAGTCAGACTTCTTGCGTTGTTAAGATAGGTTGTCAAAATATAGGTTCCGTTTGGGGAAGGGTAGGTGCCGATAAGCTCTTCGCCCCTGTATCTCTGCGCGCTGAAAAAATAAAAGCAAAACGCTATGAAAAGCAGAAGCAGCGCCGTAGTACGAAGCCTTTTTATTTTAGCTTTATCGCATAGAAGTCTTTTCACACATATCCCCTTTTCTAATGTGTTTTATTATAATAGGCAATGCCTTTTCTAATCATCTTGGTATCATAGGGATCGTCGCCATAGCTTGTTGCATAGTCTAAACGCCACGGGCCGGTCCAAATCTGGTATAGGCCCGCCCCTAAGCAGAGAAACTCATCGTCATAACCAAAAACCTTCCCCACATAGCCGAAAAGGATATTTCCCGTCGCGTCTTTTTTAACAATATCCCCTTCGTAAATATACCATTTACTATCCCATTCAGGTGAGCGTTTTATATCAGTTGGACTTTCATCTTTGACGCTAGCAATAAATTTTTTCAATTTGGTCACGGGGCTATTTTCGATAGTCACAGTTGTGCCGAGAGCATTTTGATAGACGGGAGCTTGTGTATAGGCGGCATAAGTCGCATCAGTAGATGCCATCAGCTTATGAAGCCGGTCGGTAATATCCTCAATCGGAATTTCTTTAAAATACTTCGGGATTCTTCCATGCAAGTTCGTATGTAAAAAACGGTCTAATTCTTTTGCCGCCCCCAATATGTTCTTACGATAATTTGGTGAGATTATGTTCAATGAGGGCAGAACGTAAACGCATTGGTTAGTTCCCGTGAACAATGAGGACATATTATAAGTGCATTATCATGGTATGTAATTGCGCACGTAACAACATTGTCAGATCTTGTGAAATAACTTGTAGAAACTAAGTTTTCTTCACCAATTGAAGCAATAAAATCGGTTACTGCAGAGTAGCCATAAACACGTTCATTCTTTAAAAGACCGGCGGGCTTAATTAAATTTTTAAGAGGATGCAGATCCAAACCCAGAAATACTACTTTTAACATAGTTTTCTCCTTTCAAATCTACTATTCAAATACTAAAACATTTTAGTAAATAATACTATAGAAAGGGCAAAAACAATGGAAGAAATTACAAATGATACACCAGCCCAAACTTTGGAAATCGATCAGCGAGTTTCCGAAAATTATCTTGATTACATTACGCGTCAGAGTGACGAGCAGAGTAATAGCGTGGATGGTGTATCGTTGTTGTTAGATACGTTTATGGAACAAGTGTTAGACTGGGGCCAAATATCCGCATTGGCGGCACAAGAATTCTCGAAATCCCACAATAGCATCTTTGGAATACTAAAAAAATGAATAAGGCACAATACGATTTAACTCAACTGGTTGTAGATTCAGAAAAAATGGTGGTATAGAAGGCGGCAGCGAAGACGGCGTCTTGGGAGGAGCACTATCTGGCGCCGCTACCGTCGGAGGCTTAGCGGCTATTGCGTTTTCTATTTTGGGAATTGCGACAAATCCTTGGCTTCTTATAGTGGCAGCGCTGGGCGCATTTATGGGAGGACTTGGATATATGGAAGAACAGGAACAAACAGCTGAAAATAATGCCTCTAATCCCTTGATAGAACAAGCCTTAGAATCTAGCGAAGATGCTATGTCATTTACCGAGGATGAATATGTCAAACGCGAATCCGGTTTTATGCAAAACTCATCTATCGGCCCCAGAACAGCAGAAAAACAAGCTAATTCTCCTATTAACTTTGAAAATTATACCTCTCCTCAGAGCACAAAGTTCTCTACTGAAGTAATAAGCAACCAAAAGTAGCTCCAGAAAAACTTAAAACCATCTTAAGATATACTGTGCAGCATATATAGCTTAAAGATTTAAGGGGCGCAGGAGAATTTAAAAAATAAATACCCGATGGGGGATATCCTTTCGCTAAAGAGACGTCGTACACTTATTGTACGGTGTTTTTATTTTTTAAAAATAAATACCCACAATGTTGGAAATTTCCATGCCGCTATACCACTATTCAAATTGGAAAGGAGACTTTTCATGCAAAGCAGTAGAATCTTTCGCGCAGTAACGCCCATGAAAGACGGCTGTCTTCAAATAGAAATGGAATCTGGCAGCACGGTTTGCTTAGATATGCACAGGCGGCTGTCATCGGTGCAGTTTGGGTTACTGCGCAACCAAGATGTATTCCGAAGTGTGGCGACAGATGGATACCGCTTGATATTTTATCGGGGCGGCAGTGAGATTCTGGAGATTTCAGCCGCTACCTTTATGGATCTGCTGACCGTTGACCGCACCAAGTAGCCAGGCAGGTAAGCCAATTCCATAAATAAAAATCTATCACGCACAGGTTTATGACAACATTTTCTAACAGATTGCCTTAGGGTTAATAAAGTAGGTATAATTTTCGCCCTATGTTCATGCAGTGAAAAGCATTCTATGTCTCGGAACTTACCTTATGCGTTTTTTCTCTATAAGTTTAACAAGCGGAGAAATTAGCAATCATTAAACACTAAAAGCCAAAGAGCTATTAACGATATTTTAATAATGAAAGGAAGTCTTAGAATGAAAAAACTATTGTCTCTCACACTTGCAATTGCCCTTATTCTCCTTGCGCTTCCAACTGCTGCATTTGCAGCAACTAATCCCGCCGATTTGTCAAAGCTACTAACCGGAACAATGGAGGGCAAAGCAGAAGTTTTTAATTGGGACTACATTTGTAATGATGGCATTTACTTTTATTCGTCGTCTGGTGAACCAATAACGGATATGTTGACCCCTTCCACCTTAAATGGTCTGCCGGCTTTTGCGTATAACGGTCGTTCAGGAACATCTTACTGGGCGGTGGCTTTTGATGATACCCAGAAGGACAAGCATATAGCTATACTGAAAAATGACGGGGACGGATGGGAATTTTTAGCTCCTAGTATAGTGGGTGGGGATACGGTGCATAAGGTGAAGTATTCTCTACAAAAAGATTCAAAAATCGTTGGTTACACCACACCAGTAAACCCTATTAAAACCGGCGCCAATTCGTTGTACTTGCTTGTCGGCGCACCTGATGAAAATGACGTTATTCCAGTTTACCCTTTCGTATTTGCCACCTCCGAAGCCAACAGCCCTTGTGCTCCAAAGTGGAACGACGCCTGGCCAAAAACTGACGAGGAACTTACTGCGTCTATACAAGCCAATTTCGAAAAAGCCTACAATATCACTTATATCATCCCCCCCACCTTTAGCAGTGGCGGCAAAAGGACTAAATCCCACAAAAATCTGCTTTATCTTCCCATTACCGCCACCGCAGGCGAGGGCGGTAGCATAACCGAACCAGGTCAAAAAATCTTCAGACCCGGTAGTATAAGCCAAAAATACACCGTCACCGCAAACGAAGGCTACACCATCTACTACATTCAGGTGGATGGAAAAGCTGTTCCCAATAGTATCAATTGTGGTGATACCGCCACCTTCACTTTTGACGCCATTTACGGCCCCAGAAGCATCAACGCCGTTTTTAAAAAGAAATAAGCTTCTTTACCCGCCAGCCGGAGGATAACCCTCCGGCTGATATTTTTTTGCAGCTGCTCTTAGCCCACTAAATTAGCATTTAGCATCCTATCAACTCGATTTAGTTCGGATAGGCTCTCTCTTGGGGTCTTATCACCGCAATACCGCCCTATTATTTTGATAACTCGAAAACTTTCTAAACCCCACGCCACACACAAGCGAGGGGGTGTGGGGGCATATGTTTTCTAAACTAATTAAGCAAAAGATGAGGTGCCGTTCAAAGCTGCGTTTTGGGGTTTTATTTTCCTTGAATTTGCGATATAATCAAAAATATAAGGTGGTGGGTGCTATTAAAAAAGTAAGAGTTACTGCCAAAGATGTGGCAAAGCGTGCGGGCGTTTCTGCTGCCACAGTATCAATGATTCTGAACGGGAAAAGCAGTAGTAAGTTTCCTGAGAGGACCTGTCGCCGCGTTATAGATGCCTGTAATGAGTTGGGCTATGTTCGAAATGGCGCCTTCAAATCAGCGGCACTTGACGAAAAAGTATTGGTTGCCATTACACCAACACTTTCAAATTTATACTATGTGCATATGGTGGAGGCAATGCAGCGCAGAGCTAAGGAGTTAGGTTACTCCTTGTTAGCGTTTGACACATTCCGTGAGATACCGCAGGAAACCCGCATTATACAGATTTGCAGCCAATTTCCTTTTGCGGGTGTGTTTTTCCTCTACCCGACGGAAAATAATATGTTGTTGCAACAGGTGGGGTGGTCAAAGCCTGTCATCCATATCTACGACAAAGGCGTACATAATAACGCAGATATTCTTGAGTTAGACGGTTTCCGTGTGGGAACTATCATCGGTGAATATCTGATTAAACTTGGTCATGAGCGAATAGCTTTTATCACATCCACCTTCGAGACAAAACAGGTAACCCGGATTCGCCGGTTAGAAGGGTTACGATCAGTATACAAGGCCCACGATCTCAATCCGATTCAAAGCGTAATGGCCTGCTCACCTGAACTGGAATTGGCGGAGGCAAAAGTTGTACCTGAAGGATATGAGCTAGGCTATTTGATGGCCAAACGGTTGATTGAACGCAATGAAGATGTGACGGCGTTCGTTGCGGTCAATGACATGATAGCCATTGGTGTTATGGATGCGATCATCGATGCGGGGAAGCGAATTCCTGATGATTATTCGGTATGTGGTTGTGACAACACAAGCGTCTCAAAATACAAGGGGATTTCATTGACTTCAGTAGAAAGCTATGCAAGGCAGTCAGGCCGAGAGGCTGTGGACATTTTGGTTCGCAAGATTGAGGGCGGAAATCATCTTTCTGAGCTTGAAGATAGTCCGGACGGAATTACCCGTGTAGAGTATTTCCCAAAACTCATTATCCGAAAGAGCACAGGCCCCAGGGAGAAAAAGAATTCAACTCAATTAAAAAACGATTAGCGATTAATTATTAATAAAAAGCCGAGGAACATTGCACTGTTTCCCGGCTTTTTATATGTGCAAAACAGAGAAAGTTTTATAAAATCAGGCTCCCTAATAAATTATTTACTAAACTATTTACCATTTCTAGCACAGTATTTATATTAAAAAAAAGATAGAAATAGAAAAAAGACGCGACAATTTTCAAAATTTTGAATGTCAGAATTATTCAGTAAATTATTTACTAAACATTTTACTTATTTGTACGAAATAATGCAAAAACAGCGTCTTAAAAATTACGTTTGCATAGCTTTTACCAAAAAGCTATCATTGATAAAGAAAATATAAGCATTTATGGCGCTCATACTTAACTGAATTAAGTGCACCTCAAATCTGCGTTAGCATTAGCGAAAAACTATGTAAGGTTGGAAGATTGCGTCAATTTTATACTGCAATCTATATTCATACTGACTCTATTGGAACACAGCCATTATGCAGGAGGCTAATGATATGAAAATGCCAAAGAAACCGATGGAATTGAATGCGTATCTGGATCAGCGCTTTACTTGCGACTGCGGCAAGGAACATTATGCTGCCCTGTCGGCTGTACGCATGGGCAAGGACACCCTGAATGATTTGCCCAATCTTGTCAAGGCGATGGGCTTCAAGAGCCTGTACCTCATTAGCGACCCCATCACTTATGGTATCGCTGGCGAGAAATGTGTAAAAATTCTGAGGGATGCCGGTATCCAGCATAAAATCATCCAGCTGTCCCACCTGGGTTTTGACGAGGCTACTTTAGGTGAGCTAGCCATCAACATGCCTATGGATTGTGACCTAATGGTGGCCGTAGGCACCGGCACAATCAACGACATGACCCGTTACTTCAGTTTTAAGATGGGCCGTCCCTTTTTTACCGTGGCTACCGCCGCTCCCATGGACGGCTTTGCCTCCAGCATCGCCGCCATCCAGGTCAATCACCTGAAGACCACGTTCGACGCCCACACTCCTACCGCCATCATTGGCGACACCGAGATACTAAAGGGTGCCCCCTACCGTATGATCGCCGCGGGTCTAGGTGACCTGTTAGGCAAGTTCACCTGCCTGTGTGATTGGAAATTGGCCAAGGTCATCAACGGTGAGCACTATTGCAACAACATCGTGGAATTAGTGGAAAGCTGCGTCCAGAAAGTGCTGACCAGTGCCGACAAAGCCACGGAGCGAGACCCCGAGACGCTGGGCAATATCATGGAAGGCCTAGTCCTGGCCGGTGTGGCCATGAGCTTATACGGCAACTCCCGCCCCGCTTCCGGCTGTGAACACCATATGTCCCACTACTGGGAAATGATTTTTGAACAGGCAGGCAAACGCCCTGTACCCCACGGCACTCAGGTGGGTGTAGGCACCGTACTCATTCTTAAACTGGTGGAGAAACTACGGAAGGCTGATGTAGACTTCGATGCTGCCCGCGTTGCGGCTAAGTCTTATGAGCAAGCTGCCTGGGAGGATGCCATTCATACAGCCTACGGCCCCGCCGCAGAGGGCGTCATTGCTATGGAAGCCAAGGCTCAGAAGAACGAGACTACCGCCCGCCTAGCTCGTATCGACACCATAGAGGCTCACTGGGACGAGATTATGGCATTGTTGTCTGGCCTGCCCTCCTCCGAGGAAATTATGGGCATCCTGCGCTCTCTAAATTCCCCCTGCTTACCCAGCGAAATCGGCGTGGAAGACGACCTACTCAGGCAAACCTTCCTGTACTGCAAGGAGGTTCGCGCCCGTTATACCATCCTCCAGATGGTTTGGGATCTGGGGCTGCTGGATACCTTGTCTGATGAGGTCATAGCCGAACTTGAGCACATCGTTATTTGTAATAACTAAGTTTGCTAGCGTAGCCTCAGCTCCGTCAAATACGATCATATGACGTTCTGTTGAATCACTCTTTTTACCATAGCATTGACATCGCGGTTTAAACAACTCGTTTGGCACGAGGAGAATCACTAAGATATTTCATAATAAACCGGCAGGAAAAGGGGGGCTCTCTATTCATCAAAACTTTAGTACGGCGTATACGCAAAAATAGAAGAGAGGTTAAATGTATGAAAAAGTTGTTTGCACTTGTACTAGCTCTGACCATGTCGCTGAGTCTGGCGGCCTGCGGCAGCAAGACCGAAGCCTCCGCTGTCAGCGCCAGCGCCAGCACACCCGAAGCCAGCACCAGCAATAAAGAAGCCACCAAGCCCATCGTCATTAGCTTGTCCAACGCCTACAGTGATATGGATCAGGTCAACTTTGAATTGAAGGCCGCCGCCCAGCGTATTTCTGAGCGTTCCAACGGTGCCATCGACCTGAAGGTCTATCCCAACAATACGCTTGGTACCCCCGCTGATGCCGTTGAGGCAATCAGAAGCGATGCTCCTCTGCTATATGTAACCGCCTTCAGCCAGTGGGAAGATTACTATCCCGATGCCTGCGCCATTCAGGCAGGTTTCGTGTTTGATTCCGCCGAGGAGTGCGTGCGTTTCTATGACACCGA
The DNA here is from genome assembly GCA_030913685.1 of Oscillospiraceae bacterium MB24-C1. NCBI lineage: Bacteria > Bacillati > Bacillota > Clostridia > Eubacteriales > Oscillospiraceae > Oscillospiraceae bacterium MB24-C1. The sequence continues at coordinate 2,437,680 of CP133187.1, read as the reverse complement.
CCTGTTCGACGAAATCGTCGCCAATCTCGACGCCGTGAACATTCACTGCATCAATGTCAGCTTTACTGCCGGTATGCGTCACGTTCTTGGCAAGAAGCCGATCAAGACCCCCGATGACATGAAGGGTCTGAAGCTGCGTGTCCCCGGCTCCTCGCCCTATTTGGACTGCTTCAACTCCCTGGGTGCCAGCCCCATGGCTATGCCCTCCTCTGAGCAGGTCAGCGCTCTGTCTGCCGGCACTATCGATGCCGTCGATCAGTCCATCAGCCTGATGTACAGCACCAAGACCTATGAGCTTGTCAAGGAAGCCACCCTGCTTGCCCAGATGCCTCTTGCTGACGGCCTGTACTGCAGCACCACTTTCTGGAACAGCCTGCCTGAAGAGTATCGTAACATCATCGAAGAAGAGCTACATACCGCCGGACAGAATTATTACGAGTATTCCATGGAGAACGAGGCTATCATGCGTATTGATATGGAGAAAGCCGGCGTCCGATTCTATGAAGTGGATCGTGCTCCCTTTGCCGCACTAGCTAAGGAGAACGTCCTGAAGTATGAAATCGGTCAGAAGGTTCTGGATACCGTTGCTCAGATTCGCGCCGACATCGCCGCTGGCAAGTAATTCTACCGCCTTCGACGCAAATTTTGTAGTAGCCTAACGTGTATAGTCTGAGGAGGCTCTAAGGTTTCCTCAGACTATACTTTCATAAGATGGCTAAAGAGACGCCCAACAAATACAAGTGTCCAGTCTAACGAAACGAGGAACCTTATGAAAAAAATCGCTGCCTTTTTCCGAGACGGAACGGCAGAAGAATGGATGGGACGGGTGATGGTCATTTTGGTCATTGTACCTGTTATCATCAACATATTCTCGCGCGTCGTCCTGCAACACTATTCCACTACACTTGAGGCCATTGCCCTGTCTGCGTATGTCTGGATCGGGTATGCCGGCTTCGGATACCTATACAAAAAAGATGCCCATGTGGATGTCAAGTTCATTCAAAATCTGCTACCCCCTATTGGTCAGCAAATTCTAGATATCCTCCGTGATATTTTTATTTTTGTATTCTCCGCTTTCATTACCTATTGGGGCCTCAAGCTGTGCAAGAGCGGACTTACCCGCATGGTCACCGGCACGAAAATTGCTTATTTTTTTCCGTATTTGTCCATCGTGGTGGGATTCTTTAGCGGTGCTGTGCGCAGTCTATGGTCACTGCTGAGCCGCATCTTTAAGGGGATTGAAGGGAGGAAAACCGAATGAATTTTCTTACCTGGCTTCCTCTGATTCTGGTATTCGTCCTGTTGGCCTTTCGTCTCCCGGTATGCGCCGTTTTTATCAGCGGAGCCGTCGTCTACTTTACATTTATCGCACCGGAGATGCCGCTAAACATCGTGCTGTCCAAGATGGTTACTTCCGGCATGAACTTTAACCTGATGGCTATCCCGTTTTTCATCACGGCGGGCCTGCTCATGAACTACACCGGCATTACCTCCCGCATGATGAAGTTTGCCGACCTGCTGGTGGGCCATATGTGGGGCGGCCTGGCTCAGGTAAATGTGCTGCTGTCCACCCTGATGGGCGGTCTGTGCGGCTCTTCGAATGCGGACGCCGCCATGCAGTGCAAGATGCTGGTGCCTGAAATGGAGAAACGAGGTTTTAATCTCGCCTTTGCCGCCGCTGTCACTGCAAACTCCGCTCTGATCTCGCCTATGATTCCTCCCGGAGTCATGCTGATTCTGTACGCTTCCATAACGGAAAATTCTGTGCTGGATATGTTTATGGCTGGCTACCTGCCCGGCATTCTAATGTGCATCTTCATGATGCTTGCCGTGAATTACGTCTCCCACCGCGACGGTTATAAGCCCGTGCGTGAAGAGCGCGCCACGCTCAAAGAGATTGCCCGCGGCTTCGTCGACTGCTTCTGGGCCGTGGTGATGATTGTTGTGCTCATTGTTGGCCTGCGCTTCGGTATCGTCACCGCTACCGAGGGTGGTGCTATTCTCTGCTTACTATGTATCTTTGTGGGTATGTTCGTCTACAAAGAGCTACATATTTCCGACTTCAAGATGATTCTTTTAGAGGCCTTCACCTCCATCGCCAATGTGTTTGGCATCATCATCTCCGCCACCGTTTTTGGCCTGTATCTAACTTATGCGCAGATTCCTCAGATGATCACGGCGCTTGTGCTTGACATTACTAATAATCCCATCGTGTTCCTTCTGATGGTGAACATCATGTTGCTCATCATGGGTATGTTGGTGGATAGCTCCGCCGTCTTGATGATTGCAGGCCCCCTGCTGTACCCTGTGGCCATAAACTTTGGCATTAACCCCATCCACTTCGGCATCATGATGATTCTCAACCTGTCCATCGGTGCCATCACGCCTCCCTTCGGCGCAACAATGTACCAGTGCTGCAACCTGTGCAAGATTGAAATTCCTGATTTTCTAAAGCAAGGAAAAGAGCTTTTCGCGGCGTTGATTATCACCCTGCTTCTGGTTACATTTATCCCCGGTATCTCAACTCTACTTCCCACGCTGCTGAAATAAAGCTTTCCTGCTTGAAACGAGGCTATTTATGAAAAAATCTTATTTTTCCAAGGATGGAGTCTGGCTGAAGGGAAACTTGCACAGCCATACAACCGTATCGGACGGCGTGATCACGCCAACGGACATTGCGCAGCTCTATTACTCCCACGGTTATGATTTTCTCTCTATGACGGACCATAATGTCTTTGTGCCGCACAGTGAGCTGCCAGAAGAACGGCTAATTCTGCTCACCGGCGTGGAGCATGACATCGAGTACAGCCCATACAAGTGTACCCACGTCGTGGGCACCGGTGCAATCGGCAAAGAAAGCACCGACTATCTCTGCAAGCGCTATTCTGCCGCAGAGCTGACCGACCCACAGCTTATCGACATGATGCGAGAAGACGGGCAGTTTGTCACGCTGGCCCATCCCATCTGGTCAAGAATGGAGCCATCGGAAGTTCTGTCACTGAACGGCTTTCATGCGATAGAGGTCTACAACAACGGCACGGAGCATCTTTGCCACGGCGGCAACGCAGAAATTTACTGGGACATGCTCCTGCGTCACGGAAGGTACGTATTCGCCACCGCCAGTGATGACGTGCATGTTCACCATGACCTATTTGGTGGCTGGATCTGGGTGAAAGCCTCCCAGCGCAGCCCACAGGCCATTATGGAGGCGCTCTTTAACGGTAGATTCTATGCCTCCAGCGGCCCTGTGATCCACGACTTCGGCCTGGACGGCGACAAGGTATATACCGCCTGTTCCGCCTGTCGGGAAATCCATTTTGTCACCTATCCGCCCAGAGGCAAATCCTTCTTTGCAGAAGACGGCGCATCGCTCACCGAGGCCGCCCATACCCTAACAGGGCGTGAGGCATATGTTCGTATTGTCTGCGTCGATATTGCAGGCCGCTCTGCCTGGACAAACCCCATCTTCTTTGATGGTCGAAAGTGAAAGGCAATGAAAAGAATTATATGCTACGGTGATTCCAACACCTGGGGTTACGTCCCTGGCACAGGAGCGCGCTTTGACGCAGACACCCGTTGGACAGCACTGCTTCAAAAGAATCTGGGTAGTGGATATTGTGTCATTGAGGCGGGTATGAATTCTCGAACCACTTCATTCGACGACCCGTTCTGTGACTATCTGAATGGTAGAAAAGGTCTTCTGTATACGTTATTAGCAGCCAAGCCTGTTGACTTGCTGATCATCAGCCTTGGTACCAACGACCTGAAGTTTACGGATGCACGCGGCTCCTCAAAGGGGCTGGACGCCTTGCTGAGCGCCGCATTCTCCGCGGATTATGTGCAGTCTGATAGTGGAAACACCAGCGTTTTTAGGGGTTCGCCTCTGATTCTTGTAATCTCGCCCATCCCACTGCTTTCGGGCATTGATACACGGGAACCCTCCTCTTCTATGCAAGGCAAATATAGCGAGTCACTTCGTTTTAAAGATTATTATTATCCGGTATGTCAGGCTCATGGTGCATTCTTTCTTGACGCCTCTGTGTACGCAACTGCATCTGAGGTTGATTGTGTACATATGGGTGCCGAAAGCCATAAAAATCTTGGCGTTGCAGTGTCTCATGTAGTGCGCAGAGTGCTGACTCTATAACCAAACATAAGCTGAACATAAATCTACGCAACATAGTTCTAGATACGAGGAGGATAGTGGCGTGCTTGATCTCCTGAATCCACTGAGAGAATTGTCAATAGCATCTATTTTTTTCCGCTTCCTGTTAGCAACTGGCTGCGGCGCGGTAATTGGATATGAAAGAAGCAAAAAGCGCCACGCTGCCGGATTGCGCACACATATTGTTGTATGCATTGGTGCGTCGTCAGTTATGTTGCTAAACCAATATCTTTCCATTTATTTCAACTCGAATGCCGATCCCGCACGTCTTGGGGCTCAAGTCATTAGTGGTATTGGTTTTCTTGGCGCCGGAACCATTGTAATTACAGGATATCAAAGAGGTCAGCGTGTAAAGGGATTGACGACCGCTGCAGGACTATGGGCATCCGCATGTATGGGCCTTGCCGTAGGAAGCGGATTTTACGAAGTAGCGGTTATCATGTGTGGGTTTCTTTTCTGTGTGATTGTAGCGCTAAATCGTCTCGACGAAAAGTACTTAAAAGACTCTACTGTCGTTCGTTTTTATATTGAGTACACGGCCGAGACGCCGTTTTCGACTATTCTTGCGACGATACGAAAAAACAAATGGCATCTATCTCATTTAGAGTATCCCGGTGGGAATAGTTGCCCAATCAATAGCGCTATCATTGACGTACAGCGTTTCGGTCAGGACTCGGATCGTAATGTTTTGTTATCAAAATTACGAAGCACAAATGGCATCCTATTCGTCGAGGATGCGTAGCTGAAGGATCTACATGATCAGCATTTACTAACAGAACAACAATTTATTAAAAAGCTTTGCGACAGTTATAAAGGAGGAGAAATAATATGAAAATTAACACGCGTATAAGAGCTTTTGTCGTATCGCTGCTTTGTGCAGTGGCCTTATTATCCGTTACAGCAAACGCGGCATATTATAATACCTACACAACGGTTGCAACAATTCCTAATGGCAACGGCTGCAACCGTACACAGGGTTTTGCCGTTGGATCGACTTATGTCTATACGGCCAAATGCAACGATGACGAAAGCAAACAGGTCATCTACAGGACTAAGATGAGTGATGGAAGCACTACACTTATGACCAACGGTGACACCTCGGCCACTTATACAACCCACCTGGGCCATGCCAATGATATGGATACCTGCACAATCAACGGAAGCTATCATCTTTTTGTTGCTACGATGAAGACCGGTAACGAAAGCCTTGTCAAACTTTCATATTCTGGAACAACGTATACCCAATTGGGTGGATTTACACTAAAATACAATGGTAACAACATTGCAATATCAGGCGCAAAAAAATATGCAAAAGACTCGAATTACATTTACTTTCTTTTTTTCGTATATGATGGCACCGAAAACGGTGTAACGGTTTACAGAGGTCAAGTTCCGCTGACCGCAAATAGTGGGACAATCAATCTTACATATGGGTTTAAAATTAACATTAAAGATGCTTTGGTCAATGGCAAGACCGTAGCGGGCCTTGAAAACTTTACGAGACAGGGTATTGGGTATATAGCGAGTAGCGATCAGCTATTAGTGCCGCTGACAAATAATAACGTCAGCATCGTTCTTGTTTACAACAATGCTTCAACCGCTACAGGCACGGTTACTGCTAATCCTAATCTGTCATTCCGTATCACATCTTCTGCATATCCAACTCTTTTTGAGATAGAAGGATGTGATGAAACCAACGGAAAACTATACTTTAATTGCAACCGAAAAGTGAACTCAAGCGACATTTCTCACGATGCAGTTTGTTATTTTAATAATTTCACACCATAAAAAGCGAACCGCCGTAGCAACAGCGGCAAGGCCAAAATGTAAAATTATAATGTTGGTGGCGGATAGTGTATTCCTATTTTTTAGCTAAAATGGCTACGATTTGATGATCGAGATGCTTTGACGAAATATGATTCTGGCCCACACCTGACCCTCTTTTACACAAATTCTATATTGTCGTTGAGAACGACCTGAATGAACGCAAAGACCTTGTTTTAAGAGCCGTAAAAGCCGGTTGGTTAGACCAATGATCACGCTTTTATCGGCACCGAAACAATCCTCACTTAAAATTTGAGTGAGGATTGTTTCATTTTTAAGCCAATTTTATATTTTCCCGCTCGTCTTTGCTAAATAATATTATCACTTTCCTCAACCAAACAAAAAGCGACCTATAAAATCCACTTTTTTCCGCCAAGGGGAAACTGCGTCTTTTTTGTATGCAAACTTGAAAATATTCATTAAAATTGGTATTATTGTTCTGGATTATAGACACATCAACACCTACCTAGCGATTAATGCTAACGAGATCATGTGCATATTTGCTTAGATCAGATGGGAAGTGAAACGGTGCCGTGAATATACTTGATAAAGATTTATTGGTTCTGTTAAATCTCTCGCTAGAGGGAATCTTTATTGAAAATGTCAACGGTGATATTCTAATGTGTAATCAGTCGGGTGCAGAAATATTTGGCTACACAATAGAAGAAATCACCAAACTAAACATTCGAGATTTAATACCGACATCAGAGCGCTATTATTTAAAAGAGCAGTACACTCAAGAGGATTTGTTTCCACATGAATATATTGATCGCCTAAATGTAAAAAAGGATGGTACCCTCATCCGTACCGAGATCAACTCTAAAATTATCACCTCAAATGGTGAGGAATATCTCATCGCCTTTGTTCGCGATGCCACAAAACCGGCACAGATAGATCCAAACAACCCAAAGGTGCAGATGTCGGTATCTTTCTTGGAATGTTTGCGCAAGGAAAAACAGATTCTATTGACACTGCAAGATTCGGTGGGCAGAGAAAAATGTGTGGTTCCATTAGTTGCGGTGGAATACATTGAGAGTTCCCAGAAAAAACTGAAAATCTATTTAACAAACGGTTCTGTGCTGGAGGCTTATGGTACGCTAAACCGTCTAGAGCAACAAATACCTTCTGTGGGGAGTTTTTTGCGCTGTTATCAAAGCTATATCATTAACATGCAGTACGCTGAATTGGACGAGTGTCACTATGTGTTCGTTATGAGGAGCGGTGCGAGGGTTCCAATTCGGAAACGGCAGTATCGCCAGATCAGGCAGGCCTACAACAATTACAAAATATTGCTGCAATGACTGTCAAGCAGCAAGCAGCCACGGTGTTATTATCCGTGGCTGCTTTTTTTTAAGTGTCAATTCTTCCTATATCGTGTTGCTTTCGGCATCGGAATAGCAAAGCCAGATAGAAGCTATTATAATTAAAATTGTAGTTTTATGTAAAAAGCGCTAAATATTTTTGATAGTAAAATTGTCAGATGAGTCATAAGGAAGATCAAAACCCTAAACCGTACATTAAAATATAGTTTTACAAAAGAACAATCGGAGGATATGACATGAGTTTTAAAAGGTTACTCTCTATGGCACTTACAATTACTGTGATTTTACAAATGACCATTCTACCCGCGTCTGCATTAGATCTATCTGATGCCCAAAGTATGGTAGAAGCAGAAGCGGCATCTGCAAAATTAGAGGAAAGTCAGAGCGCAGAAAGTGACCGAACTGCTGGAATGGATAATACAGATGTTGCTTCGGCGTGTAATTGTCCGCCTTTAGACAGTGGCGAAATGGTGCAGCATTTAGAGAATTGCCCCGAGAATATAGCTAATGCCAATACAGAAGAAAATGCAGTTGATAATACCGCGCCTGTACAAAGTGAAGAACAGGTGGAATCCGAGCCCTTACCTTCATCAGAAAACGAAGCTTTTTCTGACAATTCAACAGTTGTTCCAGCGTGCAATTGTCCGCTTTTAGACAGCGGCGAGATGGTGCAGCATCTAGAGAATTGCCCCGAAAACACCTCCGGTGAAGCTAAAGACCCTGCCGAACCCGAGGCCCCCTCTTTACCAGAGAACAAAGATATTAACAATGTGACCCCTGAATGTGATTGTCCGCCTTTAGACAGCGGGGAGATGGTGCAGCATCTAGAGGATTGCCCTCTATATAAAGCTGCCGGCACAAGTCTGTTGGGGAAAGATCCTGCACAGCTCTCTCTTTTAGAGCAAGTAAAACAATACGAAGCCATGCAAAGCCGCTATACCTTCCGTAGTTTTAGCATGCGGTCAGCGCCAATAGGACAAATTGGCAGCCCGAGCAACCCGTTTGTTATTGGAGAGTCTAGACATCTACTGGACCTAGCTTATTATGTCGAGAACGGTTCTACATACCTAGACAAGAAATATGCTGACGCCTGCTACGTCATGGTTAATGACATTTCTATGGGTACAGATCGAGTCATCATTGGAACTTTAACCAGTCCATTTAGTGGCACCTTTGACGGCGCAGGATTTGATATCAAAAATTTGAAATATCAGCGCGAACGAGGAAGCAATGTTGGGTTATTCGGCAGCATAGGTCAAGAAGGCGTTGTTAAAAATTTAGGTGTCGTTGATGCTTTTATTGACACAGGGTCGCAGCATCAAGATCCTTGGAGAGCAACAATAGATGAGAACATTGGCATTCTAGCAGGATACTCTGAAGGAACTATTACAAATTGCTACACTTCTGGCGTTATCCAAGGGACTTATATCGCTAATATTGGCGGCATTGCAGGGCTTTCTAGTGGAACAATCTCTGATTGCTATTCCACCTTTGAAATAAACCGAGAGATCATGTCCGATTCAACCAATATTGGCGGTATAGCGGGAATTTCCACTGGAACAATTTCTCGCTGCTACTATAATGGCTATTTAATAGGAGCATACTTTGTCGGTGGTATTGTTGGACGTACCGAAGGCATCGTTTCTGAATGCTATACTGCAGGTGTTATAGAGACTCCTCGGGGTTCAGCTGGCGGTATTGCAAGCGCTATACTTGAATCCGGTAGTATTTCTGACTGTTATAACACAAGTGATATCGTAACCTCTAACGGCTTTGCATTGGGTGGTATTGCAGGCTGGTCTAGCGGCTCGATCAAAAATTGTTACAACCTTGGTAATGTCACTACATATTTTACTTATGGTGGCGGTATCATCGGATACGCAAATGAAACAGCCTCTATAACCAACAGTGTGGCTTTATGCGAGAAAGTCATAAACGGTAAATACGTAGGCGCCGATAGATACAAAAGTGGAGGGGTTTCAGGTATTCCTAGTACGGGTCTAAGTAACTGTTATGCTTGGAGCAATATGTCCGTTGAGGTTTTGCAAGGCCAGAGTATCAATTGTAACGCAACTGGGGTGCTCTCCGAGCAATTTTCTAATATTTTTTCAAACGACTCAAATAGTTGGGTTTTTGTAGATAACGCACTTCCAATTCTAAAAAATACTGGGGGTACCCAGTCCAGTACGTTGCCCCACTGGATTAAATCTTACACCTTTCAAGGCAACGGAACGAGTACTTCCCCTTATTTAATCAAAACCGCACAAGATTTTATAGCCATTGGGTCTAAAGATTCAACCGGTAAATTCTATAAACTAAATAATAATATTGATTTTAACGGCATTAGCCCTTTAATCAACTTTAAAGGTACCTTTGATGGTAATAATCGTGTCATCCAAAACACCACCGGTGCTTTGTTTTCAAAGGTCGAAAGAGGCGCTGTTATAAAAAACTTAGGTGTTGTTGATTGTAATATAGTAGGCGACACCGTAGGCGCAATAGCGAATATAACCGAGGGCTCAATAATCAATTGCTACAGTACGGGCCGTGTAAATGGTGAAACAGCAGGCGGCATCGCGGGTTTAGCCATGTATGAAAAAGTTAAAATAGAAAACTGTTACAGCACATGCGCTATTGAAGGTACAAAATATGCAGGCGGAATTCTTGGACAATCTACTAGTACCATTAATATAACGCGTTGTTACAGCCGAGGAGATATTGCCGGTTATGCTGAGCCCGAAAGCGCATTTTCCACAGGCGGAATTGCAGGTTGGATTGAAAGTGGCGCTATAATGCAATGCTATGTCACAGGTGATCTTTCAGGCGATAATATTGTTGGCGGTGTTATAGGCGGGTGCAATAGCGGAACAATCAGTGCGTCAGTCTATCTCGGCAGGACAATTAGGGTAAATATATATGATCCTGATATTAAAACAGGAATGATTATTGGCGACGACACCAATGGTACAGTTATTGATAGTTATTATTGGAGTAATGCGTGGAATGGGAATAACGAAGAGACCAAAGGAAATAAATTAGACGCAGCCATTCTTGCATGTGAATCGTTCTGGGCGGATATCGGCCTTCCAAGACCAGACCCCTTCCCCGCTTGGATTGCATCCATAGGAACAGGAACTCAATCGGACCCGTTTCTTATTCAAAGCATCGATGACCTTATAAGATTACGAGATGAAGTAAACGACAATCGCGATGATAAGTCGGGGAAATTTTACAAGCTTATAAATGATATTGATATGGGCGAAAAAAGTGTTAGTGCAATTGGAACTTCCTCGACGCCGTTTCAAGGGAATTTTGATGGAAACGGTCATGTTATAAGAAACTTGAATATTTATAGAGGGCTATTTAACTATGTTGGTGAAAATGCTGTAATTAGCGGTTTAGGTCTTGAGAACTGTATAATCAAGGGCAGTACGTCGTCGTTTTATTACAACACCGGCGGAATTGCAGTTTATTCCAAAGGTACTATTAAAGAGTGCTACGTTACTGGACATGTAAGCGGTTACGAAAACGTTGGCGCAATAGTTGCTGAAAACGCCGGAATAGTCTCTGACTGTTATAGTTCTGCAACTGTTTTGGGTTATAAGGTTTATAACTGGCGCAAACCCAACGTCGGCAATATTGTGGGCAACAACACAGGTACAATATCCAACTGCTATAGTACTGGCTATGTAAATTCATCTGGATTGGCTGGAGGCATTGCAGGATATTCGTCAGGTACAGCTGCAATCAATAACTGCGTTGCTTTAAATTCAAAAATTAGTTCTAACACGAATGAAAATGCGGGCCACATAGCCGCAAGTGGTGGTTTTAATAATGGTTATTCCCTGAGCTCTATTAATACAGTGAATGAAGCACCAAATTCACGTGGTTTAGAGCTGTTTTATTCTACAAGCCAAGGCCTTTTAACCGACAAATTTGAAGCTTTTAATTGGACAGAGAGCGGCTTTAGTCTCGACAAGTGGGATATTCCAACTGATAACAAAAAGCTCCCAAAGCTTAAAAATAGTAGCGTACAATATCCTAATATTCATTTGACAAAACAAAAAACGATTGTTGCAAGCTTTGATGCACAAGGCGGTTCAGCGGTAGAGCCTCAGGACTTAGCGGTAGGCGACGCAGTCGCAAAACCAACAGGCCCAATAAGAAATCCTGGCGTACTGGGGGCAGCCGACGAATTCGTAGGTTGGTTCACCGAATCAGAGTGCCTAAACGAATGGGTTTTTAGCACGCCAATAACAGAAAACATAACATTGTATGCCAAATGGAAAATTGCACTAGCGGGTAATATTATTGAAGATATTGAACCTCAAGTTGTTACAGGTGAACCGATCAAGCCAACACCAAAAGTAGAATTTAAAATCGGTGAAGAAACAATAACTTTAAATCCATGTAGTATTAATCATACTCACGGTGAAAATTGCAACAACGATTTTTACTACAGCTACGAGAATAACGTCAATCTGGGGGATACGGCAACCGTAATTGTTAACGCAGTAAGAAACGGTAATTACATAGGAAGCGTCAGTAAATCCTTTGTAATATCCAAAGAAAGCCCCATTATCAGCAATGTACCCCAGGCTAAAAGCATCATTTTCGGTCAAACATTAAGTACCGCCCAATTGACAGGTGGTTCAGCCGTTAACTCGCAGGGGGGTGAAGTGACCGGTACTTGGCAATGGAAAACAAATACCACCACGCCTGTTGTCGGCACCTCAAGCCACGCAGTGGTTTTCACGCCCAATAAAACCGAAAAGTACAGCACAGCCACAGTTGATGTGCCGGTTTCGGTTTATAAATCGACCCCCATTTTAACTGTACCGACGGTATCAGCTATTACCTACGGGCAAAAGCTTTCAGACAGCACATTGTCAGGCGGCTCGGCTTATAATCCGTATAACGATACATTCACCGTTGATGGTACCTGGGAATGGGTAGATAATACGAGCGCGCCTACGGCGTCATCAAGACATAATATAATCTTTACACCTGTTGATGATCAAAATTATAACGCAGTCACAACAACCGTATGGATTGAGGTTGAAAAGTTAATCCCTAATGTAACTGCGCCGGCAGCATCGGATATCAGTTACGGCCAAAAATTGTCCGAAAGCCTATTCACAGGTGGCTCAGCAGTTGATCCACAAAACAACAAATTGACCGTTGAAGGAGAGTGGCATTGGCTTTGGCCCAACACGTTCCCCTCTGCTCTAAATGACTTTACAGCCGTGTTTGAGCCTACAAATTCAGAAAAATACAGTTCAGTCAACGTAGAGGTATGGGTCATTGTTAATAAAGCAACCCTTAGCATAACTGCACCAACAGCATCTGATATCAGTTACGGCCAAAGCTTATCAGCCAGCGCTTTAACAGGTGGTTCAGCGGTTAATGCACATAATAATGCGGTAATCGTTCGCGGCACTTGGGCGTGGAAAGATACTGCGACTGTGCCAAAAGCCGGATCACCAAGCCATGAGATAATCTTTACGCCTAATGATATCGAAAAATACGTCCCAGCCACAGTAACTATTCCGGTGACGGTTTATAAAGTGACCCCCAGTATCACTGCGCCGACAGCAGTAGATATCAGTTACGGCCAAAAACTATCAGGCAGCGTATTTACAGGCGGCTCGGCAGTTAATCCGCTTAATAATGAGCTGATGGTTACCGGCAGTTGGACGTGGGAAACGGATGCCACCATGACTGAATTGGGAACGTCAAGCCATAGGGTCATCTTCACACCCGATGAAGCTGAAAACTACAACACATCCACCGGGAATGTATCGATTACGGTTAATAAAGCGACGCCTACTTTAACTGCGCCGAAGGCCTCAGATATCCGTTACGGGCAAAAATTGTCAGACAGCCTGTTAACCAGCGGCTTGGCATCAAACCCATACAACAGCGCATGGACCATCCCCGGTACATGGCGTTGGACGGATGATTCGATCGCACCCCAAGAGGGATCATCAATCCATACGGTCGTCTTCACGCCTAACGATGCTGAAAATTACAACACCACCACAACAACAGTAGCGGTTGCGGTCGATAGAGTAACCCCTAGCATCACGGTGCCGTCCGCTTCAGAGATCACTTACGGTCAAAAGCTGTCGGATAGCCTCTTAACAGGTGGTATGGCATCGAACCCACACAACAGTGCCTTAACCGTTTCCGGCACTTGGGCGTGGAAAGATACTGTGACCGCACCCAAAGCAGGAACATCAAGCCATGAGGTAATTTTCACCCCTGATGATGCTGGAAAATATAGCGTCGCCACAGCAACGATATCGGTTTCGGTTAAAAAAGCTGTTCCTATTTTAACCGCGCCGGCAGCAACAGATATTTGTTTTGGGCAGACATTATCTGGCAGCACATTAACAGGCGGCTTGGCGACGAACCCACATGATAGTAGTTTGACTGTCTCCGGCAGATGGCTTTGGGAGGATGATACAACGGCATACCAAGCGGGGGAAGCAATCATCCATCCGGTAGTTTTCACCCCCGATGATGCTGAAAACTACAACCCAGCCACAACAGATGCATCGATTACGGTTAAAAAAGCAGTCCCTAATATAACGGTGCCAATAGCAGCAGATATCAGATACGGACAAAGATTATCTGACAGCACATTAACAGGTGGTTCGGCAGTTAATCCACATAATAGCAACTTGGCAGTTACCGGTACTTGGGAATGGGATGATGATACTACTATGCCTGAAGTGGGAACATCAAGCCATATGGTAATTTTCACGCCTCATGATACTAATAACTACAACACAGCCACCGGGCGTGTATCGGTTACGGTTAATAAAGCACCCTCTAGTATACTGGAGGGCTACGAGGTGCCAAAGAATTTATATGCCATAACAAACACTCAAAAAACACTTGAGGATGTTAATCTTCCGAAATCGGATATTGGCTATTGGTCATGGCAAACACCAAAAACAGCGCTAGTCGCCGATGACGAAAACAGAACACAGACTTTCCTTGCAACCTTTAATCCAACAGACAGCACAAACTACGAAAAATCCGTCGATATTCCAGTGCCTGTAAAGCTTACGGAGGTGTTGGTAACATTCGATAGTTACAATGCAGTGACCATCGCTGAAGAAGGTGCAACGGCAGAGATTTCGCCAACAATATCCTTTAAGGGTGAACCACTTTTATCAATGGACGGAATTGAGATTACCGATTTGGTAACAATTCATAATTCTTGCCCTCAGATTGTTGGTTCTGAAATTAACGGCTTGACTTTGATCATAACCGGTAAGCAAAAAGGAATTTCAATGATCGAATTTTCTGTTAATGGGAAGCCGGTATCCCATGTACTGGTGAAATATGACCCGAAAAACTATGCAGGTCACTCCAATAATAGCGATGATGACATTGAGAGCATAGAGAAAATGCTCAATGACATTTTTTCAGGTGGCGACAATATGAGTGATACTCAAAAAGAGATGGTCACCAATATCGCACAGGAATTAATTGCGCTTACCAAAGACCAAAAGCAGAAGCTTGATCCCGATACAATCAAAAATCTTGACCAGCTTTATGGGTTGATTGCCAATATCTCAACAAGCACAACATTAACTGCACCGTCAGACCTTGCTAACGAAATTTCTTCTCCTTCTACAAATGGTCTTGCATTAGCAAGCGGTGAAAAAGATGCAGCAGATGTTGAAGTCAAGCTTACACAACAAACCCCAACTAACTACGTTAAGGAAACGCAAAATGTACTAGAAATAAAGGCGGAGTTGTTTGTAAACGGTATAAAAAAACAGCTTCATTCGCCTTTAATCATTACATTTACTTTACCGAGCGGAACTCAGGCTGATGATCTGGTTATAAACCACTACAAGTCAGACGGCACGCTTGTTGAAACAATTACAAGAGGAACCACACTTGCGCATGGGAAATATACGCTGGAAAACAATGTTATAAGCATGTATGTCTCCGAATTCAGCACCTTTACCTTTATGGTTCCGGTTGAAAAGATATTGCGTTCATCTAGCAGTGACAATGGCCCAAATGAAGAACAAAAAAAGTTTTGGGATGTTGTAGAAACTGCAATTAAAGCTGCACGTAATGGGGACACGGTTAAAGTTAGCGCCAAGTGGTTTGATCAGATGCCCGACTCTGTGATGAGTGAACTTAGAAGAAGTCCCGACGTTACGCTTGTCATTGATTGGAACGGCGGAAAAACCATTACCGTTCCTGCCGGAATGTATCAGGACGAGGATGCAAGTCGGATATACTGGCCGCTTTCTCTGCTTGAAACGCTCTATGGAGATGCGCCGACAAAAACGATTATCACAAATCCCACAACTGGCGGCGTAATTAAAGTGACTGCACCTAAGGAAGCGGAATTGAAAAAGCCCATTACGCCTGAATCCAATGGTGTAGACGCAAGTAATTCTACTCAAAAGCAGCCGCATCCCGAAAAAACTGTAACCATAAACAATTCAGAAAACTCCAGTTCAGCTAATAGTACAAGTATCGAGCTGGTTATGGCATTTGTTCTGTCAATTGTGGCGATTGGCACTTATAGTTGGAAGTTTCGGAAAAAGAAAAAGCTCTAAATAACAAATCTCCCAAACGCAGAACTATAAACTGCGTTTGGGAGATTTTTATGCGACGAAAGGCCAAAAACGACGACCAAAACTACCCTAATATTTTCTAAAGATAACTGAAAATGATCGTCCGACAAGTTTTAAACTCACCACGTAAGTAATAAGTAATCCGTTCCCTCTTCGGTACAAATTACAGCTATGCATTTTACCCTTTAGTGACCACGTATAGAAAAATTATCTATTCTGAGATATTGAAGCCATCCTTTGCAAAACGGTAGAAGTATTAAATAAGCCCGCCTTTTGGGCGGGCTTTTGATTGTTCGACGGCTAAATAAAAGCATCCTGCGTCGCAATAACGGTGACGTCATCATGCCGCTGCAAGATGGATGCCGGAACCTGAGGCGTTATCTCGCCATGCATGACTTTATCGAGTATCTGCGCTTTGTGCGCACCATTTACCATGAGAATTATCCGCTTTGCACGCATTATGTCGCCCACCCCCATGGTTATGGCAAACTGAGGCATAGCGTCGGCAGACCGAAAATGCGCCGCATTAACCGCGCGGGTGTTTTCCGAAAGCTTAGCAATCTGGGTTTTGTCGCTAAATGTGTCGCTCGGTTCGTTAAAACCAATATGCCCATTTTGCCCTATGCCCACCAACTGAAGGTCGATGCTGCCATATCGCTCAAGCAGTGCGTCGTACCGACGGCACTCCGCCTCTAAATCCTCGGCTGCACCATTTGGTATATGGGTATTGGCGGGGTCTATGTCAATATGGTCAAAAAGGTTTTCCTTCATATAGTACACATAGCTGTTCGGATCATCAGGTGCTAGCCCTACATATTCATCAAGATTAAAGGGTACCACGTTTTTAAAACTCACCCTGCCCTGGGCGCAGAATGCTGTCAACTGCTTATATGTGCCGGTGGGTGTTGAACCAGTGGAAAAGCCAATGACGCTGTTGGGTTTTGAATCTATCTGCCGCATAATTATTTCTGCCGCAGCCTCGCTCATGGCGTCATAGTCCTTTACGGTTATCAGCTTCATGGAATTTCCATCCTTTTCAATAAGTGCCAGCCTTGCGTTTAAACGGTCGGGCTTTGTTTTTATTTCTGGCTTGGCATCATAACCTTACCCTTCCATTGGGGCTTTGTCAAGCCCCACCCGCTTTTTGAAATAAACTGTGGTTTCGCGTTTGAGCTTTTCAATCAACTCAGGCATTCTCATGCCATAAGCACCACTGATTAAATGGCAAATAACAAGGGCAGCCGCAGTGAACTGCCCGCTACGGTGTGTTCCGTCATAGCTTTAAGGTTCAGTTCATTTTTTAGCCGCCCTAATTTCTGTTTACATTACAAGAATTTCTTAAAAATTATTGACCGCCTCCGACATCATTGGAATAATTTGTCCGCGCATTTTTCCGCCGTTTTTGACCTCCATATTTTGCAGTCCGTTATAAACGGTAATCGTCTCGGCCGTCTGACTGTTGCGGTACGATTGCAGCAGCCTGCGGAGGATCTGCACTTTTTCAAGCAGGAAGGTGTCTTCCTCCTGCATGCCGTTTCCAATCCATTGAATAATGACATTGACATAGGCATGTGTAAAGAACTTCAAGATAAACACCTTTTCCTCCGTCCGGATAAGGGCATCCTTGCAGGCGTCATCAAAAACCAGCTCGAACAGCTGGTAGATAAACGGAAATAGATATTTTTCTATCGTTTCCTTGCGCAGAGAACGATTGGTATTGCGTAAAAAAGACTTGTTTCTTTTTGCATATTTTATAGTATCCAGCAGTACATTCTGCCAGTTTTTTACCGAAATTTCTTGGAATCCGCAGAAAATATCGTTTTGATAAATCCATTCCAATAGATCATACATGTCCTTAAAGTGGTAGTAAAAGGTCTGGCGGTTAACTTTGCAGTCGTCCGCAACATTTTGCACTGTAATGTTATGAAAGGGCACTTTTTTCATAATTTCTTTGAGTGAATTGGCAAGCTGCGTTTTGGTCTGAGACGTTCGTACCATGAAAATCCTCCCTATCAAACTTTCCACCTAAAATCATTTTTATTTTACACAACAGCCTGTCGGCGCATGTAATGCCCGGCCGGGCTTTTTTATCGAGACCGGCCGGGACATTTTAATGCTGTAGGGTATAAAACCGCGCGTGAAATTACAGCTGTACAAGCGCTGGTGTATCCGCCTTAGCCAGCAGCAGTCCCTTCATTTCTCCGTCCAACTTCACGACCGAAATGGAGAATCCGCCCATCTCCAGAGAGGTCATATAGTTCCCGACAAACGTTTTAACAATCTGAATTCCTTTTTCCGCAAACACATGCGCAACCCGCCGGTTGACAACAAAAAGCTCTATCAATGGCGTAGCCCCAAGGCCATTAATCATAACCGCCGTTTCATCGCCGCTTTCTAACGGGAGATCGGCGAACAGCTTTTCCAGCAAAAGGTCGGTGATTTCATCCGCCGAGCGAAGGGCTTCGCGATGGGTTCCCGGCTCGCCGTGGATGCCCAGGCCGATTTCCATTTCATTTTCCGTCAACTCAAAGCTCGGTTTGCCCGCTTCTGGCACTGTGCAAGGAGAAATAGACATGCCCATAGAACGTACATTGGCAATCGCTTTTTCGGCGACGGCTTTTACTTCCGCCAGCGTTGCGCCAGCCTGTGCTTTCGCGCCCGCAATCTTATGGACCAACACAGTACCCGCAATGCCCCTGCGCCCGCTGGTCCAGGTGCTGTTCTCCACCGCCACGTCATCGTTTACAACGACCTGCGCCACCTCAATGCCATCTGCTTCGGCCATTTCAGCAGCCATCTCAAAATTCAGCACGTCACCGGTATAATTTTTGACAACCAGCAAAACGCCCTTTGCAGCGTCAACCGCTTTAATCGCTTCATAAATCTGGTCGGGCGTCGGAGAGGTAAACACCGCACCCGCGACCGCTGCGTCCAGCATGCCTTCGCCAACCCATCCGGCGTGGGAGGGTTCATGGCCGCTGCCACCACCGCTGATCAGCGCCACTTTATCACACGGGGCATCGGCACGCACGATGACATTGAACCCTTCTAGGCGGCGAACATACTGCGGATACGCCAGTGTCAGCCCCTCCAACATTTCGTCAACCACATTTGCCGGATGATTGATTATCTTTTTCATAATAACGGCCTCTCTTTCATTTTTCATTTATGTACAGCAAGTAAATTGCTTTTACATGCCTCTGTTTTTTCAGGTTCACTATTCCAGATAGGTTTTTACTTGGTCTGTTTCTGAAAGTGCCAGAACCGCATCGGCCCAGTGCCGGTCGGTTTCACAGGCGAGAATAGCCTGTTTTACTAATGGAATGAGAGGAAGGCTCATGCTCAGCTCGTCAATTCCCCAAGAACACAGCAGTCGCACGGCGGCGGGATCACCCGCCATTTCGCCGCACATGCCAACCCATTTCCCTTGGCTGTGCGCCGCTAATATCACTTGATGAATCAGCCGCAGTACCGCCGGATGAAAATAGCTGTAAAGCTGGCAGACGAGCGGGTTTCCCCTGTCCACCGCCAATGTGTACTGTGTCAGATCGTTGGTCCCGATGCTGAAAAAATCGCACTCCTTTGCAAATTGCGCCGCCATAATCGCGGCCGCAGGGGTTTCAATCATAATCCCTACTTCAATGTCCCTCGCGAACGGAATTTTCTCTTCCTCAAGTGATTGCATCGCCTGTGCGATCAGCTGTTTCGCCTGACGCAGCTCCGCCAAGCTGGCGACCATGGGTAGCATAATCGCCGCCTTTCCATATATACCAGCGCGCAGAATTGCGCGAAGCTGGGTCAAAAACAGATCGACGCGCTTCAGGCTGATTCGTATCGCCCGCCAGCCTAGAAACGGATTTTGCTCCGGCGGAATCTCCAAGCAGTCAAGCGGCTTGTCTCCGCCGATATCCATGGTGCGGATGATACAGCGATGATTTTGGCACCGCTCAATAACACGCCGGTAAACGAAAAATTGATCCTCCTCTGTCGGGAGTGTGCTTTTACCTAAAAACAGAAACTCCGTCCGGAAAAGGCCAACCCCCTCATACCCGTATTGCGATGCCTGCAAAAGCTCTTCCGGATATCCAATATTAGCTGCCAACGTGACTTTGAATCCATCTTTTGTAGAAGCTCCAACCGACGCGAGTCGCCGATATTCCTGCTTCTTTTTCTCTTGCGCTTCTATTTTTAATTGATAATTCCGAATCGTCTGCTCGTCTGGGTTGACGATTAGCAATCCTTCCCCGCCGTCTAAAATGACCGGGGTGTTGTCCGGAATCTGCCCACGCAGATCCTCTAGCCCCACCAACGTCGGAATCCCTCTGGATCTCGCAAGAATCACCGCATGGGAGGTGATGCTAGCGCTTTTGATGATGAATCCGGCTGCCTCCTGCGAAAGACCGATAATCAGCGAGGGGTCGATCTCCTCCCCAAACAAAATCGCGGGCGCCTTGAGTTTTGTTTCCTCAATTCCGAGCAGCATTTCAGCAATCTGTGTCCCAGCATTTTTAATGTCATTCGCTCTTTCCCTTAGATAGGCGTCGTCCAGCGCCAAAATCGGGGCTGCCATCTCCTCGCAGCTTTGCAGCACAGCCTCGGGAGCCGAAAGTCCCAAAACTTCAATTTTTTCGCGCACCAGCGATTCAAAGTATGTATCCAAAAGAATCAGGCTTTGCGCTTCCAGAATGGCCGCTTGTTCGTCCTGCTGCTCTCCCCGCAATGTTTCCGCCAGCTTGTCGGTTCGCGCAGCAGTGGCACTCCGCGCGTCATAAAACCGTTGTATCTCCAGCGTGGAATCCTGCTGTTGATAAAGCGCCATTTCCTTTTGAATATCTCGGCCAAGAAAATGAAGATACCCCCGGGCAACTCCCGTAACGGCACCTGTCGCCTGTATTGTTTTGAATTTCGTCACAGCGCGGCGCCCTCCTATTCATGAAACCGCTGTTTAACCAAATCCCCCAGAACCTGCACAGCCGCTTCCTCATCCTCGCCCTCGGCACAAATGGTGATGGCATCATTTTGGCGCAGACCCATCCCTAAAACCATGATAATGCTCTTGGCATCGACTTTTTTCCCGTTTCCCTCCAGCGTGATTTTGCTCTTGAATTTGGCTGCCGCCTTCACCATTTCGGCCGCAGGCCTTGCATGTAGTCCTATTGAATTTGTTAGTGTCAATGTGCTCTGTTTCATCTCATCAGCTCCCTATCCCTTACAATTTACGCAGTGTGTGCGCCCGCTCGGCCGCGTCAGCCACTTTATCAAGCGGTGAGCCGATGGTTGCCTGAATCGCCGCGCTGACAGCCCCTTCAACAATCGGGGCGTCCGCAATCCGCACACGGATACGCGCCGTTTCCTCCAAAAATTCTATCGCTGTTTCGGTGCTAAGAACTGCGCTTCCCAAATCCAACAGAATGACTACTCCGTCGCCGGAGTCCGCCTCTGCAATAGCGTTGCTGATGCGTACGGCGTCGGTGCCGATCTCGCCGTTTGGCAGGCCGCCTGCCGCAACCAGTTTCAGTTCGCTTCCCGCCATCTGGGACGCGATCTCCAGAACCCCTTCAGCAATTTTTGCGCTGTGGGATACAATAACAAGTCCTACCATGAGTTTCTCCATTCCGCCGGTTTTGCCGGCATTTTTTATCAGCCTGAGTGCTTTGATTTAAGCTTTATAATACTCTGTCAGCGCCTTTAAAATGAGTAGTACCGAAGTGGCACCCGGGTCCTGATGCCCGATGCTGCGCTCGCCCAAATAGCTGGCCCTCCCCTTTCTGGCTGCTATTGTCTTAGTATAAGCAACGCCCTCTTCTGCCGCTTTACAGGCTTCTTCCATGCATTCCAAAAAGCTTTTGCTCTGCTCTGTGGCTGTAACAAATGCGTCATAGGCGGGTTTGAGTGCGTCAATCATGGTCTTGTCCCCCGGCTGAGCCTTCCCGCGGGTTTCAATCCCATCCAACGCTTCTTCAAACAACCGCACGACAGCAACTTTATTAATCACTTCTTTTCCTTGCATCACCTTTGAACAGCGCAGAAACGCAGTTCCGTAAAGCGGACCGGACGCGCCCCCAACGGTGGAAATCAACGTCATGGCTGTTGCTTTTAGCCCCATCGACAGATCGGCGGGCGGCGAAGCCTTTAATTTTTCTATAACGGCGTTAAACCCGCGCGCCATATTATGACCATGGTCGGCGTCGCCGATAGCTCTATCAAGGTCGGTCAAAAATTCTTTGTTGTCTTTAATTGTGCTGGTGATTGCCTCCATCGCGCCCAAAAAGGACTTATCCATAAAATCTTCCTCCTGTTTTTATATACAGACGTCAATCCAAAGCCCGGCCGCCAAAAGGTATGTCCAAATTTTTTTGCGGGCCAATGTCGAATCTATCTTTGTTCCAATCCTATTCAAAAAGATTGGCCGCTTATTCTACTATTTTTCTGTGGACAAACATATCATGATATAGCGAGACCCGTTAAATTGTTGTACTGCACCGCAATCAGACAATCCAATATTTATGCAAAAAGCCTGTTCATCAGGTTTTTCACGCAATGGCTAGACAAAACCAAAAACTGTTTAGACAAAACGGCCGGATTGTTCATTTACAGCGATTGTTGAACAGTGCTACGATGTTCTTGTAAAATATTTTGTATTAATCATACAAAATGTTGGACGAAAATCCTGATAATTTTATTTTGGGAGGAATTAAAAGTGGGAAAGTACATTATGGCTTTGGATGCAGGAACCACCAGCTCACGTTGCATTCTCTTCAACGAGAAGGGTGAAATGATCAGCGTAGCCCAAAAAGAATTCACACAGTATTTCCCCAAGCCCGGTTGGGTCGAACACGACGCCATGGAGATATGGTCCACGCAGATCGGTGTGGCGCAGGAGGCCATGCATAAAATCAACGCCTCAGCCGAGGACATTGCGGCCATCGGCATCACCAACCAGCGTGAAACCACCGTTGTCTGGGACAAAAACACCGGCGAGCCGGTCTACCACGCGATTGTTTGGCAGTGCCGCCGCACCTCGGAATACTGCGACAGCCTGAAAGAAAAGGGCCTGGTCGACAGCTTCCGTCAGAAGACCGGTCTAGTGATCGACGCCTATTTCTCCGGCACCAAGCTGAAATGGATTCTTGACAATGTCCCCGGCGCACGCGAAAAAGCCGAAGCGGGCGACCTGTTGTTTGGAACCATCGACACCTGGCTGATCTGGAAGCTGACCAAAGGCAAAGTCCACGTCACCGACTACTCCAACGCATCCCGCACGCTGCTGTATAACATTCAGGAATTGAAATGGGACGAGGAAATCCTAAAGGAACTGGATATTCCTGCATCCATGCTGCCAGAAGCAAAGCCCTCCAGCTGCATCTACGGCGAAACAGAAGCCTCTCTGTTTGGAAGCCCCATTCCGATTGCGGGCGCCGCAGGCGACCAGCAGGCCGCACTTTTCGGCCAGACCTGCTTTAACGCGGGCGAAGCCAAGAACACTTACGGCACCGGATGCTTCCTGTTAATGAACACAGGCGAGACGCCCGTTTATTCCAAAAACGGTCTCGTCACCACCATTGCATGGGGCCTTGACGGAAAGGTCAACTATGCACTCGAAGGCTCGATCTTTGTGGCGGGCGCCGCTATCCAGTGGCTGCGCGACCAGCTCAAGCTCGTCGATAGCGCACCGGATTCTGAATATATGGCAACAAAGGTGAGCGACACGAACGGCGCATATATTGTCCCGGCCTTTACGGGCCTTGGCGCTCCCCATTGGGACCAGTACGCCAGAGGTGCTATTGTCGGCTTGACCAGAGGCGTCAATAAATATCACATCATCCGCGCCACAGTGGAGTCGCTGGCTTATCAGACCCATGACGTGCTCAAGGCGATGCAGCAAGATTCGGGCATCACGCTCAACGCGCTCAAGGTTGACGGCGGCGCCTGCGCCAACAACTTTATGATGCAGTTCCAGTCGGACATTATCAACGCACCGGTTCATCGTCCGGTCTGCGTAGAAACAACAGCGATGGGTGCCGCCTATCTGGCTGGTCTCGCGGTGAAATACTGGGAGAGCAAAGAGGATGTCATCAAGAACTGGCAGATTTCTCGAATCTTCAAGCCCTCGCTGGAAGAGGCAAAACGTACCGAGCTGATTGCAGGCTGGAACAAAGCTGTTAAGTGCGCTTTGGGCTGGGCAAAAAATTAGTCGATAAAATCACATAAATTTAAGAATTGGGGTGTAATCGCATGCTGCCATATATTGCGGAATTTTTAGGAACAGGTCTTCTAATTCTTCTTGGCGACGGTGTTGTTGCAAACGTTACCCTCACAAAATCTGGAATGAAGGGCGCCGGCGCTGTTCAGATCACCTTTGCGTGGGGCCTTGCCGTCCTGCTGCCTGCGTTTATCTTTGGTGCGGCGTCAGGTGCGCATCTTAATCCGGCAGTTACCATCGCGGTCGCAATAAACGGCGGTCTTGCATGGGGCATGGTGCCGGGATACATCATTTCTCAAATGCTTGGCGCTTTCTCCGGCGCGGTTCTTGTTTACCTGCTCTTTAAGGACCATTTCGACGCAACCGAAAATCCAGGAACTATTCTGGGTTGCTTCTCGACCGGCCCGTCCATTCCAAACACTGCCCGGAACCTCCTCTCTGAAGTGGTCGGCACCTTTGTGCTGGTGTTCGCCATCCTCGGCGTCGGAAACGTCGTGGGCGCCAGCAACGTTGGTTTAAACTATCTACTAGTGTTCGGCATCATCGTATCGGTCGGTATGTCCCTTGGTGGATTGACCGGTTATGCGATCAACCCAGCCCGTGACCTTGGCCCTCGCATTGCACATGCGATGCTGCCGATTAAAAACAAAGGCGGCTCCAACTTTAGTTACGGCCTGGTTGTTCCAGTAGTCGGCCCCATCGTCGGCGGCATCATCGCGGTTCTCCTGTTCCAAGCCATTCCCTGGTAGACCCACGCACTTTGAATGCAGGGGCAAACATCGTCTTTGTATGCCCCTGCATTCTTATGGAATTTTTTAGATATTAACATCAGATTCCTTCAAAAATGGGGAGTCAAAAGGTGGTGTTCAAGAAGATGCTGGATGTCATTATAATCGGCGGTGGCGTCATCGGCTGCTCTGTTGCGAGAAGCTTGGCCAGGTATGACCTGAAAATTGCCCTGCTGGAAAAGGCCGCCGATATTTGTGAAGGACAAAGCAAAGCGAATACAGCAATTGTACACGGTGGCTATGATGCGAAGCCCCATACACTAAAGGCAAAGTATAACGTTTTAGGTAATCAAATGTTTGGGACGCTTTGCACCGAACTGGATGTTCCGCTCAAATGGAACACGTCGCTGGTTGTCTGTTTTTCAGAGGACGACATTCCCAAACTGGAGGCACTGAAAAAACAGGGGGAAATCAACGAAGTTCCCAAGCTTCGCATCATTGGTAGAGAGGAGCTACATAAACGGGAACCCAGCCTTAGCCCAAACGCCTGTGCGGCGCTGCTGGTCGAAACTGGGGGCATTGTCTGCCCCTATGAGCTGACGGTTGCAAACGCCGAAAATGCGGCGGAAAACGGCGTGCTGTTTTACCGCAACGCCGAAGTGACTAAAATTGAAAAAGGCGACAGCTGCTGGGTTGTAAAAAGCAAAGCAGGAGCCTTTGAGACAAAAGCGGTTGTCAACTGCGCGGGGCTTTATTCCGACGCCATCAACGCAATGGTTTCTGAGGACGCCTTTAAAATCCTACCGCGCAGGGGAGAATATTACATTCTGGATAAAAAATATGCCGACGTGTTTCACGCCTCGGTCTTTCAGCTTCCGACCAAGCTCGGCAAAGGCATTCTTGTCAGCCCGACCGTCGACGGCACCGTTCTGATAGGCCCAACCGCGGAGGATATTCTAGACAAATCAGACATTCGCACCACACCGCAAGGGCTTGCCAAAGCGTTGAAATTCGGTAGCTTAACCTGGGAGAACATCCCATTGCGTGACGTGATTACCACCTTTTCCGGAATTCGCGCCCACAGCGACAGAGACGATTTCATTCTGGGTGAAGCGCCGGATGCGCCGCTATTTTTCAACGCAAGCGGCATCGAATCCCCCGGTCTGACCTCCTCGCCCGCAATTGCGCGCGATCTCGCCGATCTGGTGGCCGAGCGATTGGACGCTAAGGAGAATCCAAACTTCAACCCCATTCGGAAAGCGATTCCGAAGTTTAGGGAGATGGATGATCTGGAACGCGCCAAGGCAATTGCCGCCAATCCGGACTATGCTAAAATTGTGTGCCGCTGTGAAACGGTAACCGAGGCAGAAATCCGCGAGGCGATTCGCAGGCCGGTGGGTGCGCAGACAATTGATGGCATTAAGCGGCGGACACGCGCTGGAATGGGACGGTGTCAGGCAGGCTTCTGTACGCCCAGAACCATTCAGATTCTGTGCGAGGAACTGAACCTGTCGCCGCTGGAAATCACGAAATTCGGGGAAGACTCCAAACTGCTGCACAGCTATTTGTTTGGAAAGGGGGAACAGCGCCATGCGTAAAGTCGATCTGTTGATAATCGGCGGCGGGCCTGCCGGTTTGGCTGCTGCTGTTTCCGCCTATGAGCAAGGCTGTCGCGATATTCTGATTTTGGAACGCGAAGATACGCTGGGCGGAATCCTCCGTCAATGCATCCACAACGGGTTTGGGCTGCATACCTTTCAGCAAGAGCTGACCGGGCCTGAATATGCGCAGAAGTATATCGACCGGGTGATTGATTATCAAATCCCCTATCAGTGCAACACAATGGTCATTGAAATCACCAAGGAGAAGCAGGTGACCGCCGTCAATCGCTCAAACGGGCTTCAGCACTTTCAGGCAAAGGCCATCATACTGGCCATGGGATGCCGAGAGCGTCCCCGTGGGGCACTTGCCATCCCCGGCTGGCGGTGCTCAGGGATATATACGGCGGGCACCGCCCAGAAGTTTGTGAACCTTGAAGGCATCATGCCCGGTGCGCGCGTCGTGATTTTAGGCTCGGGCGATATCGGCCTGATTATGGCAAGAAGAATGACGTTCATGGGAGCGAAGGTGCTCGCCTGCGTCGAGCTACTGCCGTTTTCCTCGGGGTTAAAGCGCAATATCGTGCAGTGCCTTGACGATTATGACATTCCGCTCCTCTTAAACCACACGGTGGTGGATATTGCAGGACGCGAGCGGCTAGAGGGTGTAACGGTTGCGCAGGTCGACCCCGAAACCAAGCGGCCAATTGCCGGCACCGAACAATATTACGCCTGCGATACGCTGTTGCTTTCGGTCGGACTGATTCCAGAAAATGAGCTTAGCCGAATGGCTGGAATTGACCTGTGCGCAGACACCGGCGGCCCTTCGGTGGATGAGAACCTGCAAACCTCTGTATCAGGTGTTTTCTCCTGCGGCAATGTCCTGCACGTGCACGATCTAGTCGATTTTGTCTCGGAAGAAGCCGCAAAGGCCGGCGCAAAAGCATGGCGTTACATCACGGACACCTTAGATAAAAACCTAAAATCCATGCCAATCATCAGTGGGTTTGGCGTATCGGGCGCTGTACCGCAGAAAATTCATGTGGGTAATGCCGATCAACCGGTCACACTCATGTTCCGCCCCAAGAATGTCTATAAAAATGCAAAGGTTTGTGTAACGGCGGGAGAAAAAGAGATCTACCGACATTCTAGTCGCATCCTGACCCCGGGCGAAATGGTCAGTTTAAAGCTCACCCCAGAAGCGCTCAGACAGATTTCAGATGCTGAGAATCTCACCGTGAAAGTGGAGGCGTCGTAGCATGCTAAAAGAAATCACATGTATCGGCTGTCCGATAGGCTGCCGTATTTCAGCGGTTCTGGAAAATGGCGAAATCCAGTCAATCAGCGGGTATAGCTGCAATGTCGGGAAAAAATATGCGCAAGAGGAGCTGACCGCACCCAAAAGAATGGTGACAGCGCTCATGACGGTGCGGGGTAGCCGCCATCCGCTGCCGGTCAAAACCTCCCAACCAATTGATAAATCCAAAATTTTCGACTGTTTAAACGAAATTGCAGGGCATACGGTTTCCCTGCCGGTGCATATCGGGGATGTTGTGCTACCCGGCGTGTGCGGCTCTAACGTAAATATCGTCGCGACAAAAGAACTGCTGTAAAAAGACATAACAGAGCGGCCTGCATCATGCAGACCGCTCGTTTATTTTTATCGTTTTAATGTAAATTTTTTTTCTGTCCTATTTTTCAGGCGCTCAATATTGGCGCTGTGCTTATAGATCAGCAAGCTGGAGAACACCGCTGCCAGAGCGGTCGTAATCCACAAATAAGAAAGCGGAAGCGTGCCGTAAGGCGAACTGCCGATGCGGTAATCCCAGAAAGAAAGAATCAGACAATGCGCCAACGGAAAGCTAAACGCCGCAATGATTGAGGAAAGCGAGACAATTTTTGAGACCGTGAACACAACCGCAAACACAATAAAAACAACCGAAAACACCCGCCAGTCAAAAAAAGCGACCACCGCGGCAGAGGTCAGAATCCCTTTCCCGCCTTTAAAATGAAAATAAAGCGGATAGACATGCCCGATTACGCACATCAGCCCGGCGATCAGCACGCCGTACTGCTGAAAATAGGCGGGCGTGCCGCTTTGCTGGCAATAGTACTGAAAAATCACCCTGCCCACTATAACGGATGCCGCTCCTTTCAAAAAATCAAACAAGAGCGTCAAAACACCCGCTTGCCACCCGACCGAGCGCAGCACATTTGTCAGTCCGGCGTTGCCGCTGCCGAGCGTTCGGATGTCCACATCATAAAAAATCCGCGTAAATAGAATCGAAAAACTGATGCTTCCGATTAGATATGCAAAGCCGGACGAAAGCAGCACCAAAACCCAGAATAACCCTGCGTTATACATGAAATCTTCCTCCTTGTCCGTTTGGTATGCGGGTATGTCACCGGCTTATCCATTTCTATTATTATATTATTTAGCCGCAAAGTATTCGGCTTTCTCGGTTTCTTATGAAAAACCATAACCACTGAAATTTCAGATTGCCTTTTGCAGCGTATCAGCCACATCTCAGGGTTCTATGTAAACAAAAAAACCACCGCGCGAACATGTCTGCGTGGTGGTTTGCTTTAATATTTATCTATACAATGCGATAGCCCCTAATCAACGATGCCTTTTTTCTTCATCCATGCGGGTAAATCCTCAGATTTAAGCCCATTGTAGCGGCAGCGCTTATAGCGGCAATCCGCACAGATACCCTTGTTACCATCAACAGGGGGCTCGCCCTTAATCTCATCCTCAAGGTATGCAACCAGCGCCTTGATCTGTGCCTCCTCGCCTTCAACAGCAAGGGTTACGGCGCCTTCGTTGCCCCCAACACCGCCACAACAAACCAAAACACCAGAAAGGCCGAACATCATCTTAATCGCTTCTAGCTCGGTAACCACCATGGTGTTAGAAAGACAGTACATGCCAAAATCGGCACCCATCGAGATGTCGATGTTTTGTGCGCCCACTGCCCGGCAAGCTTCCGGAACGGAGGGCACCAGCTTTTCCAGCCCTACCGGCGTGATGTACTTTAAACCATTGGAGGTGACAGGCCCGATCACGCGGGGGATGGTGCCGCCGTCAAATCCAGCAGTGACGACGCCGACGTTCCCCTGCATATCAACAGCATTCGCGCCCTTGACGACAACGGTTTGGGCATGAAAATCGCTCAGTGCTTCGACAAGGGTCTTTTCCACAGCCTCGCCCTTATAAAACACATTGGGGAAGCTCTTGCGGCTGGCGGGGTGGGTGACACAAAGCAAGCCGTCGGTGCTTAAGCCCACCGTACATTTGGCGGGGTCGAGGCCTTCGCGGCCGAGCAGTTCCTGTGCGATGAAAGCATTGGTCGTGCCACCGGCCAGCAGAACATAGGCAGATTCCCAAGCTTTTTTGAATGCCGGCATCTGGACAATCGCCTTGGCGATAAGGCGTCTGGATTCGGCGGATGTAAGTGTGAACACTGTTTTCATCTCGTTGACCTCCTTATATGTTTCAAAGTTTACTGCTTTTCCGGGTGAAGCTTCAGGTCGACAACGGGGTTGACCAGCGGCTCCATGACAAAGCCGTCCGGGCCATAGATTCGGCATTCGGCAGTGTCGCCATCCTGAATATGAAAGGCGCGGGGCGTGCCGGTGGAAAGAATATCACCGGGCAACCAGCCCTGCATATGCGAGACAAGGCTAACCAGACGGGCGGGCTTGTGGGTCATGTTACGGACAATGTTTTTGGCGTGGATTTCACCATTATGAACCGACTGAACCTCCAGAGCCAACACGTCTTCCACCTCGTCGGGGGTGACAAGCTGCGGGCCAAAGCTAAAGAAGGTATCAAAGCCCTTAACCAGCGTCAAAAAGCGGGGATTCTGACGTAAAATCGACTCTTCGGTCATGTCCAGCACGGTAGTATAGCCGACGATATAATCCTTCCAGTCCTTTTCCTCGATGAATTTACAAGCCTTGCCGATGATGATTCCAAGTTCGGCCTCGGCGGTCGATTTCTGCGCTTCAGGCAATGCCGGAATCTTAATGTCGCTACCCGGCCCGGTAATGCAAGAGGCGGGCTTATAAAAGCTGCCCGGGAAACCAACCGGCGCATTCTCGCCTAGATCTCCAGCGTGGTCGGCGTAGTTGAGGCCGATGCCAAAAATGCGCGGCGGGTTGCGGTAAAGCGGGCCATAGATAACCTTGTCGTATGTAACGGTTCCAGGGAGCTTTTCCAGCTCCGCCTTGCCGCCTTCATTATACCATGCAGTCAGCCCGGGAATCTGTTCGGCACAGATTAGCTCATACATTTCGGTTTTCCATGCGGTACCCTTGGCGGCGTTCAGCGCGGTGATCGGGAATATGCCGGTGGCGGTGACAATACCGGCAATTTCTGCGCCGTCCTGCTTAATGGTCGCAAGTCTCATTGTAAATCTCTCCTTCTATATATCAGTTTGGGCTAAACAATCCGTCCAACCACATCGCCATTTCCGAGAAAAGCGATGACATTTTCCGCTGCAATTTTTGACACACGGGCGGCGGCTTCAATCGTAGTGGGGGCATAATGCGGCGTCAGGATAACATTGGGCATCGAAAACAGCGGGCTAGCGGGGTCACAGGGCTCTTTTTCGGTCACGTCCAGACCAGCGCCACGGATTTTTCCATCTTGTAGCGCCCGAATCAGTGCAGACTCATCCACCAGTGGCCCACGTCCGCAGTTGATGAAAATGGCATCCGGTTTCATCATATCAAACTCCCGTTGCCCAACGCTGCGGAAGGTCTCCTGACAAAGCACACAGTGCAGCGAAATAAAATCAGATTCTTTAAAGATGCGATCCCTGTCGGAAATAAGTTCACAACCTAGTGGTACCTCCGAGATATAGGGGTCGTATACCAGCACCCTCATGCCAAAGCCACCTGCCGCTATTTGGGCGAATCGGCTACCGATTTGCCCACAGCCGATAAGCCCCAGCGTCTTGCCGGAAACCTCCACACCGGGCGCACAATTTTTAGCTGCAAAACCGATCTCCCGATATTGGTCGGGTACATGGGGAATGTTCTTGGAAAGAGCCAACATGAGGGAAACGGCATGCTCCGCGACCGAAAGGCTGTTCGCACTTGGGGTAATGGTCACCGCAACGCCAGCCTCTTTTGCCGCGTTTAGATCAATATTATCAAGGCCAACGCCATGCTTGGCGATGATTTTGAGCCGAGGGGCGTCGCTGATGATTTCCGCAGGCATATCCAGAATGCGCACAATCACCGCATCGGCGTCCTTTATTTTTTCAGCCAGCTCGGACTGCTCCCTTGTTTCCATCCGGATAATGGTATGTCCGGCCTTTTCCAACAGGGACGGGCCAACAGAGTCAATCTGTTCGGTAATCAGAATATTTGCCATAGCCGTCAATCTCCTTTCGGCAGCTTTTTGTAGCTGCCGCTCCATAAATTAACGGTATCATGTTTTTACCGCCTTGTAAAAGATGATTTCTCCTATTCCCCCATAGGTAAACACCTATACACAAGATGCCCTAAAATCAATACGTCCCCTAATCTAAAAAGAATTCCCTGCAAATAAGCCGAGTTATCTCAATTTGCCGGTCAAGCAGTTTATTTACTTGTTTTTACGATAGGCATTCCCCTATAAATATCCGCTTTATAGGTTGTGATAAAATAAAAAACTGTGTTATAGTAACATAAACAGAAATCGGTCTTGCAAACCAAAAGGTAGGTGTTATGGCGTGTTTGTCAATCGAAATCCCGAATATTTTCTCACAGTGGCGCGGGAAAGGAATATCTCTCGCGCAGCCGAAAAGCTGTTTATCTCCCAGCCCTCACTGAGTCAGCACATTGCAAAACTAGAACAGATGCTAGGCACCAAATTGTTCGACCGCTCGCAAAATCCGCTGGAATTGACCCAGGGTGGGCAGATGTACCGAAGCTATTTGGAGAACAGCAATCATCTATACCAAAAGTTTCAGTCCGGGCTCGATAGCCTGCAATCCTCGCGCAACCAGACCGTAAACCTCGGGCTGGGAACATGGCGCGGGTCAATTTTGCTGCCGCAAATTCTCCCCCGCTTTCTTCAGGAACATCCGAACGCCCAGATAAATCTTCACGAATATCCGGTCAGTGAGCTTTATGCACTGCTACAAAACGGAAAGGCGGACTTTGCCGTCATGAACACCTCTGTGTCGGGCTCCCCCGAAGCTTTTGTCACCGAAACAATCAACTATGAACGCATATTGCTGGTCTTACACCGCGAGAATCCTGTGGCGCAGTCATTTATTAAGATGCGCGCTGCCGGCTTGCCGCTGGATTTAAAACTGCTTGAGCCCATGCGATTTATTTCGTTAAACCGAACGCTCACTGTGGGCCGCCATGTCAGCAACTTTTTAGAAAAGAATCTGCTCGTCTTTTCTGACCGGCTCAACACCACCAACAATCATACCGCGCTAAAGCTGGTCTCCGCCGACATGGGCTTTTGTTTTTTGGTGGAGACCGGCGTAAAGGATGCCTCCAACTACCCGGGCTTGGTTTTCTTCGATACCCGCTCCGCCGATCTTAATATCCCCTTGTCCTTTTGCTACAAAATAAACACTTATCTGGTGCCGCTTGCGCAGACTCTGATGAATACGATCCGGGCGTACTATCAGGATTGGAAAGCAAGCGACCTAATTCTCTAATAAGTATAAAAGACGCGCTGTAAATGCCTTAATTTGCATTTTACAGCGCGTTTTTTAGTTTGGCAGATATACTCGCATAAAGACGGTGATATGAAAAGAGGACAGCCGAACCATAAAACGGTGAGGTTGCCCACGCTTTCGAGAATAGTGAGATTCACTTGAGCAAGATTCATTTAGCTATATTAAGGTGTTCGATCAAAATCTCACTGCCGAATGTCAACCTATCTTCTAAAAAAATCCATACTCAGCTCATAAAAATCTTTTGGATTTGTAAGCATTGCAGGGTGTCCACCTGTATCAAACAAATGGATTTTTCCGTGTTTGAATTTTTTAACCATTCCGCCATAAACGTTTTCAAAGTAATTAGGAGATATGGTGGATATAAATTCATCTGCTTTGCTGCCGGTTAAGAGTATCTTCGCTTTTAGAAAATGTAAAGGCTTGTGAAAAAAAACGCCTATTTCTTTGCTGTGCCGAATAATGGCATCGGTATCGTTATCAACAACCTGTTCCCAATCAGAGCCATGCATACATGCATAAAACATTTTCGTGTTTTCATCTTGCTTAGAAAATTCTCTATCAGCCTTAGCATTTTCAATGAAAGATTTGAGTGGAGTTTCTCCTTCAAAACTATCTGCAATCACCTTGCTTACAAGTTCGGGCGCTTCTAATGCTACATTAATTGCAGCTAATGCGCCCCCACTACTCCCAATGATATTTACATTTGAATAATTCTTTTCGCGTAAAAATGCTATGACCTGTTCAGCTTCGTAAAACCACAAATCGACCGGAAATTTTTGCAATCTATCTGATTCTCCATGGCCTAAGAAATCGATTAAGACTACTTTGAACTCTGTTTTATATTCCTTTGCAACTTCAGAAAACATCTTTGAAGAAGCGGTATTGCCATGCAGAAGTAGCAACGGTGTACCTTCACCAGATTCGTTATAATATACTTTTTTGTTTTCAAAATAATAATAGCTCATGGTAAGGCCCTCCTAAATTATTATTTATAATTCATTAGCAAGGCTCTTAAAACCTTGCAGTTAGATCATCTTCATCTTCCCACCTCGTTTCAAATTTCAGTTTATACTTTTGTTAGCACACCACATGCAACGGTGATATTACCGCTTTTTGGTATACTGCGCCAATATCTCGCCCAGCGGCATTTCGTGCAATGCCCAGCGGCCTGTGACGAGGTTTTTCTCTTCCGGGATATAATCCGCCCAACACAGAGCGTTTGCAGCGTATAACAACGCGATGCCGCGGCGCACACCCTTTTTCGGCGCCGTTTCTGGGTGTGCCCCAAGGCGCTTGATCGCTCTAGAAAGCTCTTCATCCCGTCTGTACAAGCATGCTGGTAGGCGACCGGTTGCGTTTGTCGAAAGTCTGTCCCGCACCATCATATCCCGCAACACCTCACCGTCGACATGATTCAGCGAAGCACAATAATCTTTTAAAACCGCTGTGTAATCATCAAGCGCGATGCGCCAACCAACACCCGCTTTTTGGGAGGCGACGCCCAGACCGGTATAAAACTCAAACGGGGTCAGTCCGCTGGCTTTTAGCACATAATCCGCCGTTTGGCGAAACCGTCCACTGTTATAAACACGCTCTACAGCATCCTCGGTTCGGTGCAGCAGCGCAAAATCCTCGGCTGAGAGCCACGGGGTCGTCCGCACCTCATAGGGTGCGTTCTGGTCAAATTCACACGGATAATCTTGCGGCAGGCTGCGCATGGGGCTGCCGTACAATAATTTTAAAAAACCAAGCTGCAACATCTGCGCGCCAAGCGCATAGCCCGTGTTAAAGCTTTCCGCAAATACAACCAGATTCTCAAAGGGTAATCCGGCGATCAGGTCAATGTGAATATGCATATTGCCCATCGCCACAAGACGGCGAATATTGGCTTGTAAAATAGCCGTGTTTGTTTTGCGGTTTACCGCCTCTAGCGTTCTTTCACAAAACGACTGCATGCCAATTTCCAGCTGAACCGCGCCCGCGGGCATCTGCCCAAGGAGTGAAAAGGTCTCCTCTCGCAAAATGTCGCCTGCAATTTCAAAATGAAAGCAGATTCCCTGCGGGATTTCCTTTCCGTAATGTGCCAAAATGAACTGCAAAATTTTATTGGCATGACCAGCATTAGCGTTAAAGGTTCGGTCGACGAATTTTATGGTTTGCGTACCGCTGTTGGCAAGGCGCAATAAGTCCCCAAAAACGGCCTCCAATTCAAAAAAGCGCGGAACACCACACCGCCCCGATAGGCAAAACGCACAGGTGTACGGGCAACCACGGCTTGTTTCAAAGTAAGCGATGCGCCCCTGTACCGCTTCGGCATAGCCGGCTGTCAGCGGTGAGGGAACGGCTCCATGTAGCACACACGGCTCATTTTCATATATCGTGCCGTCGGCACGCCGCCCGCAAAGACCGGCAATCATCTGCTGCGCCGATTCGGACAAAATCACTGGCTCCCCCTGCGCAAAAACGGCTGCTAAAAATGCGGGCATGTTCTCTTCGCCTTCGCCCGCTAAAATATAATCGACCTGTGTATGGTTTTGCAGCACATTTTCAGCACGATAGCTTACTTCCGGCCCACCTAAAACAATCACCACATCTGGCAAAGCCTGTTTTAGCGCGGTGCATAGCGCCAGCGTGGTATTAACATTCCACAGATAGCACGAAAATCCAACAATACTAGGCGCAAGAGACACGATACGTTGCAGCACATCCTCGGGGGGCTGATTGATGGTCGCTTCCACAATATGCACGCGGCTATATAGATGTGGTGCAAACGCTTTAACACCTGCCGCCAAGCACCACGGCGCTGGCGACGCATGGACATATTTTGCATTTAAAACACTGAACACCACGGTACCTGTCATAGCCTTTCACCCTTTCTATATGATGCACGCTTTGAGTCGCAAGTTTGATTGCTCATTCGCTCTTTGCTGCGATGATATCCGCCTGAATACGGCGACGGGTATCATCAAATAGCAGCTCTTTGTTGTGGCGGAAATAAGCGTCAC
This sequence comes from Oscillospiraceae bacterium MB24-C1, assembly GCA_030913685.1. Taxonomy (NCBI): domain Bacteria; kingdom Bacillati; phylum Bacillota; class Clostridia; order Eubacteriales; family Oscillospiraceae; species Oscillospiraceae bacterium MB24-C1. The sequence continues at coordinate 2,401,531 of CP133187.1, read as the reverse complement.
AGCCAAAGTGTTCCACATACCATGAGGTGTTGAACCCGGTCGTAATTTCGGTGACAAACATCACCAGTTCCTGGCTGTCGCCAAAGGTCTGCTCTAGATAGCGAAAAGCGTTGTCAAAATGTTTGCCCGCCGTTTCACTGGCGCTTTTCCGGGCATCCACTTCCTCTTGGAACCAAGCCCGTACCGCGTCCAGCGCACCACCGTCGGCGATATTTTCCGCTATCAGCCGCTCGCGGTAGCAGTTTAGGCGCTCAATCTCCTGCTGTGTCTGCCTGCGGGTTTCCTTGTCAAGCTGGCCCGCCTCGGCGACGCGCGCTATGTCCTGACGGCGGCGCTGCTCAACCCCTTCCAAAATTCTGACGGCGGACTCCCCTGCCGACAAATATTCTTTAAAGTTTAAAAGGTCGGCATAAAGCAATTGGGTCAACGCATCCTGTTCGCGGGTCTGCCCGGCCGACTCCGATAGGCGAGCAAGCAGCAGCCCCAAAACCGACAACTTTTCGTCAAAGGGCGCGGCCCGCAACTCCGATTCCGTAGCGGCATGCCACTTGCCCTCTATAATCTCATCGACATGATAGGTCTTTTGGTATTTATAATAAAGCTCTAAATATCCGGCAAAATCGCGGGCGATGCGGGGCAGCTGAATATATTGCCCCACGACCTCGCGGTCTAATTTTAAGTTCAGTTGCTCATAGACCAAAAGCAGTTCGCTCAAATCTTCCCAGCCGCGAGCGGTGGCAAATTCCATGCCGTCCACGCTGGTTTCAATTCGGTAAAAGTTCTCCTTTTTGATGTCCAGATAGGAGATGATGGCACCGTGCAGGTTGCACCGGTAGGCGTATTCCTTCCAAACCGAAAAATCTTCTTTGACATCGATGCGCTTCACGCGGTCGAGGGTCACTACATCAAAGTCCCGCACCGATTTGTTATACTCCGGCGGATTACCCGCCGCCACAATAATCCAGCCATCCGGCAGGCGCTGATTCCCGAAGGTCTTGTTTTGCAGAAACTGAAGCATCATGGGCGCCAGCGTCTCAGAAACACAGTTGATTTCATCGAGGAAAAGTATGCCCTCGCGAATGCCGGTCTTTTCCATGAGCGTGTAGACCGAGGCAAGAATCTCGCTCATAGTGTACTCGGTCACGGCGTATTCTTTGCCATCAAAGCTTCGCTTCTCAATAAAGGGTAGGCCGATGGCACTTTGGCGGGTGTGGTGGGTAATGGTGTAAGAGACCAGCCCCACGCCGGTCTCGGCAGCGATCTGCGCCATAATCTGGGTCTTGCCTATGCCGGGAGGGCCCATCAGCAGCACGGGGCGCTGGCGGTTGACAGGGATGAAATAATTGCCCTGTCCATCCTTCGCCAGATAAGCCCGAAGGGTATTGGTGATCTCCTGTTTTGCTTGCTTAATGTTCATGGTTTTCCTCCGTTAATCAGCTTATAAATACGGCGACTCCGACCAGATCAATCCCTCATCCTCCAGCGGGTCGGGTCGGGCTGCCTGCGCTAACTCCGATTCTGTTAGCGAAAGGCGAATGGCCCATGGCGGCACCTCCACCGGGATGAGCGGCGCCTCCATCATAATAAATGCCGTCTCATAGGGCGGTCGCTTTTTAGGGTAGATACCCATGCCGTCGGTAAAATAAATCAACCCACGCAGCCCCGGCAGCTCTCCGGTTGCCCGCAGCTGTTCCACATAAGCAAAAACGGGGCGAAAGTCAGTGGCGCTGCCCCCTGCCAGCTGAAAATTGTCCATATAGTCCGCCAGCTGCCCCAGGTCGCGGATGACGGTGTCGTTGCGCACCTGATCGTCGCACTGGATGATGCGGATGTTCACCTTGGTGGAAAAAGTCTCGGTGCTGCGCAAAATAGAATAGGTGGCGGCTAAAAACTGCAGCACCAGCGCACCCGAGGTTGAAAGAGACGTGTCCACTGCGATCACAAAGTCCTGAATGCGCTTTTCCTCCCGCGTTTCAGGTGGTTCGACCAACGGCATGTTGCCATAAAGCCGCAGCCCATAGCTGTAAAAGCCGTAGTCAAAGGCGTCCCCGTCCACCCCAATAACTTCCCGCGGCACCGCGAACCGGCGCAGGAAGTCTCGGTAATCTACACCCTCGCGGTTGGCGACTTTCACCTGCTCGTAGACCGCTTCGCCGCCGGTGGAGCGCTCGGACATCACCGTCTCAAGTCCCGTCTGGGTACGTTCAGACATGCTGCCCCATTTTTTATCCTGACGGTCGCTCTGTTCCTTTTGCTCACGGCTTTCAGGCGCCCACAGCCCGTGGTCGTCCTCAAAAAATTCCCGCCGCAACCGTGCAAGCTCCTGCGCCGGCAGTTGGCGGCGCAGCAGCACGTAATAGATGCCTTCTGCCGTCAACACCCGCATTTGGGTTCGCAACTCGCCATAAAGACCACGGCGCATCGGCGCGACAACCCCCTTGAGGCAGGGATAATTCTCCGCCAGCGCATCAAGAATACTCTCGACAGCGATGTCACAGGCCAAGTCCCACAGCACGCTGTCCTTTCCGCGCTTCTTTGCCAGATGGCGCATCATGCAGTGCAGCACGACATGTAGATAGGTCCGATTTACGCCTGTGAGTGCCCTCAGATAGCGCTCGGACAAATAGGTGCTGTTATAATGTAGCTGTTCACCGTCGGTGGCCAGCGTCGGCGTCATTTCATCGCCCGGAACAAATGTCAGCGCGCACAGCGCCAGATCGAGATAAGGCAGGTTTAGGTACAGCTCACTTTGCGCCACCCGCAAAATCTCTAGTCCAATTTCAGCCATCGTCTTTTGACCCGCCATCCGCTTGCTCCTCTCCAGCCCACAGGGCAACGCCCTCAACTTCTAATGTTATAGCTCAAAGGTCTTATTCGCTCCGGTAGAAAAACGCCGGTGCTGTTCTTCCAGCAAAAGCGCCAACCCCTCGGCTGCGCCCAATTTCCGGGCCGCATCACAGGCCTGTGTCAGCGTGTTGCGGTCAGCGTCAGACTGTGGCAAAAACCACGCAAGCCCGCGCATATCGCGCTGACCCAACAGCCACGTAATTACCACGCCCACATTACAGCGCAAAAATTCAAGATACCCTTCCTTGGCCTCCGGTGCCAGATCACGCGGAAAACGCATCCGGTACCAGGCCATGCGCAATGCGCAGTCCGGGTCATGTTCCGACGCCAAAAGAGCCGGCCACAGTCGGTCATAATCCTTTAAGATTAGCGCACGGTCTTTAAATATGCTGCGATAGGGATATCCGGGCCCTTGAACCCCATATATAAAATAGCGTGCCGAGATATTCTCCTGATAAGACTCATCATAGCCTGGGAAAACCAAACGAGCCGGCAAACCCTCTGGATATTCAATCGCGACATCCAGCTCGCGGGAAAATTCATTCGCAAAATTATAAACACTTTCCGCCCTCTCAGACACCGCTCGAATAAAAAAAGTGCTAAGCATCTGGCAGTTCATAAAGACGCTGACGCCCCAGTGATAGGTTTCTTCAGAAAAGCGCACCTCACGCAATTCAAAACAATTGTAAAAAGCATAGTCACCCACCCGACGCAGCGTTGTCGGAAGGGTAATGCGCTCCAGCTTTCGGTTGTCCATCTCCGCCCCGCCCAACCCACAGATGATACGTAGCTGTTGGCCTTGGGGCCGCTCTTCATTTGAAGTATCAAAGGCAAGGGGTCCGAGCGCGGTCACTGGCAACCCCTCCACCGTATCGGGCAACACGACATCTCTGTCGGAGGTCTCGACCCGTGTCAGTTCCGCACCGCCAAAAGCTGGCCGCCAGGTTATCAGCAGATTGTTGTGCCCCGCCGAAGTCTTCACGGCCCAGCCTCCTTTTTTAGTCATTAATTTTTAATTTTATCACATTCTCTCTCTTCTTCCTAGAGTCCCCGCCAATATTCCCTTCCCCTACATATACCCAAGTCAATTACAGCAATTTTTAATAGATCATTCGAAAATTTACCGCCCAGCGTTTAAATTTGCTATTAAATGTTAATTTTATATAGATGCACAAGTTTTAGTAAAAACTATTTATATTCTAGGTTGATTTTATCCTCTCAATAAGCAAATAACTATAATTGTTATAAAAATTCACGTTGTAATTTGTCGTGTTATGGCGCTTTTTATTGCTCATAAAAATTACGTAAATTTGACAACTGACAACTCCATAAGATATAATGAGTTGTCAGTAGCTATTTGAAAAGGTTCTTTTTTCACTTAAATATTCTTAGTTTTTAAGCTGTATATGATGATAAAACCTCTTTGTTTATTTGGATAGCTCAATACAAAACTACGACAGGAAAGGGTGTATGCTATGCTGGAATCGACCGAAAAAATTGTGGTTAACGGCCTTGTCAAAATTTTCTCCAGCAATCCTCACAAAGCGTTAAATCTTTTGAAACAGGGTAGGAGTAAAGCAGAAATATTAAAAGAAACCGGCCAGACAGTCGGAATTAATAACATCAGCTTTACAGTTAACAGCGGCGAAGTGTTTGTCGTCATGGGACTCTCCGGAAGCGGAAAGTCGACCATCCTGCGCTGCCTTAACCGCTTGATAGACCCAACAGCGGGATCTGTAGTGATTGATGGCGTTGATATTACCAAGCTCAAAGATGTAGAGCTGCGAAAGATGCGGCAGAAAAAGACAGCCATGGTTTTTCAGCAATTTGCGCTGCTACCGCATCGTACCGTATTGCAAAACACGGTTTACGGACTAGAAGTCCAAGGTGTGCCAAAAAAAGAAAGAGAGCAACACGCGCTCGATGCCTTGGCGCTCGTTGGCTTGAAGGGATGGGAAGACAAATATCCTTCACAACTGAGCGGCGGCATGAAACAGCGTGTTGGTTTGGCGCGTGCGCTTGCAAATGATGCCGACATCCTGCTCATGGACGAAGCGTTTAGCGCACTTGACCCGCTGATCAGAGAAGAAATGCAGGATGAGCTGCTCAGCCTACAGCAAAAAATGAACAAGACGATCGTTTTTATCACGCACGATCTTAACGAAGCGTTAAAGCTCGGCGACCGCATTGCATTTGTGCGCGACGGTACGCTGGTTCAGATTGGCACCCCGGAAGAAATTATCAAGAACCCCGCCGACGACTACGTGGCCAAATTTGTGCGCGGCGTCGATCGCAGCAAAATTCTGACGGCCGGAGACGTGATGAAAAAGCCCCATCCGGTCATTCCATTGCGTGACGGCCCCAGCGTTGCACTGCGCATCATGAAAGAATTTGGTATCTCGAGTGTTTTTGTTGTTGACAAAGAAAAGAAACACAAGGGAATTATCACCGTTGAGATGGCGCTTGCGGCGCGAGACGCTAAAGTCACCAGCCTGAGCGAAATTGAACTGGCCGTTGGGCCGGTCGTTGAGGAAGAGACCCCCATCAAGGATATGTTGGGCGTCATTGCCGAAAGCAAGCTGCCTCTGGCGGTTGTAAATGCGGAAAATAAGCTCAAGGGTATTATTGTCCGCGGTGCGGTTCTGGCCGCACTTGATTCTGAAAACAGGGGGGAAAACAATGCCTAAATTCCCATTAGCTGAAATAATCGATGCCGCCGTCAAATGGCTTCAGACAAATTTTGGGCAAGCATTGGATGCCTTCTCAAAACAGGCGGGCGACGGCATTAATACGATGAGAGACTATCTGATGATGGTGCCTTGGTGGATTATTGTTTTGTTTTTCGCTGCCATCGCATGGAAAGCCAGCGGCTGGAAGTTGTCGCTTGGGTCCATCCTCGGTCTCGCGTTCATCCATAACTTAGAGCTTTGGGACCCCTTTATAAACACCCTCATTTTGGTGATTATATCGGCACTTGTCTCGATGCTCATCGGCTTCCCTCTGGGCATCTTAGCGGGGCGTAAGCATAAGTTCCACCTCGTTATATCGCCGATACTAGACTTCATGCAAACAATGCCATCGTTTGTTTATCTCATTCCGGCTCTGCTCTTTTTTGGCATCGGCAAAATTCCCGCCGTGTTTGCAACGGTTATTTTTGCGATGCCGCCGATCATCCGTTTGACCGATCTGGGTATCAGACAGGTCCCGCAAGATCTGGTAGAAGTCGGCGAGGCCTTCGGTTCTACACCGATGCAGATGCTATGGAAAATTCAGTTGCCTGTTGCCATTCCTACAATTATGGCCGGCATCAACCAGACCATGATGCTCTCTCTGTCGATGGTGGTCATTTCGGCTATGATCGGCGCGGGCGGATTGGGCGCAGGCGTTTTAACCGCGATTGGCCAACTCAAGAACGGAATGGGCTTTGAATATGGCATTGGCGTTGTCATTATGGCCATTATTCTTGATAGAATCTCTCAGGGAGTCGGAAATTCACTACAAACTGAAAATAAAAAAAATTAAGAAAATGGAGGAAAAAGAAAGTATGGTAAAAGGTAAATTAACTTGGAAAAGCACTGTTTCGATTGTTTTGATTGTCAGTCTGGTGCTGGTGCTTTTCGGCGGATGCGCAAGTTCTAACAAGCCGGCCGACAATTCTTCGGCATCGGCCCCTGCTGAAACTAAAGGGACCATCGATATCGGCTATGTGAACTGGGCGGAATGCATCGCAGTCAGCAATCTGTGGAAAGTCATCCTTGAGGAGAAGGGCTATGAAGTAACCCTCACTCAGTTGGATGTTGCGCCGCTGTTCGTTGGCTTGAGCAAGGGCGACATCGATATCTTTATGGACGCATGGTTGCCGATCACCCATGCCACCTACTGGGCAGAATATAAGGATTCGCTTGAGGACTACGGTATCTGGTATCAGGAATCCGCAAAAATTGGCATAGTCGTCCCAAGCTATGTGACGATAAATTCTATCGAAGAGCTTGAGGGCGCAGCAGACCAGTTTAACGATCAGGTTATCGGCATCGACCCCGGCGCCGGTATCATGAAAGCGACCGAAGCCGCAAAAGAGGACTATGGCCTTGGCCTTGAAATCGTCCAGGGCAGTGAGCCTGCTATGATGGCGTCTTTGGAAAAAGCCTATGGCAAAAACGAGTGGATTGCGATTACCGGCTGGAGCCCCCATTGGATGTTCGCAAAATTTGATCTAAAATATCTCGAGGATCCCAAGGGCTCCTATGGCGAAGCGGAAGAAATCCATACGCTGGCCAACAAGGACTTTAGCGGTGAGCACGCGGAAGTTGCCACTATGCTCAAGAAGTTTAAAATGACTGACGCACAGATCGGCAGTCTTGAAGCCCTCATCAATGAAGGCATGGAGCCGACCGACGCGGCAGTAAAATGGATAGCCGACAACAAAGAGGTCGTCGACGCTTGGATCGCCTAAACCAATCAATTTATCAATTAATGAAAATGCGGTTTTAAAAAATCCCAAAAACACTTAAAGAACGTTCATACAGCAACGCACCGTTATCGGCTAACAACCGGCAACGGTGCGTTTTGCTTTTTGTCGCATAAAACTCTTTGTTAAGCGCATAATGGAAGTGAGTTATATCACTTTTAAAAGGAGATTTTTTTATGGGCGTTGTAACAAACAGTACAGACAAATACCAAAAGTGTATCGATGAGTGCAATCGATGTGCTCAGGCTTGCCGCGAATGCGCCACACTTTGCCTGAAAGAACCCGATGTAGCAGCAAGAAAAGACTGCATCAGCATGTTGATGGAATGCGCCGCAATCTGCCGCGAGGCATCCTGCTTTATGGCCATGGAGGCAAAGCATACGAAAGACCTATGCACATTGTGTGCCAGAGTCTGTGATGAATGTGCTTCCAGTTGCTCGATGTTCAAAGATGATCACTGCACCAAATGTGCGGAAGAGTGCAAAAAATGTGCCAGTGAGTGTCGGGCGATGTAATTTCTTGGCGGACGGCAAGTTCGCCATACATAATATTGCTACGCCTTATTTTGTGTGAATGACTCACTTCACTTTGAGAGAAACTATTCAAAGGGGTGATTTTTATATCTTTCGTAAGCCCTGAGATTCGGAATAATTTTGAATCCTTATCAATCGATCTAAAAAATGAAATCCTTTCAAGAAACGTATGCATCAATAACTTGGAGGATTTAATAGCGGTGCTGCAAACAATCACAACAGAAGGCTAAAAGCGGGGGACGGCGTGCCGTCCTCCGCTTTCCTATAATGCTTTCGAGTACTTATTTAGCATCCAGACAACCCATATTCTGAAGATAGCGCGCCCCAAAATGCTATTAGTTATTAATTGTGCTCTCCGTTACAGTGAGCGTGATAGGCGTGCTTGCTGCAATGTTATAGGTTGCAGTGTTACCGGTGGTCAAAAGCAGCTCTAGGCCGCCGCCAGAGGCGCTGATCGTATATAAGCCTGTTTGCTGCAATACGCCACCAATTTCCAGCATATAATAGCCGGCGGATGTTGCGTTTGTAAATGTCGTGACAGCAGCACCGTCGCCAGTGACAAAATCAGTTGCAAGCAAAACGACAGGGGTTGTATCGTCAATGGTTAAGTCTGTCGATGCTGTCGAGAAATACTGCACATCGGAGAGTGTGCTCTCAACAACAAGCTTAAACAGTCCAATCGCCATATACTTACCTTCTTTCTTAAAGTAAAAATGTCCGGGTTGTGTTGCTACAATAGTATATTATGCCAGGGGCTTCAATAGGTGAAATGCCAAGGCTCACCTATTTAGCTTTTTGCGCCTCAACCATAAAGTAGCTGATGCATCCCGTTCCGCCGTGCTCAGAGCGCGCCATTGAATCGATTATAAGATTAGTAAAGCCAGCGCTTTGCCACAACGCCGTAATGTCTTCATAAGAAAAAAAGTGTACAATGCCTTTGCCAGCTAAAACACCCGAGGTGATGTCTGTATAGGTGTTGGGCTCAATCAATTTTCCTGCGCCGTATCCGCTCGTCTCCGGCCGAAATAATCCCGTTGAAAAAAAACGTCCGCCAGGCTTTAATGTTCTGTAACACTCGCTCAAAATCTTTTTGACATTGTCGAGTGTGTTTGCACAGATCATAACCGAGTCGACCATCCCGTCAAAGAAATTATCCAGATACGGCAGGCATGTTGCATCACAGACCGCCAGCTCGGCAGTGACCGCTTCCTCTTCCATGCGTTGCCGAGCCTTTTGAATTGCCGTTTTTGAGCCGTCAAACCCATATACGTTAAATCCCTCTCGCGCCAAAAACCAGGTTACGGCACCTGTTCCGCACCCCGCGTCTAAAAGCTTGATGCTGCGCCGCTCTTTACCATAAAAGTTTCTCGCAATAAAGCGTACAACCTCTTCAGACGGGTATTTCCCCCACTCCTGATGCTGATGGATGTGTTCCCAATTTTGATCAAAACTTTCCAATATCTCATCAAATCCTTTTATCAAATAAAATGTGCTTCATATTGAGGAACATTTTATCTTATGTTTTTCGCCTGCTTTCGGCTACTGCCCATGCCTAAAATACGTCGCCTCGCCCAACAGGCGTCCCACTTTTATAATGTCCTCTCAACTTGGTTTAACACGCTTTCTTTAGCCGCTAAAAGCAGCCCATCATATTGATTTTGCTCAAGAGATTCCTCGAGCTGATGCAAAATATGGTTTTTTAAAATGTGTGAACTCCAACCTATCATCGATGGCGATGCTACAAGACTTTTTATAAGCGCATTTGCTGCTTCTTGCTTGTCTTGAAGCCACAGGATAACCAGCATATAGGCGAATGCAGGGCTGTTGGTTTCAGAGATCGTAACTTTTTTAAGCAACGAAAAAGCTTGCTCAAATTGTGCGTTGTCAAAAAGGCTCAGACCACGTATATAATCGGAAAATCCTGCTCGCGTATGAAATAAGCCGCCTTTTGTCCACGGCAATTTTTTTAAAAGCGCATCCAAATCATTTGAACTTTCCCTGCCGAATGCGCATATTTTTTCATGAGCCATTAAATTCAGCTCCCATTGTAAGGCACGAAGGTACGCCGTCATCGCTTCAATATTCTTTTGTTTCTTTTCAAAAACTGTGCCGATTTGTGCATGCATTTCACCGCATGTCAGCACTTTTTTATCGCTATGGTCGCCCACTTTGTTATGAATCGCACCAAAAAAGTCTGTGAGCGACTTGGTGTTTTTAAGTTGTGTCGCTTCAACAGTTTGGCCAAATAATTCGCCATCATCAACATACCGGCTGATTTCCTCAATCTTTCTTGTGTAGCGTGCAGACCACAACGTAAGTTGCATTTCCTTGGAGGGCTGCCGACAGCCCAGATACAACAGTTTTTCAGCCGTTTCTAAATGTCCGTCATGCAACAGCTTTTTCAGCACCCTGTGTTTAAATTCCGAGCGCAAATCTTCTTGAGTTATCGCTTTAAATATCTGTCTGAGAACGTCAAAGTTATTGAACCGCGCCCATAAGACGGCGAGGTTAACAAAAGAATTTTGCCTCTGTTCATGTAATAGTAGCGGCAAGAGGGCTTTGGCCTTTTTTGTTTTTCCGTTAAACAGTAACGTGTCATGCACGGCACTAATTTCGCGGTACGCATCCGGTGCCAAAGTCATAAAAGATGGTTCGTCGCCGCTTAGCTGTTTTTGTATTAAGTGATATAAGGCGCTAAAAGATGGAGTTTTGCCATCTGTTTGTGCCAATTCTTTGAGTAGAATTTCGGCCTCTGACATTGCATCACACAGCCAGCAGCGCTTTATTTGTTCAGCCAAAGTTCGGTCATTGCCTACGTCGCCATCATTCTGGCGGTCGGCTATTTGGCCCTTTTCTATCATCAAGCGGCAGTTAAATTTGACATCACAAGCCTGCCCTTCAAAACCGGCATCGGTTACACGACGGATTAAGCCCAATGCTTTGTCATACTGCCCCAACGCAAAAAATGCTTTGGCGGCCGCGACCATCTGTTGAGGGATATTCTGCTTTAGCGCAAGGCCCAAAATGCCCGACAATGCCTCGGGCATTTCCGCCTCTAGAGCGAGGGTGCATAGCTTATCGAAAACTCCGCTGTTACGGCTGTTGAGGTAATACGCTTGCTGAAAACAGGCCAACGCCTGACGCAGGTTTGCTAGATGCGCCATCATGGTTCCAAGCGACTCCCAGACGATCGCGGCGCTAATTTCCGGGCCGGGCACCATTGGGGTAAGCTGTTTCATGGTGTTCAGGCAGCGCATCAAGTCGCGAATGCCCGCATTGTAATCGCCAAGCTGTTTATGCGTTTCTGCGCGCAGAACCAAAAAATCTGTGTAAAGGGGAAAGCGCTCAACCGCTTTGTCTAACACCGTTAAAGCTTCCAAATAACGTGCGAGATACAGCAAGGCCCAGCTCCGACATTCATAAAGATGCGCGGCAAATAAGCACTCAGGGTTGAGACCGTCACAGGCGTTTTCAAAGTAAGCGACGCTCTCCTCATATTTTTCCGCTTTAAAAAGACTGAGCCCATACACATAGTTGATATAATGCACCTGTGGTTCCTTTGCGATGTCCTGTTCCAGCAGTTGGTCGCGCATTGGTGTATCCCAAGACACCTCGTTGTCACGGCGCCAAACAATAATATCCGCATTTTCGATGTTGCAAATCTGCACATCGGGTATGTGTTCAAAGGCGTTGTAGCGATAGCGATATTCCTTTCTGTTGCGAATTAGCCTCAGTCTGCTATTTGTCGGAACCATTTTAAGCCCACCTAGCCCGGTGAGCTGCAACAAATAGCCCTCTACATTTGGATTTTTTAAAAGCAGCGGCACTTTTCTCAAATCCGTATTGGATAAGGCTTCATTAGCTTGCAAAAATAGCAACCATCTTCCGACAGCTCGATCTATACAAAAATTTTTGACGCTGCTAAAGCTATTCTGCCAATCAAACTCAAAGACATGCGCACCCGCGCGCTGCGCCAAAGCGACTGTCTGGTCACTCGAGCCGATATCTACGACAATAATCTCATTTACACTGTCCTTTAAGTCGTGCAGACAGTCGGATATATACTTTTCATCATTGTAAGTCACCACGCAGAGGCTTAATTCCTTTTTTTCGGTCATGGCAATACCACCCCGTCTGATATTTTGTGCAGGTGCTCATAGGCCTTTGCCGCTTCTTCATACACACCCAACAGATAACAGCTATCGCCCAGCTTTTCAAGCAGCGCGCGGTCGTTGGGTGCTGTTTTTAAGCCCTGACGGCAAAGAGCGGCCGCTCTCTGGTAGTCCTGCCGTTGGTACAAAACAGCGGCATAATGATACAAAATATCAATATCGGCCGGATCAAGCTCATAGGCTCTGCCCAAAAAGCGCTCGGCATTTTCCCAGTCCTTAGCTCGGTAGAGAATGGCACCCACGGCGTAATACCGCTTCGCGCTATCAGGCTCCTTTAAAAGCTGCGTTATTTTCCTGTTTAAGTCGTCAATCCCGCTCACAAGCTTCACACCCCTCCTGCTCTGTTTTTAGCGCAATGAGTTGCGCTTTTAAAGATTCCACGGCGTTTTCAAGATGAATGCTCAAGCTTTGATTGACAATGTTTAGATAGTAGAACAGGTCATACTGCAATTTAAAAACCTCTGTCACCTTTTCTGGGGCGTCAATGTTTCCGACCCGGTTCATCAGATAGTAATAGACAAAAAACATCTGCTGAATAAAGTGCCGACATAAACCGTTACGCAAGAAAGTATCAAACACCTCCAGATGGCGCTTGTAGGCTTCATCAATGGTGGCTTCATAACGTTTTATGTCCTCCAATTGTGAAAGCTGCACCATGTCTTTGCAGTCCAGCTTTCCCTTGACCGTCTCCTGCACAAAGCCTCGAAACAGCTGTGCATACTGTGCCGTATCTTCTATAAAGCGGCTCAAAAGCGCGATTCTATCCGAAACAGAAACCTGCTTTTTATTTTCATCTATCAGATGATTAACGCGGCAGGGTACTTCCTTAGTGCAGTACTGCGCAATAATCTTTGTGAGGGGAACACATTTGGTTCCGGCTATTTTTGCGCCACCCTGTGTCGCGTTGAGAAACAATATATTGGGGTGCGCCGCTATCTTGATTTCCAAACCCATCTTAAAGCTGTTCCAAAGCGGGTTTGTCGCTATTTGTGTGCCATCGTTGCCCTCGACATAGATCACCGGTAGCGACTCGATCAGCGCCCTGGCTTCCTCGCCTGTTTTTTCATAGTAGGATGCGTCCCGGCTGTGCGTCGTCCCTGTAGTGCCGTAGGCGTAGTCCTGCCCGACAAATACAATCGGGCTCGCCCCAAAATAGGCCGCCAACTCCAATGCCAGATGTGATACGTTTGAACCGGCGTCAATTGCGCTGCCATCGCCAAGATTGCCATTAACCCACTGGTTTATGGCCTCCCCGCTGCGAAACACAGGAATTGTGGCTCCATCAAAGGCCGGGAAAACCTGTTTATCGACCATTGCCAAACAGATCAACGCCATATCATCCGGCAAGCTTCTGTTTTCAAAGTGGTAGGAATAGGTCTCTTTTGATCGCTCTATAATGGTCAGGACGTCGGGCTTAATGCCATTTTTTATGAGTGGCACAATGGCAGACTCCACCGAAATAACCAACCCTTTCCCCGCGATATCTTTGAGCTGATCGATATTTTTATCAAGCGACGGCCCGTTGGCCACAATAAAAGCGGGGGTTCCTTTATACCGATCCTTCAAGCAAGAGAGGTACGGGTTGCGAGCAATGGCGCCGGCATTTGCGATTAAATTGCATAATCCAATTAAATTATCGAGATGGTCGTTACCGATATAAAAGGTCAGCAACGACAGTCGGGTAAAGACAAATTGATAGATGGCCAAATACTGCTTTTTGAAGTTGCGTTGCGCAGCGGGCGTAAAACAAAAGGCCGGATAGGTGCAGCTAAAAAAGTTTAGGCTGCCAAACAGGTCGGAAAAATCCTGTTCAAACTGACTGTTGTCACCGACGAAAAAAATTAATTTTCCGGATTTTATAATCGGTTCAAAGTCAAAGTGGTACAACATGGCTTTAAATAAAAAAAGATCCTGTTCAAACACAACGACAAGTGTATGGGGCATTTTATGTGCAAATATTTCAAAAATCGGATAACCAAAACCCGAACCAAAAAGAAACACGGCCCCGGATGCCCGCTTTAACAGCGCCTTGCACCACGCTTTAGCTTCGGGAACCGGTTGCGCACTCACGATCTGAAACGCCTTACCCTCCTGTTGATATTGGCAGAGGGGATAGCCGTCATCGTTGTATGTAACCTCAATCTTCTTCCACAGCACGTCTTCGTCAATTTTTTGGACAAGTGCTCTCTGCCACGGCGCTAAAAGCTGCAGATTTTTTTCAAACATTTCTCTTGTTTCGTTCGGTTTCGCTATCTGCATATTACATTGCACCTCGCTTCCCACGCTTTTAACTGTGGGATGATGGTGAATTCCAATAAGTCGGTCATGCCTGTCACATCTTGATTTTGCATACATTTGAGCAGTTTACGGTAACCCCACAGAATATTGTCCAGCCCAAAGTCAGTCGCCTCCGCACATTGAAAAATGTCCAATATCCGTTCAAGGTCTTCAATGCTGTCAAGAAGCGCGTCCAGCGCCCTATTATCTTCGCCCTCTCTAAAAAGAGAAACGCAAGATTGCAGCGTATTATGTAATCGGCAGTTTGTTTCTTCCAAACATTGTGTTGCATTCATTCGCGTTTCCCCTCGTCAAAGATTTTTGACCAACCGAACTGGCGATAGGTCATCAGGTTATTCAAAATGCTCTGCTTGGTTCTGCGCATTTCAAGGTCAAACCCGCTAGATAATGCCTGCATCTCTTTTTGTTCTTCGTCGCTAAAAAAAAGCTGTCGCAAACTTTTTGCTTCAGCTTTTATCTGTTCCAATACGTTTCTGAGTTCCGACATCTGAGCAGCCAAATCAAAAATCATTGCAACCCGACTGCGCATCTCTTCGGAATACCATGTATAGTCGTTTTCCTGATCTTCAATGACATGCATGTGCATCTCCTCTTTCCTGTTTATGCTAACGCCGTTGCCTACTTCAAAAACACGGTGTCATAATCCAGCACCGCCTGATTAAAATCGCGCATTTGCCCAATATCTATCCAATATTCTCTTATGGGGAAGGCGCACACCTTCTCGTTGTTTTTTAGCATTATTTCCAACAGCTGATTCATGTCTAAAGAACTGTTTTCCGGCAGTTTTTTTAATATTTCGGGGTTTAAGACATATATTCCCGCATTGATAAAGCTTGTGAAGACTGGCTTTTCCTCAAAGCCAATCAGCATATCTCTGTCGACCTTAACAACGCCGTAATCGACCTTAAAATCGTAAGCTGCCACCGCAACCGTTGCACAGGCCTTGCGTTTTTTGTGAAAACTAATCAACTGGTCAAAGCCTAGCTTGGTCAGGATATCGCCGTTTATAATAATTATCGGCTCTTCGGTCTCGTGATGAAACAGGCGCAGCGATCCGGCGGTTCCCATGGGGCGGTCTTCGTGGATATAATCGAGCGTAATTCCCCATTGGCTGCCGTCGCCAAAATAATCGATAACATTTTGCGCTTTATAGTTGATCGAGAGACAAAAACGGCTAAAGCCCTGTTTGATAAACTCCTCCAGTATGGTGGCCAGAATCGGTTTCCCGCCGATTTCCAGCATAGGTTTGGGGCAGTTTTCTGTCAGTGGCCTTAATCTTTTGCCCAGTCCACCGGCCATGATAACGACCCAGTTCTCTCTTTTGGGTGTCTGCAATAAATCGTCCAGCTTCTCAATTCCAATGAGGCGACCCGCGGCGTCAACCACCGGCAGGTGCCGCAGCTTATTGACCCGCATGATATTTAAGATGCTGTTTTGATCCTTAATTTCGGGAATCGTAATAGGGCGGTTGTTCATAATCTGCTCAACCGGCTGGTTTAACAAAATCCCCCGCATTAGTCCACGGCGGATGTCACCATCGGTAACTGTGCCCAACAATTTCCGGTCGTCATCCACCACCAGCGCTATTTGCTGCGAGCTAATGTCTATAATTTCAATTGCTCTTTGAATTAGCGTATCAGGTTCTATTAAAATTTTCTCTAAAATATCCATGAGCTATCCATCCGTTTTGCTTTTACTAATCTCCACTAAAAAAGGCGAGAAGGCTTTTATCCTGCAAGAATTAGAATCCTTGGGATGATACCCGCTAACGCCCAAAATGGTGCAGAGCGGAAAACTGCCATATTAATCTGCTTTTAGTGGGCGATTAGTATCAGTATATTCACCGCAGATTCCGGTGTTGAGTCGCTTGGCCGGAGGCCTGCCAGTCACGATTTATGCTGTTATATAAAAGGGCAGCGTACCTTTAGATATAAGGAACAGCCGCCCCGTAGCTTAATACTTCTGAATTTTTTAAGTCACATTGTCCTTACATATGCATCAATTTCTTTAAATCCATCCGCCATAAAGTGCTTTGCCAATATTTCCATCAGCTCAAAATCGTCTTCGCTGTCGATATCCAAAACCGCGGTGTCGTTCACTAACACAATGTCAAATTCACCGTCAAGCGGGGACTGATTCAGTTTGCTGATGATGCTGTCTCTCCGGTAGCAGTATATCGACGCATTCATGTCATAGACCGGGGGGGCCTGCTGCCTTGCAGTGAAGCCGCCATCTATAATCTTTTGCATTTTGCCATCCTTTCGCTCCACCATATTGAAGTACGGGTTTCGTCTGGCCGGCACGGCGGAAAAAACCACATCCATGTCGGTCTGTACTTCAAGCTGTTTTAGCGCTTTTTCCATATCATCAATCTTGCGCAGCGGCGATGTAATATCCAAATCGATGACATAATCATAGATTTTGCCCGGCTTTTTCTCCATCTCGAGCAGCGCGTGTCTGATTGCAGCCAGCTTAGGGGTGGTGTCCCCCGCCAACTCTGCTGGGCGCTGGATACAGTTTAAATTAAACCGTCGAACCAGCGCTAAAATCACGTCGCTGTCGCTGCTGACGACAATATCAACACAGTCCGTCGGCCGGCGCTCTTTAAACAGACGTGCCGCCGCAATGGTGTAATACAGCAGCGGTTTAGCTAAAAAGCTTCGGATATTTTTGTTCTTAACCCATGTTGAGCCACCGCGTCCGCAAATAGTGATCAGAATATTCATGATGTCCCCCTCCCCAATGCAACGTCTAGCACCGCGCAGCAATGCCCTATGTTATTAAACGCCCGACCTGAGCGTATGCAATCCAGAAAAAAGCGCATCTCGCGCAGATAGATGTCGTTCTCGCTCTCACTAAACTGAATCGGCGGGCGACCGTCTGAAAAAGTGATGGTGTTTTTAATCAGGTCGCCGATAATGCTCCCCTGCTCGGTGAATAGTTCGATTTCACGTCTTGGCTCTCGTCCAAAATAATCCAGATGTAGCTCGGCTACCATGTTTTCATATTCAGCGATATAGACAGCGGTATCGTTGGCGTCTATGTCAAGACTTGAATACTTGCCGCAAATTCTATGAACCTTTCGGGGGAATCCAAACAGCGCAATGATGTAATCCCACTCGTGTATCAGGTCGATGTCGACGCCACCGCCCAGTGCTTTTTGGGCGCTGTAACCCTGCCGGTAATCGGCTCCCGGCCGCCAGTCCGGTAGATAAGACGAGCAGATGACTCGCACACAGTAAACGCTTTGATTGTTGATCATCTTTTTTAACGCCTGAATTACCGGCGCGTAGCGCAGCGGCCCTGCAACATAATAAACACCGGTCGGACTGGACTCTATTTCGCCGATGTTGTAGCTTCCGCTGTCGAAAATCGGCTTTTCGATAAATAGGTGATTTGCCCGTTTTGCCATCAGTTTCATCGTTTCAAAATGCAGGCTGGTTGGGTTAGTGATAAACGCGAGATCATAGTCCTGATCTAACTCGCGCACATCGGCAAATTGTTTGGCAAGCAGCTTCTCAATATCTTTATCCAGCGCGTTTGACGTTTTCCTCAGCGCATGTATTTCCGGCATCGTGCCAAACGCCGAGGCGAGATGCGTTAAATTTTTAAGATGTCGCCTCCCGATGGAACCAAGGCCACAAAAGCATACTTTCAAGATGGCATCCCCTCAATTCGGTCAATGAGCTTCAGCGTATGTAAATCTTCTTCAAAGCTATAGTGCACGTGGTCTTTTTCGCCCGCTATCATCATTAAAAACGCCGATAGCTCCGCTTCATACGCATTTTCAATGTTGTTTTGGGTATAGCCGTTCTTTCTCTCCACAATGTCGTAAGTAGCAATCGACTCGCTTTCTTTTTTTGTTGTGTCATATCGGCACAGGCTTTCGGGCGTGCCCTCCCAGGTCAGATAAAGCGAGTCGGAATAGACCAAGAGCGTCTGCTGGGCCTTTCTAGTCAGCACATCGGCAATAAAAACCCCTTTGCTACCACCTTCGTGTTGCAAAATCAGAAAATAATTATCGGGGTAGTCAATTTCCAAATCGGACATCTTATCTTTGACCACCATAAAATTCGCAATTTCTCCAAAAGTTCGGATAAGCCACGGTAGCTCAATTGCAAAAATTTCACGGCAGCCATCAGTCCGCTTATCCCAGACAAAAAAGTCCTTGTCGTTCTCCCACGGGTGCCAGTCGAGCAGATATTGTCCTACATGGTAGCGATAATTCACCGGTTTACCCTGCTTTGAAACAATATCCGCAATCGTCTGAATCTCTTTGCGGTAAAGCTGGGTGGAGGATAAAAATAATTGTACCTGCTGCTTTTTTGCCGCCGCGATAATCGCATCATATTGTTCCGAAACCAGATTGATCTCGCTGAAAATGTGCAGACCCCGCGCGATACACCGGCGTATGATCTCCCCGTGACTCAGCGGCGAAGTACAGATTAGGGCGGCGTCAGGGTGCTCCCATGCAATAGCCGTCTCGTAATTCGCATAGGTTGCAATGCCAAATAACGCCCGCACCTGTGCCCGCTTCTCCTCGCTGATGTCGGTACCACATAAGCACGCAGGCTTAAATTGCTTTAGTAGCAGCCGGATTCTGCGTTTTCCCATTGAACCCAACCCAATGACTACAAATTTCATACCATCCCCCTCTTTTGATATGCACATATCCGGTGCCGTAGCCAATATCCCCGCCAATTACAGAGAGATCAGCTCATCCACACCGAAATCCCGCTTTGCAGCCATGCCAATCACCGCATGCCACTTCATAGGGGAAATACCCGTCCCGGGCCGCTTGGTTGTAATATTATCGGGCGTAAAAACTTCGCCCTTTAAAATACTTCTGGCCGCGACAATGCTTTTTCGCGCGGCGGCAATATTCTCCCGCTCCGATTCAGTAACCGTTTTCTCGCCTGTTCCCATCGCCAGTTCAATGTTGCGTATCCCGCGGATCATGTCGGCTAGCTCGTTAGGGTCGGCGCTGGCCTTATGATCCGGCCCCGCCAGTTGGTGGCTTAATGTAAAGTGCTTTTCAATAACCTCTGCGCCCAACGCGGCAGCTGCAATCGGCACCTCAATACCCTGTGAGTGATCTGAAAGCCCCACCGGGAACCCGAAACGCTCTTTTAGGGTTTGCATGGCTCGAAGGTTTATATCGTTCATTGGCGTCGGATACTGCGTATTACAGTGCAGAAGGGCGATTGATTCTACCCACCCTTTTTGCAAAACTGCGATGGCGTCCTCAATTTCTTGCAGCGTACACATGCCGGTGGAGAGCAAAATCGGGTTGGGAAAGCTTGCAATCACCTCTAATAACGGCAAATTGGTAATCTCACCCGACGGTATTTTAATTGCATCAACGCCGAGATAAAACAAAAATTCCGCGCTTTCAATATCGAACGGCGTTGACAGAAAACCGATGCCCGCCTTTTGGCAGCAGGCTTTTAGTTCTCTGAAATTGTCAAAGGATAACTCCAGTTTTTTAACCATGCCTAGCATTGTTCCACCGTTTCCGGTTGCTTCTGCCTGATACTTGGCCTTGGGCGCATACCGCGAGATAATGCTTTCGCTTTTCCAGGTCTGAAACTTAATATAATCCGCGCCCGCCTTCGCCGCAATATCCACCAGCTGCTTCGCCAAATCCATGCTGCCGTTATGATTCACACCAGCCTCTGCAATAATTTTGATTTTTTTCATAACGCAGCTCCTTTACGCGCGGTATTGAATCATATATCCGTTTTGGGGGTCAAAGTCTGGGTCGCAATCGACGCGAAGTTTAACCAGACTGCGGAGTTTTTCATCGCTGAAAATGCTGCGGCCGATGTAAAAATCAAGCTGTCCTTCTTTATTAAAAGATTTTTTAAATAAGAACAGGCTGTCGTCCGCCTCAACGCCGCCCCCCAGATGGAATTTTTTATAGCCGTTGTCCGCGCCCCAGCAGGCGGCGGTATAAAGCAGAAGGTTATTGGGCGAAAAGCGCTGGAAGGCCTCATCCGAGCCGCTTAAATGGTAGTGAATATTAAGGTTGCAGCAAAGGATAATTGCCGCGCTAACAATTTGCCCTTCCAACATGGCGCAAAACAAATTATAATAGCCCGCCATGTTTAAAAAGAAATCGTCAAAAAATTCGCCATTGAAAAAATAATACGATGCAGCCCCAAGCCGCTGCATGGTTTCTGAATAGAGCCTGATAAATGTTGCTTTGGCCTCGTCGCTGTTGTCGATTTTTATTTGAATACCGGTCTTTCTCGCCTTTTGTATTGCACCTCGGCATCGCGATTCCAAATTGGCATAAACGGTCTCTCGATCGGCGATATCGACAAAAACTGTCTTTTTGATACTGCACAGTTCACAGTAATCGGCAAAAAGCACCTCGTTCCCCAAAAGCGGGTGAAAGCGTATAAATTGCGAAATAATGCCGTTTTCATTGCAGTAGGCTTTGAACAGAGCAAAAAAGCGGCGCATTTCCTTTTGGCTATAATGCGTCACCAGAGGGCCGCCGTAACCATACGGCGTGGCTATATCATAGTAACAGCCTTTTTCTAAAATCCCCTCAAATGTATAGCTTTTTGCAATGTCGCAGTGCAGAACGGTGTAGCACAGCCGCATCCTGTCGCCGCTGTAATAAATAAGATAAGGGTTGCCGTCACCCGCGTAGCGAAAGGCCGACACATATTCGTGTAAATAATAGACGTCATAATTAGAAAACGACTTTACAATGCCATTCCATCGTGCCTTTTCAGTAAACGAAATAATTTGTAGTGCCTCCATGCCGGCCCCTCCATGCAATTAAATATATAATATTAAAATTTCTTGTCTGCATGAAAGGTTATGGCATCTGCGTCACCTCATAAAACTGCTTTTTTATCAAGGACTTGAAATCTGGAAAGCTTCCCAGAATCCCCACTGTTTTTTCAATGCTACCGCCGTTGCCATAGGGATTCTCGCTGCCGGTACAATCCAGTTGGAGCGCCTTTTGAATCGCATCAAATATTTCATCTCTTTGGGCGGGACAGCAAATGACCGAGGGTGCAAACAACCTACCTTTCTGGCGGTCGCCGATATTGACCGTCGGCTTGTGAAACGACGGCACCTCGTACACACCGCTTGAGGAGTTGCCCACCACCGCGTCGACCTGCCCAATGATGCTGTAATAACGTAGCTGCCCCAGGGACGGAAACGAAACCGCGTTGGGGTGGGTGACAATAAAATCTTCAATTTGGCATATGATTCGGCGCCCTTCGGGGTCGGCGTTGGGATGGGTGAAAATCAGGCCGATATCGTCACCAAGCCACTTGAGCGCCGCCAATAGCTCGGTAAATTGCTTTTCTGAGGGCTGCGCGTCCAGCGTAACCGGATGAAACGTAATCAACAGGTTTTTATCATAAAGCTTGATGCCTAAGTCCCGCTCCAGCTCAGCACGGCTCATCCGCGGTAGTGTGTTGATCAGGTCTAACCCGATATGCCCCACATTAAAAATATACGCCGGGTTTTCTCCAAGCTGCCGAACCCTTTGCCAAGACTTTGAATTGGTGACAAAATGTAGCTGTGACATCTTGGTGATGCTGTGCCGAATTGCTTCGTCAAACGCACCCTCGGTCACGTCACCACCCGCTATGTGTGCAATGGGAATTTTTGCGATCATTGCAGCCTGAGCCGCCGCGAATATTTCATAGCGGTCGCCTAAAACCACGAGAAGATCGGGCCTTAGCCTCGCAAAGGCATCTGCAAACCCGATAATCCCAAGCCCGATAGATTTTGAGGTACCCACCGGCGTATCGCTGGAAAGCTGCATTTCGACCTTTTCATCAATCAAAAAGCCATCCTTTTCAATCTGTCGATAAGTCAGCCCAAATTCCGGTGCCAAGTGCATGCCGGTGACCACCACCTGCAAGCGCAGATTGCGTCTTTTTTTAAGCGCTGCCATCAAGCCCAAAAGTAAGCCGTATTCGGCGCGCGAACCGGTTACCACGCAGATTTTTCGCATACTCAAACCCCACCTACGCCTCTCCTAGGCAAGCGCTGCTCGGTATATTAATGATGCGCTGCTCCAGACTTTCCGCCGTTGAAAGATCCATATGTGGGCAATCCTGAAACGGAGGCAGCTTATGCATCAAAACCCAAGCCGGGCGGGTCATCAGCCCCGCATCGTTCGTCTGCGCAAGAATTTCATCCCGCATCAAGGCATTTTCTTCGCTGAGAATGCAGGCGTTCAGCCAATAGTTGCTCTTAGCGTAGGCCGGCTCCTGAAAAAAGGTGATGCCATGCATATTTTCAAAGGCCAGTCGATATTTTCCCGCCAAAGCCCGTTTGCTGCGGACAAAGTGGTCAAGCTGCTCCAATTGCGCACAGCCCAAAGCCGCGTTGATATTAGGCATTCGATAATTATAGCCCACCCGATCATGTACAAAGGCCCATCGGTGCGGCAGCTTGGCGGTCGTGCTAATATGCTTTGCCGACTTTGCAAGGGCCTCGTCGTTTGTCAATATTGCGCCCCCGCCACCGGTCGTAACAATTTTATTGCCGTTAAAACTCATCGCAGATAATGTTCCAAAATTTCCGGTGTGTCTGTTTTTATAGTAGGAACCCAGCGATTCCGCTGCATCCTCAATCAGTTGGAGCCTAAACATCTGGCAAACCTCTAAAAGTGGTTCCAGATCGGCCGGATGCCCAAAGGTGTGCATGACAACCACAGCTTTAATAGGGCGCATCGTCAATTTGTTATAGCAAAACCCGTCCTTTTTAATGGTTATTTCTTTGAGATAGGCGTATAATTTTTCAGGGTTTACGCCAAGGCTCTCGGCCGAACAGTCTATAAAATGCGGCACCGCCCCACAATGGCAGACGGCGTTTGCTGTTGCAATAAAGGTCAGCGTCGGAGCCAACACCTCATCCCCTTGCCCCACGCCCGCCAGTTTAAGACACAGATGCATGGCGGCGGTCCCGCTCACAACGGCGATTGCAAATTTGGATCCGGTATAGTTGGCCAAATTTTTTTCAAATTTATCAACATAGCCCCCGACGGAGGATACATATCCCGAATCTAAACAGTCTTTAACATAGTTCCATTCATTCCCGGCAAAAAGCGGCTCGTGCAGGGCGATTGGGCAGTCGTCCTTTTTTAGAACGTTTTTTAAAGCAAAAACAAACTCTGATGGGCTGACCTTTGTTTTCATAGATTATATCCGCCTGCCTTATATCGTTTAAGATTGTTTTTATCACTAAACCACGCAATGGTTTCCGAAAGCCCCCGCCTAAATCCCGATATACCGCCGTAGGCTGGCGCCCAACCGAACAGACTTTCAGCCTTTGTTGTGTCCGCCAGCAACCGCTCCACCTCGCTTTTCTCCGGTCTCATGCGCTGTGATTCACTTTCAACCTTAATTTCCGCACCCATAATGCTCGAAATTATATGAACTGTGTCTTTGATCGACACCTCAAAATGGCTTCCGATATTGACAATTTCTCCTATTGTCTCCGGCGTTTCGGCAACCGCAATAAACCCGCGAACTGTGTCGGTTATGTAATTAAAATCCCTGGTGGGCGTCAGCGCGCCCAGCTTTATTTTTCGCGCACCCTGCGCAATCTGGGTAATGATGGTCGGTATAACCGCCCTGTTCGACTGCCTTGGGCCGTAGGTATTAAACGGCCTGATAATTGCAACAGGCGTACCAAAGGAACAGTAATAGGCCAGTGCCATTTGATCCGCACCTATTTTTGAGGCTGCATATGGCGACTGCGCGTGCAGCGGGTGGGTTTCGGTTATTGGGATATTTTGTGCCGTGCCATAGACCTCGCTTGTGGAAGTGTGTATGATCTTCTCCGTTCCCAGCTCACGGGCCGCCTGCAGAACGTTTAACGTCCCTTTTGTGTTTGTATCAAAATAGGATTCCGGATAATAGTATGAATATGGTATAGCAATGAGCGCAGCAAGATGAAATACAACATCCATGCCCTTCATCGCACGTTTAACACCGTAAGAATCTCTGATATCGCCGGGGATAACTTCCAGCGCTTTTTTTGTTTGTGCTTCGGCATAATCAAGCCAACCCCAGGTATTAAACGCATTGTAATAGACAAAAGCACGAACAGAGTGCCCCTGTTTGACGAGTGTCTCGGTCAAATGGGAGCCAATAAACCCGTCCGCGCCGGTAATTATAATTTTTTTTGCGGTTAATGCCATAAGTCAGCCCCTCACACATACTCTACATTTATATATTGAATAACACCTACAACTAGGAATAACAATACGCACATGCCACGAATGTATTGCCAGCCTCATTGAATGATGCTTTAATTCATTCCTATGCAGCTGTTTGGAGAATTATCAAATTAGAGGGGGTGATATTATGCCACCAAACAATTTCCCCTTAGTTTTCTGTTACTTAACCGATAAAAACGGAAATATTATAAGCCCATATCAGCCAAACGCTGTTGATTTTTCAGAGGCTTCCTGCCCTAACAATCGCGCCGCAATAAAAGTTAAATCGCCAGCCGGCGACGCGACCACCAAACAGCTTGTGGCCATCTCTATCAAAGGGTTTGTCGCTGTCTGCTCCGACGCGGGCATTCTGTCTGTGCCGCTCCCGTTTTGTATTGTCAAATACCTCTTTCTTTGCGCGCCCAATGGGTCAGACTTATGCTTTGCGTTGAATTGTTTTACCTGCCGCGCGGTTCCGGTCTTCAGCAAAGGGCAGAATCGTGCCGATCACATCAAAATTACAATAAATATTGATGCAACCGTTTATGCAAAGGCAAAAACCTGCTTCATGGTACCGATACTAGATAATTCGCAGGAGATTTTTGACCAAATATACATCAGCGCAGACAGAGTTTATGATTCAGTAAGATTCCATTCCAAGGCCTGCCTTTTACACAGCAACATACTGCGTTATACTGAAATCTATCAATATAATGCCATTTCTGATGGACACCAGCGCATTTATACCAACGCCGACGAGCAAAAGACATATGGACATCGCGGCATTCTTTCACCGCAAGAAGTATCGTACTATAACCTTTTTATCAACGGCGTGCTGCAACCCAAAACAAACTATGTGTTAACAAAAGGCCGTCTGGAGCTGAAAACAACCGACCTGCCCTTGCGCGGTCAAGTCGTGATGATAACCTTTGTGACCTTTATAAATCTAGATAACAAAATTCAGCAGGTGACCAACTTGCTATATAACGCTGTATCCGACGGCGTAAAAAGGGTCTTTACTGATGAGGATATGATAAAAGAATATGGCAGTGACGGCATCCCCGCCCCTTGTAAAGTCTCTTATTATAACCTGTACATCAACGGGGTCTTGCAGCCCAAAATAAATTACACAGTGAAAAAAGGTGCTTTAAGACTTAACACAGAGGATATTCCCCTGAAAGGCCAAATAATTACGTTGGAATCGCTGATCATTAAAGTCCCCTGTTCAGGTGTTATAAAGGTAAAAACCTATCAATACAATGCTTATTCCAAAGCAAAAAAAATCTTTACCAACAAAGACGGCATACCCGAATATGATGATGCACAAATAATTAACCCCGCGTACAGCTCCTATCAAAATTTGTTTGTGAACAGTATCATTCAGCCGGAAATCAGCTATTTCGTAGATAAAGGTTGTATCTGCCTCAAAACAGAAGATACCCCCATAGAAAAAGCGCCTGTCTCGTTGCAATATGTCAACGAGAATTCGGAGTTTCCCTTTGGAGACTGCCTTGTTTCAAATCTGGCACTTTCAAAATGGAATGAACAACACAATACCAAAGAGCCAAGAAGCGACTAATCTCGAACACTTTGGCTAGGTAGCGCCTCATTGCATGTAGTTCCTCCAAAAAATCATCCGATTTATTGCTCCGGCGGCGTCCGATTTTCTCTGAACTCAGCAAAACCTCCTGTCGTAGTTCACTACAACAGGAGGTCTCTTTTTTTCATTATAATGTCGCTTCTTAACTCTATTGAGGTTTGCTCGACAAGGCATTGTCGACAGCTTTATAATCACCTTGCTGGAATTCGTCGCACCCACAACGGTATCGACATCAATTTTTTGTTTATCAATAATTTCTTTCAAAATGCTTTCGGCTGCCGCTCCGCGATCATGACGGTGCTCAAGAAGCTGAATATCGGTTATGCCGTGATCTTTGACCGTTACTTTAACCTTGGCATAAATAAACTGAACGTCGCATTCCCCTATATAAAAGCCGTCCGAAACATCCAAGGCATTTTGATTGTTATAGGTGATTTTCTCAACAGCGGTTTTATAATTTTTTACTGATACCAAATAGCTTGTTATAAATGCGCCGGATATAATAACAGCCAAAATAACAACGCCGAGAACAATTTTCACCCGTTTTTTCATATTGATAGCTGCTTATTAAATTCATAACAAAATTACCTAATTATAGAAAATGCACTGAAATTAGCTGAACGAACGGTTCAAATAATTCTAGCGCGTTTTTATTCGGCTGTCGATGGTGGACGGGAATAAAATTATAATTTAAAAAATGATTATCAAAGTGCTTTAAACAGTATTGACAAATTAAAAAAAATATGAGATTGTGCAAATAAAGCGCATTTAACTGTTTATAGGCTTAGTGCCAAATTTCAATATAAGATAGCGTGATAGAAGAAACAAGTGGAGCCTTTTAGTTACGAAACAACAGAGAAGGGAGACAAAAAT
This sequence comes from Oscillospiraceae bacterium MB24-C1, assembly GCA_030913685.1. NCBI lineage: Bacteria > Bacillati > Bacillota > Clostridia > Eubacteriales > Oscillospiraceae > Oscillospiraceae bacterium MB24-C1. Next base: position 2,374,536 of record CP133187.1, on the reverse strand, counting down.
GTTAACGATATCACAGAATATAATATTGAATGAAACTCTGCAGACTTTCCAAGTGGGCGCAGCGTCTATTCATGCAAGAGTAGTTGACAAGAAAGAAGATGGCAAAACAGCTATATACATCCATGGCGGCGGGTCGGGAGGAAACCATACAATGCTTTTAAGACCTGCCAAGTGGATGATCGAAAAGGGCTTGTTTTCAAAAATGATTTTACCTGACCGGAGAGGTGAGGGTTTGAGCAGCCCTCTTACAAATAAGCTTACGATTAAAGATCATGCTTTAGATATGAAAGGTTTGCTTGATGCATTAGGTATTAAAGAAAAAGTAACAGCCATTGGGCTATCTTATGGGGGACCAATAGCCCTTACGCTGGCTAGCATTGATCATCGTATCGATGAAGTAATATTGATGGCATCTTCGCCTTCTTTAGATGAGGCAAAGGGCTTTAGCGGTTTTCTATACAGCCACAACATGTTAGAGCCTGTTGTTAAAATCTTTTACAAGCTAAATTTAGGAAAGAAGGAACTAAGATATCCAAATTTCGAGAATGTTTATGATGTAGAAAGCGAAAAAGACCTAATCAAGCTTTTCACTGATGCAATTAAACAGACTGATAAAAAAATGTATGAAAGTCTTATATTCCAGAATGCATCAACACTTGATAAAAATAATAGCAGCATTACGAAGGATATATCGCTTGATATTCCAATTTACCAAGTGATTGGTGAACAGGATGAAATTTGGGAAACAGATATTTCTTCCTATAAAAAACGGTTTCCAAATCTTATTAGTACAAAGATATCCGGGGCAAATCATAAAGCCAGCCTCATTAGGGCGAGTGAGTTTTATGAGGCATTTTTAAAAATATACAGAATGGAAGATATAACTACTTAGCGACAAGGGGGCGAGGTTATTAGCACCAGTTTGGCGCTTTCATCCTTTAAAAATATTACGATAAGCTAGGTTGTCATTGTCTTTATTTCAATAGACAAAACAAAGAGGATATTGCAACTCAAAATCTAAGTTGATTGAGTTACAATATCCTCTTATACATTTTTCATAGTAGCCTGGCATCGTCAGTGGGTGCTTTTCGCCAATGCCGAAGGTGCGTATCGAAGAAGCTATTATGGTAAATATTTTGGATCAACCTCAGAGGCAGAGCCCTCATCCAGGAACAGAACACAGTTTTCATGTTCGCGTAGCTTTGTTGCCGGAACCATTACCGTAGTTGCCGGGGCCTCCAGCATTTTTTGAATCGCCTCTGCTTTGCGCTTACCTGGCACAACAGACAAAATGACACGGCTTTGCATGATCTGCCAGGGCGTCATTGTCACTGCCTGATTGGGCACTTCATCCAGGGTAGCAAACCAGCCTTCGCCCATCTGCTGACGCTTGCACCGCTCGTCCAGATTAACAATGATGTAAGCTTCACGATTTTCAAAATCTGCCGGAGGGTCATTGAAGGCGATGTGCCCATTTTCGCCAATACCGATCAACGCCACATCAATGGGCGCGCTGCGCAGTTCGTTGGTAAGCGCCGCAATATTGGCCTTAACATCTCCTTCCCCATTTACAAAGTGATATGCACCGGGGTGTACCTTGTCGACAAAGCGCTCTTGCAGATATTTACGAAAGCTTGCAGGATGCTGTACCGGAAGGTCCACATATTCATCTAGATGAAACATAGTGACCTTATCCCAGCGAACATTTTTTTTCACTAGCGCTTCCAGCATTTCAAACTGGGATGCGCCAGTAGAGAGCAGCAATCGTGCATGCCCTTGTTGCTCAATTGCACGGTTCAATTCCTGCGCAGTAATCTGCGCCGCACGCTCCCCCATTTGATTAGTATTGAGATCTACATAAATTTTCATTCTTTATCTCCTGAAGTTGTTGTTGGTTCAACCCAAATTGGACGAAAAACAAACATTTCCTATTTGTTTTTATCTGGCCAGTTTGCCACACACAGATAAATCAGCGCGATTGAACCTACATTTTCCACCCAATGTGTCGTGTTGCGGGGAACATAAACAACGTCACCCGTTTGCACAGGATATCTCACATCGTTTAAAAATACGTTACCTGTTCCCTGCGTAATAATATAGATCTCTTCCTCATCGTCATGAATCGCCATTTGTGTATGTTCTCTGCTTGCGATCTCCACGCGATTCACCGCAATGGTTTCACACTCTTGCGGAAAGAAGAGCAGCCCATCCTCATTTGCCGCAGCTTGCGCGGCATTTCTTACAAGTTGCATCGTCACTTCTCCTCAGGCCAAATGGCTGGCCGCTTCCGAATCCAAATAAAGGCGGGCACATTGCTTGCGCGTCAGCACGGATGCAGGGCACTGTGTTGTTACAGGGCCGGTCAGCATTTTAGCAATTGCTTCTGCCTTGTTCACCGTAGGAACCACACAAAGTATCATTTTTGCACGCAGCAACCCTGGAATGGTGACTGTAAGGGCAACTTTGGGTACTTCATCAATGGTTTTGAAGCAATTGTCATTTACCTGCTGCTGACGGCAGCGCTCGTCAAGATGTACAATGCGAACCAGATGCGGATCTTCAAAATCCGCTTCACCCGGATCGTTAAATGCCATATGCCCATTTTCGCCCACGCCAAGAATGCATATATCGATGGGGTTTTCCTTCAAAAGCTGTTCATACCGCAGCGCCTCTTCTTGCGGATCTACCGTTACGGGGTCTATATAGTACACGGCGCGGAAAGGACATCTGCTGAAAATTTTCTTTCGTAAAAAGTTTCCAAAGCCTTGGGGTGCATCCGCACTAAGACCGATATATTCATCCAAATGAAATGCGTTAACCCTTGTCCAATCAATGTCCGTATCCCGAATCAGCTCCTCCAAAACATCATTTTGAGAAGGTGCAGCCGCAAACATCACGTTTACTGTTTCCTTTTCCTGAAGAATCAGCTTCAACATGCAAGCAGCATCCTGTCCGGCAAACTGCCCCATCTCTTTTCGGCTTTCTGTAATAAAAACCTGCAGCTTGTCTACTGTCATATATCTCATAGCTTGTATCCTTTCAAATTGCCGCTTTAAATCAGCCAAAAATCAGGTTTGGCAGGAATAGCACAACGTTGGGGAAGAACACCAAAATCCCGAATACTATCAAAATCGAAATAATAAATGGAATCGACGCTTTAACATACTCTTCAATGGGGCATTGCAAGATGCCACACACAATATAGCAGGCCGTTCCAACCGGCGGTGTCATAACGCCCAAGGTTAATATGGTTGCCATCATTACGCCGAAGTGAACCGGATCAACGCCTGCAGCTTGTACGATCGGTAGGAAAATAGGGGTCAGTAGCAGAGTGTTGACATCACTGTCCAGAAAAAGTCCCATCACAAAGATCAATAGCATAATTAAAATTTGCAGCATTGCGGGATTGGTGGTAATTCCAAGAACTGCATTTGAAATTTTAACAGGTGCTTTTACATATGTAATCGCATAGGAGAAAATACCCGATAAGCAAACGATCAGCAAAATAACGCCAGTATCCATGCAGGCATTTCGCAAAGAAGTTTTAAAGCGCTCCCATGTAAGTTCTTTATATATAAACTTGCCTACGAACAATGCATACACCACAGCAAACGCACCCGCTTCAGAAGCTGTAAACACGCCCATACGAATGCCGACAAGCAAAATGATGGGGAAGAACAACGCCCACATCGATTCTTTTATGGTATGCATGACTTCCTCTTTGCTCGGTGCTTTCTGATTTTCTACTGGCGGCTCATAGCGGTGACGCTTTGCTGTGATTGCCACCGTGATCATCATCCCTATTGCCATTAGTGCGCCGGGAACAATGCCTGCCGCAAACAAACGGCCAATGGAAACGCTGCCAATATAGCCAAATAAAATCAACCCTAGGCTAGGCGGGATCGTGGCAGTGACCAAGGAAGAAAAGCACGTTGCAGCACAGGTATAACCCTTCGGGTAACCAGCGCGGATCATATCTTCACCAATGATGCGAGCCTCCATGGAGGCGTCTGCACAAGCAGAACCAGAAATGCCTCCCATCATGGTACTCATCAAAATGTTTACCTGGGCCAACCCACCGTACATTTTATGGGTTACCAACTTCGCCAGCCGCAGCAGATATTTGGTGATTCCCGTTTCATTCATCAGGTTACCTGCAAAAATAAAAAACGGAACCGCTAAAAAGCTATAGGATTGTGTTTGTGCTACTACGCGTTGCACCGCCACCGAAAAGGGAATAGCATCGGTTGTCAAAATAAACGACAGCCCGGACAATCCCACCACAAAAGCAATCGGCACGTTCAACGCCAAAAGAATAATAAATGTGAACAGTAAAATTACCATTTACTTCGCCCTCTCTTTTACCGCAGATGTACGCCCAGTCAACACATTGAATTGCTGCATCGTTTCCAGCGTGATGGTTGTTACCATTAGGATGGAACACACCGGCAAACTTGCCGTTGCCCAGGAATAGCTTAGGCCAAGCGCCTGGTAAGAGCGACTGATGTTATTAAAACAAAGAGCAAACCCATACTTTACAAATGCAGCCAGCGTTAGCAGCAGCAGCACGTTTGTAGCGATACGAATTGCAGCCTGCGTTTTTTCCGGAAGCCGCCGTGTCAAAATATCCACCCCCAGCACCCGCCCTTCGCGCAAGGCCATGTCCGCCCCTAGAAAGGCCAGCCACGCAAGAAACAGCTGAGAGATATCATTTGTCCACGAGATTGGGTGCTTGATGCAACGGGCAATGGCGGTCAGAAATGCTAACGCGACGATGATGCACAGAAGCATACCGCAGATACTCTCTTCTGCTTTACAAATTGTCTGATATATTTTCTTCATAGGCTATTCTCCTTCATGTTAGTTCTGATTGCCCGCGCAGCCGTGTGCTGTCGGCATTAGCCGGCAGCATACGGCGCTTTTTCAATCAGCTCAGGCCGATTTCTGCATATATCTCATCGCGCAGTGTATCGTAGCCAAGCTGGGTGTAAACAGGCTGAACAGCCTCTTTAAACGGAGTTGTATCTATTTCGTTGATTGTCATGCCTTTTTCTTTCATTTCCTTTTCAAACTCAGCTTCCTGCTCAACACAGATTTTCTGATAATCGGTGCCCACCTTGGTAAAGGTATCTACCAGAAGCTGCTGGTTCTCGGCAGATAAAGAGTTAAAATAGGTCGTTCCCATAGCCGGGGTACCCAACAGAATGAAATGTCCGGTTTTATTAATGTAGCTTTGAATCTCGTAAAGGCGCATTGCATAAGTAGAGGTATTCTGGTTTTCGCATCCGTCAATTGCCTTCTGTTCGATGCCAGAGTAAATTTCCGACTGCGACATCGCGGTGCCCACAGCGCCCATTGCATTTACAGACTGGATGCACAGATCACTGCCCATGGTACGAATCTTCAGGCCATTCAGATCCGCAGGAACGTTTACTTCCGTGTTACACACAAAATGCCGGGTGCCGCCATACCAGTTGGATGTCAGGACCTTTACGCCAAATTCTTCAAATCCAGCTTCCCACTCTTTTACCTTATCTGTTGAGGTAACGGGGTTGATGTAGGTATAGTCCGGCATGAAGTAAGGCATCTGGAGAATACCGTATTCCGGAATATAGTCTGCCAGACGGCCGGGATCGGTAATGGTCAGCACTGCAGCGCCTTCAATGGCTTGCTCCAGCAAATCGTCGGTATCGCCCATGGAAGAGTTGGGGTAAACTTCAATTGCAAAGTTGCCGTTGGTGGCCGCCTCGATCTGGGTTTCGCATTCAAACAAAGCTTGTGTTTCCACATCGGCTTCGGGCTGGGTGTTGGCAAACGACATAGAGGCTTTCTCTGCCGATTCCCCAGCGGCGTTTTGCGAGGATGCTGATGCAGCGGACGATGGAGTAGACGATGCCCCGGATGTGCCACAAGCAACAAGCGACAGCACCATTACAGCTGCCAAAACTAAGGTAAGCGTTCTTTTCATTTTTCATACTCCTTCTACATTTTTATTTTTATATAACGGCACTTAGCCGAAATACACAATAAAGCCATAACAGAAAAGGTTTTCTATTTATAAAAACGATATGCCCATATTTCTAGGAAAGTAATTACTTTCCTAGAAATAGAGTCGCCGCATTTAATATTTCCCTTGCAGAAGCAAGATAGGTGGTGTGCGTTGCCTGCCCATTGACTACCACCGCACACCGTCGCTCCGAAAGAGGAACCAACGCAACGGTGTCTACCGTTCCATCTCGCATGGTAAAAACCAAGGTGACAAAACTTTTTGCAGTTAACTCCTGCCCATAAGGCAATTCTTCGGCAATGGGGATATTGGTTAACTGGCCGTATAGCTTGACAACCTCTTGTTGTGATAGCAGTCGGTTGCCACAAGTACCTTGCAGCGCTGTTCCCTGTCCTGTAAAATCAACACTGTATCGTTTATCAGAAGACACAATCGTCACGTTTTCGGTTTCTGCTGCTGTTCTAGCATAAAGAGATGTACCAAGTAGATCTGTAGCGCGCACGTCCAAAAACGCAAAATCTGCTTTCTCCACCTTGACGACGGTAGTATCATTTTCTGCCGCGCAGTAATAGTGCAGTTCATCTGCGTGGGAAAAAACCAACCGCGAAGTCTGGCCCCCGTAGGACACCTCCATATGATAAAGCGGCTGGTCCAGCCCATAATAAGACAACGGTTTGCTGTCACTTACAAATCGAATTGGCTCGACTTTTGTCAGCGGAGTCAGAAGTGTTTGCACTGCGGTTTGCCAATCCAGCGTTGCTTGAAATGGCTTTTCCACCGTAAAATGAAGCGTTTCGTCTGTGGTATCGCACTGAACCACCACTTCGTCGCCTGCTCGTTGAATTTTTATGTAGGAGAAATCTGTAAATTGATTGGCTGCAACCCCCGCAAACAGTTGCAAATTGCGAAAATCATTCACGGTATAACGCATCATATCCGCAATCTGGTCACTGACAAGGTAAAGCGTATCGCTGTCTTCACGCCGTAGATACCATCCGTCCTCCAGCGGACTTTGGTTGCCCAGATACAATCGAATGCGGCTGCCATCTGCTCGAAGCAGAACTGCATAGGTGTCAGGGGTTTCAAGCCCAAACTCTTTCCAGTGATCTGGTACGCCTATCACACGCTCTGCGCTAAGATGTGCCAGTTGGTAGACAAAAACCTTTAGGGCGCTGGCTGACAAAGGCACATCGGCTACATCCAGAATCGAAACTCCCTGGGGCTCGACGACCAGGCCAAAGCCACCAGATTGATTTTTTATCGCAATAGCGGAAAGTTCCGCCACGCTTATATCCGTTACCGCGCTGCTTTCATGCTGTGCAACTTCTGTCGGAGGAATAAAGCACAGCACAACGCTGCCAACGATCAAGATAACAATTGCTGCTACGGCCCAGCGGGCCAGCCTTTGCTCTGCCGTGTTCATAAGTGCCTCCTGCGCAAATAAACATAAGCGCCAAAAATTAGCACTGCCATAGGCAGAATTCCTTGGAGAATCAGCGCAAACAAATGCGCCTCACCCGCCAAAATGGGGAGATATTCTGTATCAAGCGCTTTATCTGGGATATCCAGCAATGGCTCTTCTTCCAGACACCAAGATGCGCTTCGAACTAGAAAGTTATTATTTGCTAGACTACTGCTTTGTAACAAATCGTCCCCGTAAATATTTTTGCTGCCGGAAACAAACAGGCGTGCAGACTTGCTGTTTGATTGTGTGCTTACCTCTCGCTGCGATGTCATTGCTAAAACAAATGGGCCATACGCTTCCGGCACTTTTGAATCTTCACTTTCGACATGCGTTTGCGCATAAGATTTACTGGACGAAATCAATACCTGCTGCGTTGTCACGCCGCCTCGCTTTTCGTACAACGGTAGCAATGCGCGGCTGGACGGGCTGATCACATAGTAGCGGTTGTCAGCAAAAAACTGATTGATGGGGTGGTTGGCATAAGTAGCAGCCACATTCAAGCGACTTGCGGAGACATACAACTGAGGTTCCAACACGGTTTGGTCGCTTACGCCGATTCCCCAGTCTGCCAGCAGGTCGAACAGGTTTGGGAAGGCCGTACTGCCCGGCTCAAGAAAAACCATTACACTTCCGCCCTGCTCCAGATATTGCTCCACCGCAGCTGTATCCTCTTTGGAAAAATCACGGGTGGGCGCGGCGATCACCAACGTATCTGCTTGCGGATCTACACCCAGTACCGAGAGCATCGTATAAGACAGCTCATAATTGTTGCGTGTAAAGACATTTAACAGCGCCTGCGACGGCTGTTCGTTATGGCCATCGGTAAACTGCACCAGCGGTTTTCGTTGGGCTGTCACCCCAGCAATAGCCGAGGTCAGCATCTGTTCCGCCACAAGACCTTGCACTTTTTCACCAGATGAATCCATTTTATAAAGGTCCATTAAAGTCATATAACGATCAAGCTCGCCACTTTCCACCATGATGGAGTTCAACTCCACATCATATCCCTTTTCCCGATATCCCTGTACCAGCGCAGGCTGAAGATAAGGATCGCAGTAACGTACCGACAGTTTGCTGCTTAAACGGTCATAACGGCGCAACAACTCGCGCGGCAGCGTAAGAAATTCCGTTTCGGTGTTAAATACGGTAATCACAACCGGGGCGGATAAATTTTCTACAAGATTGTGGGTGGTATCCGTAAGCGTATAAAGGCGGTTTTCTGTTAAGTCCAGTTTTAGACCAAAGCGGTCTGTCAGGATATAGGCACATACACTGGTAGCGATAAACAAAAGAATCAACAGTACGGTCAGCGCATTATATCCTTTGTTTTTTAGCTTTATACTTCCGCTCATTTCTCCCTCCATCAATGCTCACGCTTGAGCCGCAGGACTGTCAACGCTAAAAACAGAAGGCAGACGCCCACACAGTAAACAAACGTAGACAAGCTAAAGATCCCTGACGACAACTCTGCATAGTGCTGCCGATAAGAGAGATAACGAACACTCCCCAGCAAAATTGGGTTGGAAAGATAGGATTGCAAAAAGTCTAGTAGCCATAGTCCCAGCAGGATGCTATAGGTTAAAATTGCCGCCACCAGCTGATTTTCTGTTAACGAGGATAAAAACATTCCAATGGCAAGGAACGCCGCGCCGGACAACCACAAACCAACAAGGTTTCCAATTGCCACCAATGGTTGAAAGCAACCATACGCCGCCAAAATTGCGATATCCAGAACAATTACAAGGCTAGCGCACAAAAAAAAACACCAGCAAGCCAAGAACTTCCCTAGCACCACATCGAATAACGACACCGGCGCAGTAAACAACATTTGATCGGTACCCATTTTCTTTTCTTCGGCAAGCAACCGCATGGTCAACGCCGGACACAGGAACATCGACATCATCAAAACCGAGGTGAACAAGGTGCTAATGTCCCCATTTTGTGAATACAAATTCCCAATTACGAAGTAATATCCGGTAAGGGCAAAAAAAGCAGCCAGAAATATTGCCCCCATCATGGAGCTTGCATATTGTCGAAATTCTTTTTCAAAAACTGCACCCATAGGGTTCACTTCCTTTTATGTACAACCGTGCACGTGATTTTATTTTTGGTACCGATGATCTTTCGTTAGCGAGAGAAAAACTTCCTCCAAACTAGGCTGAATCGGCTCAAATGCAGTCAACTCACTGTTTGTATATTGCACAATCAAATAGAAGCTTTCAAAAACCTTTGCCCCATCTGCCGTAAACAGTACTTCTTGTACGCCGTCTGACGTACAGCGCTGAATTTCACAAGATTTTGCCCAGCCGGAAGCATCCAGTAGCGCCTTTATGTTTTCTAAATTGCCTGTGACGCGTGCCCTGTATCGGGGGCATTTTTTGTGATTTTGAAGCAGCATAGCTGCTGTATCGTCAGCCACCACCCTGCCGTTGCTCAAAATGACCAGCCGGTCGCATACTGCAGCGATTTCCGACAGGATATGGCTGCTGAGGAGGATGGTATGATCGCGGCGAAGCGAAAGGATTACTTCGCGAACTTCAAGAATCTGCTGCGGGTCTAGCCCTGCTGTCGGTTCGTCTAAAATAAGCACCGGCGGATTACCAATCAATGCCTGCGCAAGACCGATACGCTGGCGATAACCCTTGGACAAATTGCGAATTAACCGCCCGCGTGCCCCCTCAACATCTGCAAGGCGGCTTGCTCGTTGAATCTCCGCTGCTCGATCCGCCCGTTTAATTTTGCGCAATGCACAGGCAAATCCTAACTGCTCTTCCACTGTCATGTCAAAATAAAGCGGCGGATTCTCCGGCATAAACCCAATTTTGCTACGCGCCACAAGTGGGCTCTGTGCAACATCGGTTTTTTCAACCATCACCCGCCCCGAGGTAGGCGTTAGGTAGCCGGTAACGATATTCATCGTGGTGGACTTGCCGGAACCGTTATGGCCGATCAGCCCCACAACCTCGCCCGATTTTGCCGCAAACGTTACATCTGCTATGGCGCTGTTGCCCCCGTAATTTTTTGTAATGTGTTCTACTGAAAGCATACTCGCCACATTTCCACCTTTTCTTAACGCAGATCCCGAACACTTCCCCTTGCGACCAAAGTCGCTTCAATGATCCGTTCCGGATTTTCCTGTTCTTTTCCTTTAATCAGTGCAAACAGCATCTTTGCTGCTTCCTGCCCGGTTTTGGATACGTTCTCATCCACCGAGGATATCGGCATATATGGAAGTTGTGAATAGGGCGAATTGTCGATTCCAACCAAGCTTACATCGTCTGGAACCCTTACGCCACAAGTAATCAGCTTTTGTAAAGCGCCCAGCGCCACCATATCGTTATTGCAAAAGATTGCGGTTGGCATTGTGCTTTGCTGCAGCAGGCGCTGCCCAAGCTCCATACCGTAGGCAATATGCTGCTGAAAGCTCGGCCCCTGCGCGTCTGGCTCCAGTGTTGCAAACAGCGCTTGTGTACGGCAGACCTGTTTCATTTTTTCTCCTGCCTCCTGATACCCGCTATACAGTAATTTACGGCTGGGGCGATCAAGCGGGGCCGAAAGAAACGCAATGTCCCGATGCCCCATTTGAACCAGATAGTCCATAATCATAAAAGGAATATGAAAATGATCTGCCAGCACCCGGGGACAATCGACATTTTGCACTGCCTGTTCTGCTGCTACGATACGCAGCTTTTTGCTTACCGCATATGCAATGTTATCCCCCGTCCAGTCCAGGGTTACCAGTACAATGCCAGCTACTTGTTTTTTCCGTAGAAGCTCAATATTTTTTCGCTCCATCTCCACACTGTCGAAAGAGGTGCAAAGAATCACTTGATATCCGTATGCCGCTGCAACCTTTTGTACACCGGTTGCCAAAATAGCATATGTGTAATTTGAAATATTGGGAACGATCAGGCCGATATCATAATTTTTTTTTGTTTTAAGCATTCTGCCAGCCGGGTTCGGAGAATAGTCTAGCTCTTTACTGGCCTGCAAAACCTTTTGGCGTGCCTGTTCGCTGACCGGATAATCCGTATTGTTCAATACACGAGATACCGTTGTTGGGGATAGGCCACAACGCCGAGCAACATCAAAAACTGTTATATGCGACATGTTTTCTCTCCAAAAGCAAAAAATTAAAGGACAATACCGCACAGAAATACGAAGTGCAGTGACAAGTTCGCAAATCTTCCGTTCGGGGCCAAGGTTTGTTCGGGTACCGAAAAGCTTATACTGAAGTCTACGGTAACAGACCTAAAATATGGTATTTACCTTGAAAGATGTACCTGGCTGACAAACGAGAATCGGCTTGCCCCAAGACAAATTTTTTGGCGAACTCTCGGCATTTTCTATGCCCTGATTTTAAAAGCTAAATTTTGCAATGTTTTCTTTGTTTAAAGACGCCAGAAAACCTTTTCTATATATTGGTAACATTTTTATTATAATAAAGTTAATTTTTTTAATCAATAGGCATTTTAACACATAAATTTATGAATTTAGGTTTAAATAGCACAAGTTTCAGAAGAAAAGACCATGCGGTGAAGGCTGGCGAAATGAATAAAATGAGCAAAATACGAAGTTGTAAAACATGCAAAAAAGGACACTGCCGATCGGCAGTGTCCTTTTTTTAGTCTATATTATCTGGGGCTTTTGATGGCGGCCTGTAGGAGTGCGACCCTAATAGAGCTATCTGGATTTTATTGTATTATGGCACACTTTTTACTTCATTATGGCACATTATAATTAGGTTGTGTGCAAGTTTATTTGATAGTATAATATTACCAAGGACTAATTAAACAATGAAAGGTTGAAACAAATATGAAAAAAATAATAGCCGGGATAGGCTTTAAGATTACAGGCGTTTTGATGTTGCTGTTTTCATCTTTAATAGCAAGTATAGGTTTAGAAAATACAACAGAATGGAATACACGATTAGGTAAATATTGGCAAACAGTGTCTAATTTAGGCTTGTTCCCGATGTTGGTCATTGGTGCTATTTTGCTGATGACAGGTATTATTTTATCTTTGTGGGGTGTTTTTTCCAAAGCGGATAACTAAGATTATGAGCATAACACCAAAATGCAAAATATAATTATCATAATAAAAAAAGACATTGCAACTCTTATTTGAGATGCAATGTCTTTTCGTATATTAAACTACTTAGAGAATTTTATTGCAGCTTGCGCTGCTGCCAGACGTGCAATCGGCACGCGGTAGGGCGAGCAGGAGACATAGTCGAGGCCGACCTTGTGGCAGAACTCAACCGAGGACGGGTCACCGCCGTGCTCGCCGCAGATGCCCAGCTTGATGTCGGGGCGGGTCTCACGGCCAAGCTTGACAGCCATCTCAACGAGCTTGCCTACGCCGGTCTGATCCAGACGGGCAAAGGGATCCTGCTCATAGATCTTCTTGTCGTAGTAAGCGCCGAGGAACGCAGCGGCGTCGTCACGCGAGAAGCCGAAGGTCATCTGGGTCAGGTCGTTGGTGCCAAACGAGAAGAACTGCGCGTCCTTGGCAATTTCGTCTGCAGTCAGCGCAGCACGCGGAATCTCGATCATGGTGCCAACGAGGTATTTAAGATCCACGCCGCTCTTGGCGATGATCTCATCAGCAGTCTTGACGACAACCGACTTAACATACTGCAGCTCCTTGATTTCGCCAACCAACGGAATCATGATTTCGGGCACCATCTCCCAGTCGGGATGCGCCTTCTTGACGTTGATGGCAGCCTCGATGACAGCGGTGGTCTGCATCTCGGCAATCTCGGGATAAGAAACCGCCAGACGGCAGCCGCGGTGGCCCATCATGGGGTTAAATTCATGCAAAGACTCAACGGTGGTCTTGAGCTCCTCAAAGGTCAGGCCCATGTCGGCGGCAAGCGTCTTGATGTCCTCATCTTCGTGGGGGAGGAACTCATGCAGGGGCGGATCGAGGAAGCGAATGGTAACAGGGCGTCCAGCCATCGCCTCATAGATGCCCTCAAAGTCGCTGCGCTGCATCGGCAGAAGCTTCTTGAGCGCGGCGCGGCGCTGTGCCTCGTTCTTGGATACGATCATCTCGCGCATAGCGGGGATGCGGTCAGCCTCGAAGAACATGTGCTCGGTTCTGGTTAAGCCAATGCCCTGAGCGCCAAACTTGACAGCCTGCGCAGCGTCAAACGGAGTGTCGGCATTGGTGCGAACCTTGAGACTGCGGTAGCTGTCAGCCCAAGCCATCAGGCGGCCGAAGTTACCGGAGATAGAAGCCTCAACCGTCTTGATGGCTTCGCCATAGATGTTGCCGGTCGAACCGTCGAGCGAGATAAAGTCGCCCTCGTGGAAGGTCTTGCCGCCAAGGGTGAAGACCTTGGCATTTTCGTCAATCTTAATGTCGCCGCAGCCTGCAACACAGCAGGTGCCCATGCCGCGCGCAACAACAGCGGCGTGGGAGGTCATGCCGCCGCGCACGGTCAGGATGCCCTGTGCAACGTGCATACCGGCGATATCCTCAGGAGAGGTCTCAAGGCGAACCAGAATGACCTTCTTGCCGGATTCCGCCCACTCAACAGCGGCCTCAGCGGTGAAGACGACCTGTCCGCAGGCGGCACCGGGCGAAGCGGGCAGCGCACTACCGATCGGCTTGGCGGCCTTGAGGGCGGTGGTGTCAAACTGGGGATGCAGCACGGCGTCAAGCTGCTTGGGGTCGATCATCATAACGGCTTCCTTCTCGGAGATCATGCCCTCGTCGACAAGGTCGCAAGCAATTTGAAGCGCAGCGGCGGCGGTGCGCTTGCCATTTCTGGTCTGAAGCATATAAAGCTTCTTATCTTCAATGGTGAACTCCATGTCCTGCATATCGCGATAATGCTTTTCAAGGCGGTCACAGATTTCGACAAACTGGTCATATGCCTGGGGCATGATTTCCTTGAGATGCTCAATGGACTGGGGGGTACGGACGCCTGCAACAACGTCTTCGCCCTGCGCATTCATCAAGAACTCACCGAACAGCTTCTTCTCGCCGGTGGCGGGGTTACGGGTGAATGCAACGCCGGTGCCGGAGGTGTCGCCGGTGTTGCCGAACACCATCATCTGTACGTTGACAGCGGTGCCCCAGGAGGAAGGAATGTCGTTCATACGGCGGTAGTAAATAGCGCGGGGGTTATCCCAGGAACGGAAAACCGCCATGATGGCGCCCATGAGCTGTTCTTTGGGGTCGGAGGGGAAATCAACGCCCTTCTTGGCCTTGTACTCAGCCTTGAACAGGCCAGCCAGTTCCTTGAGGTCGTCGGCGGTAAGATCGGTGTCCTGTGTGACGCCCTTCTTCTCCTTCATCTCGTCGATGAGCTTTTCAAAATAAGCCTTACCGACCTCCATAACAACGTCGGAATACATCTGGATGAAACGGCGGTAGGAGTCATAAGCAAAGCGGGGGTTGTTGGTCTTTTTGGCGAATGCCTCAACAACCTCGTCGTTCAAGCCAAGGTTCAGGATGGTATCCATCATGCCAGGCATCGACGCACGCGCGCCCGAACGAACCGAGACAAGCAGCGGATTTTCGAGATCGCCGAACTTTTTGCCGGAAATCTTCTCAAGAGCGGCGAGGCTCTCAAAAATCTGAGCCTTGATATCATCGTTGATTTTCTGGCCGTCGGTGTAATACTGGGTGCAGGCTTCGGTGCTGATGGTGAAGCCCTGCGGAACCGGCATGCCGAGGGTGGTCATCTCGGCAAGGTTAGCACCTTTGCCGCCAAGCAGCTCGCGCATTTTTCCGTTGCCTTCTGAGAACAGGTAGACAAATTTTTTACTCATGTAGTTTCCCTCCATACATATTTGACAATTGCTTTCCACGTGGAAAAAGCATATAAAATTGAAACAACCGCAATGAAAGGCGCACAATGCCATTATGGCTTGATTTATACCGATATTATACCAAATTAAAGCAATTATTTCTACATAACGAGCAAGATATTTCGCATTCTGACAGGCAATATGCAGGATTAACATCAAAAACTATTACTATTACATAAAATATCAAACAATTCAGCTGTGCTTTAGTGATAAAATGCAGTAAAGGGTTGTGCAACAACGTAAAAATCAATATTGAATGTTAAAATTACATCGAATTTCGGCGTTCAAACCACTACATCGTTGTCGTTAATCTGAACCGGTCAAGGGTTTGCTATAAAGGCCGGATAGGTGCTAGTCTGCACTGGGGTAAGCCCCATCCCAAACAATGGCGCGATAGCACTCGGGGTCTGTGTCTCCCTCGGTGGAAATCAACAGCACCTGCGACGTTGCATCGATGCCCAGCGCGTTTTTCAAGTCGATATAGTCGTCACAGCGGCAGATAAGGTCGACAAGCCCCGTGCCCACCGCACCGCTTTCGCCCGAAATAATGCGAGGGTCACCTGCGACGGGGGCGGAGAGCCGGCGCATGCCCGCAGCCGACACGCTGTCATCGCAGGAGCAAAACGCCGCAGCGTGGTTTTTCAGAATATCCCAGGCGATGGGGCTAGCCTCACCGCAGCAGAGCCCGGCCATAATCGAATTAAGTGCACCGCCCACCGCCTCTGCTTCGCCATCTCCCGCAACAGCCGAGCGATAGAAGCAGTCGGCGGCGCGGCATTCCATGACCACAACCTTCGGTGTGTTTTCCGGGAATCGGTTGACGAGGTAGCCCTGTACTGCCGCCGCCAGCGAACCGACACCAGCTTGCACAAACACGTGTGTCGGCACAATGCCCTCCTGTGTCATTTGATCAACCGCCTCGGCAATAAGCGTCCCATAGCCCTGCATGATATGTGTCGGAATTTCCTCATAACCGTCCCAAGCGGTGTCCTGCACCACCACACTGGCGGGAATTTGTGCCGACAGCATCGCGGCCTTGCGTACGCAATCATCATAATTGAGCTTTTCTATCGTGACATCTGCGCCGAGCTTTTTGATGTTCTCATAACGGCTTTTAACGGTGCCTTCAGGCATGAGCACGACGGCTTTTTGCCCAAGGCGGTCAGCCGACCAAGCCACCCCACGCCCGTGGTTGCCGTCTGTGGCAGTAAAAAAGGTGCAGGGCGCAAAGGTGTCTTTAAATTCCGGGGACGTCAGAAATGCGTAATCCACCTGGCTGATATCGCGCCCGAGCTGCGCGGCGACAAATTTGCCGATGGCAAAAGAGCCCCCCAGAACTTTAAAAGCATTTAAACCAAAGCGGTAAGATTCATCCTTGACATAAAGCCCGCCCAGCCCCAGCTCTTTGGCAAAACCCTCAAGCTGCCGCAGCGGGGTGACAGAATATTCGGGGAAGCTGCGGTGAAAGGCCAACGCACTTTCTACCGATTGTATGTCCATCAACGAGAGATAACGGTCGTCGGTTTTAGGTAGGGTGTTTTTTCTCCACAACACTTTACTCATTACGTTTCCTCCAAGTTTTATTGTTTATTGATAAACCTCGGGACATTCCTTTTTGATCACCTCGCGCAGCTTCAACCAGTCCTCAAACGCCATCGGCTTCTGGTTGGGGTTGCGCAGCAGAGCGGCCGGGTGAAACGTCCCCATCATCAGCACACCGTTTTTGTCAAAAAACTCACCGTGCTGTTTTGTGACCTTGAAATCGGCGGAAATCAACCTCTGGGCCGAGATGCGCCCCACGCAGACGATGATGCGCGGGCGAAGCAAACGCACCTGTTCGCGTAAAAAAGGCAAGCAGGCTTCCATCTCGTCGGACTGTGGGTCGCGGTTTTGGGGTGGGCGGCACTTGACCATGTTGGCGATAAAGACGTTCGTCTCTCTGGAAAGCCCCACGGCGTCCAACATTTTATCCAGCAGAATGCCGCCCCTGCCGACAAACGGTTCACCTTTTTCATCTTCGTTCTGGCCGGGCCCCTCACCGATGAGCATGACCCGTGCGTGCGCAGGCCCAACGCCGAAAACGACGTTGTTCCGCTGCTCACACAGGCGGCAGCCCTTGCAATTTTTCAGTGTCTCCCTAAGCTCCGCTAAACTGTTTGCCATATCTATTCCCTCCGTAAAGGCCTGTTCCCCACCGAATAATTGCCATTCAGCGAATATCTGGCCTGATGCTATTGTTGCACTTCAAAGGAGAAATGCTCCTGTGGCGGCCCGCTCAGACCAGCCGAAATTTAACATCAGTATAGCATGCTGCAAACAGTTTGTCATCCAGCAAACATCCGGTTTTGTACGGACAGATTTTTATAAATAGACCACCAACAAATGTAATTTTTGCCTGCGCCAATCACAACTCTACGGAGCGTTTATTGTTTTTTCTGCCGCCGGGCATTACGATATTTTTGCGGGGTGAAAATGATGAAAGATAGCACAGCGGGTATTATCATTCGCCAAGCACGTTTGGCGCGCGGCATGACACAAAAACAGCTTGCCGAAAAAATGGGCCTCAGCGACAAAGCTGTTTCAAAATGGGAGCGCGGCACCGGCCTGCCCGACGTTTCGCTGCTTTTAATGCTGGCGGAAATTTTAGATATGGACGTACGGGCGTTGCTGATGTGCTACCGAAGAAGTGACCGTTTTCAAAAATAGTCAGAAAGAAGGTTTTAGTAATGGATGCACACGCTAAAAAAGCGCTTAAAACGCAGTATAAAAATAGAACAGTGATCGGCGGTGTATTTTGTATCCGATGCGAGGCTGCCGATGCCGCGTGGATTCGGTCGACGACCGACATGCAGGGTTCTAAAAATCGTTTTTCTTTTTCATGCTCAACTAATTCCTGCCCTGAAACTTGCATGGCTCAGGCGTGGAAGCAGCACGGCGCGTCGGCTTTTTCTTTTGAGGTGCTTGAAGAGATCAAAAAGAAAGAGGCGCAAACCGACCGGGAGTTTTCCGGCGACGTTGCCGTTTTGTTAGAGCTGTGGTCCGAAAGACGCAACGCACAAACAAATGGAGGAGTCTAAATGCAACAAAACACAGATATCAAGAGGTTTCTTGATGCTTCGGGCCGAATTATACAGTTGCCAAAGCGAGCTGTTCCTCGAGCGGCCGTGCTGAGCTATCTGGCGGAAAAATTTGAAGCGGGCAGCACCTATACCGAAAAATCGGTCAATGCCATCTGCACGCAGTGGCACACCTTTAACGATTATTTTATCCTCCGGCGTGAGCTTATCGACAGCGGTCTGCTTTGCCGAAAGCCGGATGGTTCGAGCTACTGGAAGCCGGGAGAAATTAGAATTGCTTTAAACGCAGAGCGGTAATTCGCTCTGCGTTTTTATACGACGAGTTTCTATCGGGAGCAATCTTTTATCCAAAAACGATGCGACCGACACAAAGCGACAGAAAATACAGCAAAAAGGAATCTGATTTTTTAGTGGAAAATCAGTATTATAATCGCTTTTCTTGACTTTTTTGCTGCAGCGGCATAAAATATGAAAACGAAACTCAAATTGATATTAATAAGCTTTCAGGGATAGGGGGTCTGTGCGATGGCCGGGGGCTATAAGACATGGCAGCGAGCCGTGATATTGGAGCTGTTAAAAGCGCACATCGGCGAACATTTTACCGCTGATGAGATTGCAACGCTTTTACAGCGCTATGGCAGGCCGGTTGGCAAGGCAACGGTCTATCGTTGTCTTGAGCGATTGATTGCGCAGGGTTGCGTCAAAAAGTACCAGTTTGGCGAGGGCAAAAGTGCCTGCTTTGAATATCAGCCCGAGCCGCAGCCTCAGCATTACCACCTGAAATGTGCGTATTGCGGCGCGTTGACCCATCTGGAATGCAAATATCTGGACAAGCTGCCCGATCATGTTTATAAAGAGCATGGATTTGAGCTAGACGCAGCGCAAATCGTTTTGGTGGGCTGCTGCGCACAGTGTACTGATAAGCGTCGCGCACAGCAAAAGGAGAAAAAGAATGACTAGAAACCAAAAAGGGCGCAATCGCCACAAGGGGATGAATGAACCGTGCCGATGATAGAGTGTAAAAATTTAACCATGAGCTATGGTGCGCACATTGCTATTGAAAATCTTTCGTTTTCGGTCGAAGCTGGGGATTATATCTGCATCGTCGGAGAAAACGGCTCGGGCAAATCGACGCTGGTCAAAGCGCTTTTGGGGCTGCAACAACCGCGCTCGGGCGAAATAGTCATGAATGGCGTCACCCCGCGAGAGATCGGCTACCTGCCGCAGCAATCGATGGCACAACGCGACTTCCCCGCCTCGGTTTGGGAGGTGGTGCTTTCGGGCTGCCTCGGGGCAAGCGGTCACAGCCCATTTTATTCGGCGGCTGATAAGGCCCGTGCCGAAAAGGCGCTGACACAGCTAGGGGCGCTGGACTTAAAAAAACGTTCGTTTAGAGCGCTTTCGGGCGGACAGCACCAGCGTGTACTGTTGGCGCGGGCGCTTTGCGCCACCGATAAGCTGCTGCTGCTCGACGAGCCTGCGGCGGCGCTGGACCCATCGGCGGCGGCTGAGCTTTATGGCATTATCAATCATCTCAACAAACAGCATGGCGTTACAATCCTGATGGTGCTTCACGACCTGCAAGCGGCGCGCCGCGCGGGCAAAATTTTGCACATGGCCAACGGCTGCGCCTTTTTCGGCCCGGTTGAGGACTATTATAAAAGTGATGCGGCACGTCGCCTTCTGGGGGAAAAAGCAGATGCATAACAAGATACCCCGGGTATTTTTAGAGGCGGTGCAACCCCTGCGCAATTTTGGCGGGCTTTTAGTTTTTCTTTGCCCGAAATTTCTGGAGGAACAATTGAATGCTTAACCTTGTTATGACAATGTTTTCGTATGGATTTATGACGCGCGCAATAATGGTGGGCATTCTGGTTTCACTGTGCCTTGCGCTGCTGGGGGTCAGTCTAGTGCTCAAGCGCTATTCTATGATTGGAGACGGGCTTTCCCACGTTGGTTTTGGTGCGGTGGCGATCGCAATGGCATTGAATATCGCGCCGCTGGTGGTAGCGGTGCCGGTTGTGATGCTGTCGGCGTTTCTGTTGCTGCGCATCAGTGCCGAAGGGTCGATGCGCGGCGACGCGGCCATCGCGATGATTTCTTCTTCAGCGCTGGCGGTGGGCGTTATGGCGGCCTCGCTATCCTCCGGAATCAACGCCGATATCCACGGCTATCTTTTCGGCAGCGTGCTGGCCATGAGTAAGAGCGACGTTATATTTGCCGCTGTACTCTCGGCGGTGGTGTTGTCACTTTATGTTTTTTGCTACCACCGCATATTTGCTGTAACCTTTGATGAGGCGTTTGGCCGGGCAACCGGCGTACGGGTGGGCGCCTACAACACGCTGCTTGCGTTGCTCACCGCCGTGACGGTAGTGGTTGGCATGCGCATGATGGGCGCGCTGCTCATTTCTAGTCTTGTTATATTTCCGGCCCTTTCAGCCATGCGGCTGTTCTTCAGCTTTAAAGGGGTTGTCATCTGCGCGGCTGTTGTTTCGGTGTTCAGCTTTTGCACCGGCATCATGATCTCGTTTGTTTTTAACACGCCGGCCGGTGCAAGCGTCGTCATAACCAATCTCATGGTGTTCATCGTCTTTTCACTGCTTGGCATTGTCTTAAAACGCGGCAGATAGTCCGCTTTTTTGTTGCATATTCAACAAAAATAGGTTAATATAAGAAAAACAATTTGCTGCATGCATCGGGGGCTGATTTGCTTGACACTTAGAATAGTGTTTACACTTTTGCTTGGCACGCCAGGCGGATTAATATTTTAGATTTAAAATACCCACAGGCATGCTTGTGGGTGTTGTTTTTGCCAGAGCTTATCACCTTATTCCCACCTTTTTAGGGGCACGGCAACCGTCGGGCATCTTTGCATTTTTTAGACCCACGCAGGATAAACAGCTTTAGTCTGGGGAGAAGTACCAATGGGACTATTTAAAATCAAGCTGGATATTGAAAATAAGATTTTGATTCCATTTTTAATCATCAGCTTTTTGTTTACCGGAACCTTTGGCGGTATCTTGTTTTATAACGGTTATCGCGCACAGCTTGAAAAGGAATATCTCAACGCGCGTCTGCTGCTCGAAAGCGTGACAAGTGAGATTGAGCACTACGGAATTGCCTCGAGCCGCAAGTCGATTTTACGCACCTGCGCCGCCCGCGCCGACAAAGGCTTTTTCATTTATGACGAGAGCGGCGCGCCGCTGTTGGAGGGCAGTGACCGCTCTCAGATGCGTGAAGAATGGGTTTTACTCTCGCGCATGGACAATCGTTATAGTTGGACGCTGTGCTATATTCTGGACCGCGCCGACTTCTACGACGATTTGATCGAGAATCAGCGTTATATGATCATCGCCACAATTGCGCTGTTGATCATCACGGTGCAGGCCGGTATTTTCATCGCCTATAATATCTCCGACCCCATTCGGCGGCTAACCGAAGCATGCGAACGCATCAGCCGCGACCCTGGGTTGACGGTGGGGCAGCCCCTTGCCGCCGACTATCGTCAACGCCGCGACGAAATCGGGCGTTTGGCAATCTCTTTTGAAAGCATGCTGTCGGATATCCATCGTTATACCGGCGAAATTGTCCGAGTTAAAATCTTAAATGAGGCAATTGTCGAAAACCTGCCACTGGGCATCGTCGCCTACAACGCGCAGAGCGAACAGCTTTGTATCAACTCCAAGGCGGCCGCCATGCTCTCGGCGGAAGGGCTTTGCTGTGACGGTGAGCCGCTGTTGGAAACGCTGCGTCGGCTAATTGCTAGCAGTCGGCCCGTGATGGACCCTGTCCGCGCACAAGACCCGAGCGGCCGGTCTTACGACCTTGAAATCGGCATCTGGCGGCTGACCGATGCCAACGGCTTTGTCTGGGGTGCGTTGTGCACGCTCGACGACATTACTTATAAAAAGATGATGGAAGAAAAATTCAGCGAAAGCGAAAAACTGGCTCACACCGGCAAGATTGCGGCCGACCTTGCGCATGAGATACGCAACCCGCTGGCAGGGGTACGCGCCGGTATTCAGGTAATATCAAAGCGGCTTGAGGGCGAAAATGAACGCGCTATCTGCTCCGGTATGGTCGGCGAAGTGGATCGTATCAACCTTTTGATTGAGAATCTCTTAAACCTCGCCCGCGAGCGCGCCAGTCATAAGACGCTGTTTCCAGTGGGTAAGCTCTTTGACGAAATTGCGCTGCTTTACACCAAGGTGGCCGAAAACAGCCGCATTGCGTTGCGCTTTTTTGCCGAATCCGATCTGATGCTTTACGCCGATGAGGGGCAGATTAAACAGGTGTTAATCAACCTGATCAACAACAGCTTTCGCGCTGTTGGCGACGGTGGCGACGTCACCGTTTCGGCCCGTCGCCTAGAAAGTGGCGTGGTGCTCACCGTCGTAGATAACGGCGAGGGCATGACCGAGCAGGCGCTTAAAAGCGTTCTATCCTCCGGGCGTGTGAACGCAGCCCAAGGGCGCGGCCTCGGTCTTTCAATCGTGCGACGGCTGCTGCGACAAAACGGCGGTAGCTTTGATATCCAAAGCGCACGGGGCGAAGGCACCACCATCACCATCACTTTTGAAATGCAGGAGGCGGCAGGATGAATAAAACCGTTATCTATCTGATCTACTTTTGCATTTACTCCGCTATTTTGCTGGCGATCGGCAAAAACAGCTTTAGAAAAGGCAACACCAAGGAACAATTCTATTTAGGCGGGCGCGAGCTGAGCCTCAGCCGCTGTGTGCTCACCTTTTGCGGCACATGGGTATCGGCCGCCACCATCCTTGGCTTTACGGGCAGCGTGTTTGAGAGCGGCTACGCAGCGCTGATCTACTCGGTCATTCCGTGGTTTGTAGGCGCGGTACTGCTGGCGCTCATCAGCGACAGATTGTATGAAAACGATATTCTCACCATCCCCGAGTTTTTCCGCAAGCGATTTGGCTCAAAGGCATTACAGGTGATTTTTGCAGTCATTATGATCGGCGTTTATGTTTTTTATCTGGTCATTCAGATACGTGGCTTTGGGCTTGTGGCAGCCACGCTGTTTAACATTCCATACGTCTTTGCAATATTGTTAATTTATCTGTTTATTCTTTACTCCACCTTTGGCGGCTATCACACCGTGGCTAAAACCGACGCCTTCAATCTCATTGCGCTGTCACTGGGGTTGGTCATGGTGTTTGTTGTTATTGTTACGCGGGCGGGGGGTATTGCGGTCATCCACGAAAAAGCAGCTCAAATCAGCGGATATGCCTATTCTGCCATGCCCTATCCCACTGATAAGGGCGCGCTGCTGCACCTGTTCGGTAAAGGCAAATTTGCACCACTGATGAGCGCGACGATGTTTTTCGGCTGGGGGCTGGGGCTGGCCGCAAACCCTCAGTACACCATACG